>JAZNUK010000061.1:0-10864 GCA_045592265.1 Candidatus Fimisoma sp. | reverse complement strand
CATTTGGGTGATTACGGAACGCAATTTGGAAAGATGATATGCGCTTACAGACACTGGGGCAATAAAGAAGATGTAATAAATGAACCTATAAAGACTCTTCTTGCATATTACACAAAATTCCACGAGGAAGCCGAAGCTCATCCGGAACTTGAAGATGAAGCCAGAGAAATATTCACAAAGCTTGAACACGGTGAAGCCGAAGAAATGGAACTGTGGCAGTGGTTCAGAGATGAGTCTCTCAAAGAATTCAGTCGAGTTTATGATATGTTGGGAATAGAATTTGATTCCTACGCGGGCGAAAGCTTCTATTCAGACAAGATGCCTAGATTTGTAAATGAATTAAAAGAGAAAGGCCTGCTGGAAGAATCAAGAGGAGCTCAGATTGTAGACCTTGAAGAATACGGTCTAGGGGTGGCACTTATTACAAAATCCGACGGTTCTACATTGTATATTACCAGAGACATTGCGGCAGCCGTATACAGAAAAGAAACTTATGATTTTTACAAAAATATATATGTAGTTGCATCGCAGCAGAACCTTCACTTCCAGCAGTGGTTTAGAATCTTGAACCTGATGGGGTATGAGTGGTCAGGTGACTGTGTCCACGTGCCTTTTGGCCTGGTAAGCCTTGAGGAAGGAACTATGTCGACAAGACATGGCAGAGTTGTTTTCCTGGAAGATGTTCTCAACAGAGCTGTTGAACAGACAAGGGAAATAATAAAAGAAAAGGGAGTTAACACAGACAATATTGATGAAACTGCAAAACAAGTGGGTATAGGTGCAGTAATCTTTAATGAACTTTCAAATAACAGAATTAAGGACTATGTGTTCTCTTGGGATAAGGTTCTTGACTTTAACGGTGAAACAGGTCCTTATGTACAGTACACCTATGCAAGAGCAGCAAGTGTTCTCCGCAACGCAGGAGAAGATTTGGCTCAAAAGGCGGCGTGTATTGAAAATGTCAAGGCTGAATATATTACGAGCGACAGCTCCTATGAATTGGCAAAATTAATCTATGCAATGCCTGAGACTGTCATAGATGCAGGTGAAAAATACGAACCATCCGTAGTCACCAGACATATTGTAGATATGGCACAGGCCTTCAATCGTTTCTATCACGACGAACATATCTTGGTTGATAACGAGGAAGAAAAAATAGCCAAGCTGGCATTGGTTACTGCCGCTAAGATTGCCATTAAGAATGGTCTGGCATTGCTTGGAATTGAAGCACCTGAAAGAATGTAGTAATAGTGTAGTATGAATGTAGAGAGCTTTATAAGAGGGAGACATATCTAAATGCGATATATCGGTGACATTTACAGACCGCCAAGTGAGGCATACAGCTTGTTAGTTCAGGTTACAATAGGGTGTTCACATAACAAATGCACCTTTTGTAATATGTTTAAAGAAAAACAGTTTAAAGTTCGCAAACCCGAGGAGGTCATTGAAGATCTGGAGTGGGCAAGAAAACACTATATGCGTGTTGAAAGGATTTTTCTATGCGACGGTGATGCCCTCTGCTTAAAAACTGAGAAACTTCTCGTTATTCTGGAACACATAAAGAAGAATTTTCCGGAGTGTGAAAGGGTAACTCTTTACGGAAGAGCCTCCGATGCTTTAAGAAAGACAGATGAAGAACTTAAAATGTTGCGAGACAGCGGTCTTTCAATGGTATATATGGGGGCAGAGTCAGGCAGCGAGAAAGTTCTTAAGATGATAAACAAGGGAGAAACCAGAGAACAGCTTATTGAAGGAGTAAAGAAGCTTGAAGGGGTTGGAATTAAGACTTCCGTAACATTTATCAGTGGTCTCGGCGGACCGGAGTTTTGGGAAGAGCATGCCATCGAGACCGGAAGAATGATTACAGAAATGAATGCCTCCTATGTGAGCCTTCTTACGCTGATGTTGCAACCGCCGGCACCTTTGTATGATGATTACAAAGCGGGAAGATTCAAACCTCTTTCTCCGGAAGAGATTCTGGCGGAGACCTGTCTTATGTTGCAGCATGCAAGGCCGGATAAACCTTGCGTGTTTAGGAGTAATCACGCTTCAAACTATGTTTCCTTAAGAGGAAATCTGCCTTTTGACAATGGAAGCATGATAGAATCCCTCAAGAGATGTATGGCAGACAGAGGGTTGTTAAAAGACGAAAGATTCAGGATGTTATAATTATGAAAATTTTATTGACTACTTTAAATTCTCAATATGTGCATAGTAATCCGGCATTAAAGTATCTTTATACTGTAACTGCTGATGTTTCTGATGACATTGATATCAAGGAATTTTCCATAAACAATGAATCCTCGTATATATATGGCGAAATAATAAGAGGTGACTATGACATAGTGTGTTTCTCGTGCTATATATGGAATATAGAACTGATTAAGGGCATAGGTGAAAATTTAAAAAAGGCGAATCCTCATGCGAAAATATGTGTAGGCGGACCTGAAGTGAGTACACAACCTCACGTCTTTGCAGTAGAGAACCCATGGGTAGATTTTATATTCTGTGGGGAAGGAGAATACTCTTTCTATCGCTTCTGTCAGGTTATCCATGAGGAAGGGCAGCCTTTCAACACAATTCCCGGCCTTGTATATAGGCAAGAAGGAAAAATCTATGTAAATCAGCAAGTAGAGCCGATGGATTTTAATTATATACCTTTCTTGTATTCTATTTTGGAATGTGAAGAAGACAAGGTGATCTATTATGAGTCGGTAAGAGGGTGTCCGTTTAATTGCAGCTATTGTATGTCCTCCATAGACAAGACTCTAAGACCTTTGTCTGTGGCAAGGGTAAAAGGAGATTTGAGATATTTTTTATATAAGAAAGTGATGCAGGTTAAGTTTGTCGATAGGTCTTTCAACTATGACCAGGAGAGGGCATACGAAATTTTCAAATATCTAATAGAGAATGACAATGGTGTCACAAACTTCCACTTTGAGATATGCGGAGACTTGTTGACAAGGCCTATGCTGGAACTGCTTTCCACGGCAAGAAAAGGTCTGTTCCAATTTGAAATAGGAATCCAATCAACCAATCCTAAAACCCTCATTGCAGTAAACAGAAAGGAAAATGTATATCCTATACTTGACAATGTGGAAAAACTGATGGCCATGGGAAATATACACATTCATGTGGACCTTATAGCAGGACTTCCTTATGAGACTTATAAGCTTTTTGCAAGGTCCTTCAACAAGGTATATGACCTCCACGCGGATGTTTTCCAGTTAGGCTTTCTAAAGGTTTTACAAGGAACGCCTATTGACGATATGAAAGAAGAATTCGGCATAAAACATAAGGACAAGGCCCCGTATGAAATCATATCAAACAACTGGATGAGCGCAAAAGATTTGACAAAGCTGAAAATGATAGAGAAAATGCTGGATGTGTATTACAATCGCGGTGGCTTTGAAAACATCTTGTCCTATCTTATGGGTGCTTTGGAGAAGACTCCTTTTGCCTTTTATGAGATGCTGGCAGACTTTTATTATGAAGCAGGATACCAGCATAAAAGCAGGAAAAAAGAGGCCCATTACAAAATACTGTACAAATTTGCCTTAAGACAGATACCTGAATGTCATGAGGAAATTAAGGAAAATCTGGAAAAAGATTTAGCGGAAACCTTGACCATGGAAGAGGTGAATCGCTTTCTGAAGAAAGGATGGGGAATGTAGTTCATGGATGAAATAAAAGACAGAATTGGGATGTTTCTCAGACCCCATTTAAGTGACTTTATATTTGATGAGTTGTCGGAAGCATATCTGGAAAAGAACGGCCTTACGGAAATATTAAAGGGCGTTCCTATTCCTATCAGAAAGACAGAGTTAAATTCCATCACAACCTTAACAATTGCCAGAGGAATGGCTTTTGTAATGGGATGCGATCCGGCATTTGAATATGTTGACAACTATAAGGCTTATATT
The DNA here is from genome assembly GCA_045592265.1 of Candidatus Fimisoma sp. Classification (GTDB taxonomy): domain Bacteria; phylum Bacillota; class Clostridia; order Peptostreptococcales; family Anaerovoracaceae; genus Fimisoma. The sequence continues at coordinate 6,941 of JAZNUK010000061.1, read as the reverse complement.
CTCAAGGCCTTTGACAAACGTTTTGCCCAAGGACTTATTGCAGATGGTGTTGACGGAGCGCAGAAAAACGATTTTGACTATGCTTGCATACAGTTTAGAGCGGCTATGATTATTGATCCCGACAATATTGATGCCATGTACTGTTATGGAAGGGCTTGTAAAGATGCCTACGAACTTGGGGAAGAGGAAGATTTTATCGCCCGATTTAAGGCGGAATCGCTGGAAGCCTTTGAACAGGTTACATTGAGAAAGCCGGAATTTGCGGAAGCATATTATTTTTTAGGCTATGGATACATAAATTTAGGGCTTTATGTAAAGGCTAAATTAACGTGGGAGGAATTTGTAAGGCTTACCGCTGACGAAGAAAAAAAGAAAGAGATAGAAGAGAGATTGACCGCCCTGGATCAACCTGTAAAGATTGAGGCCGGATACAATCTTGTTCTTGCCGGAAAGTATCAAGAGGGAATAGAGGCTCTGTCGCCGTATAAAGAAGGGGAATACTCCCAATGGTGGCCTCTGTGGTATTACTTGGGCGCAGCATATCAAGGGTTGGAAATGACTGAGGAAGCAATCGTTCACTTCCTAGAGGTTCTCAAACTTTCGCCTAGTAATGTGGAGACCATGAAGGAGCTGGTCAAAGCATATGAGATAATAGGTGACAAGGAAAAGGTGGAAAAGTACAACAAAAAAATTGCAATTGTGGCCGAAAACGTTGAAAAAGACCGCCTTGAAGCCATTGCAGGAAAAAATGAAAAATTATCATAAATTTCCTTGACAACTAATATTTCTTAATGTATAATCTTAGTGTTGTCGCTCATTGACAACACATTGTTCCAAGGTAGCTCAATGGTGGAGCACTCGGCTGTTAACCGATAGGCTGTGGGTTCGAGCCCCACCCTTGGAGCCATTTTTTTGCCGGAGTGGCGGAATTGGCAGACGCACAGGACTTAAAATCCTGCGATCCTTACCGATCGTACCGGTTCGACCCCGGTCTCCGGCACCACCCACAATTTCGGCATATTTTATGGGTCGGCGACATAGAATTAAACATGACATCGCGGGGTAGAGCAGTTGGTAGCTCGTCGGGCTCATAACCCGGAGGTCGAAGGTTCAAGTCCTTTCCCCGCAACCACGAAGTTTAAGCTTTCAGTATGTCTCTGAGAGCTTTTTTTATTTTGTTTTCCCATTAAAACCGAAGTAAAAGAAAAGCAAACTAAAAAATCAAAAGTAAGTTAAAAAATGAAAAGAAAATTAAAACGGAGGTCACTTATGAAAAAAGCAAACTATGGGGCATTATTGCCTATAGGGGTATTCCTGGTATTATATCTGGGACTTGGTATTGTATTTGAGTATGTAATGAAGATTCCTATGGGATTTTATAATATCCCAATTGTAGTAGTCTTTGTAATTGCACTGGTTGTTGCCTGCGCTCAGAATCCAAAATTAAAGATGGATGACAAGCTGGATATAATGGCAAAAGGTGTGGGGGACAAGAACATAATTACCATGGTGTTAATATTCATGCTGGCAGGAATATTTGTGGGAGTTGTGGGAAGAAGCAGCGCAGAAAGTGTAGCTTACTTTGTACTTTCATTTATTCCGTCACAATATGCAGTATTGGTACTGTTCATTGTAAGTGCATTTGTATCTTTGGCCATGGGTACATCGGTAGGAACCATAACTCTGCTGACACCCATTGCAGTAGCCGTTGCTGAAAGTACGGGCTTTGCAATACCTTTATGTGTTGGTCCTGTTGTGGGTGGCGCAATGTTTGGCGATAACTTATCATTTATCTCTGACACTACAATAGCTGCATGTAACGGGCAGGGCTGCGAGATGAAAGATAAATTCAGAGAGAACTTTGGAATAGCATTGCCGGCTGCCATTGCCACAATCATAGTTTTAGCAATCATGACCTTGGGAACACCTGTAGGTGAAGCAGTAATCGGAGATTATAACTTGATTCAGATTATTCCTTACATATTGGTGTTGGTAGGAGGCATTGTAGGTATCAATGTATTCGTAGTTTTACTTATAGGAATTGTCAGCGGAGCCCTCATTATGGTAGGAACGGGAGCAACAGCTTTGACGGATCTACTTGCAAGTATGGGTGCAGGAGTGTCCGGTATGTTTGAAACTTCCATGGTGGCTATTTTGGTAGCCGCTATATGCGCTTTAATCAATGAATACGGCGGCTTTGAGGCTCTCCTTGGACTTATTAAAAAAGTATTTAAGGGCAAAAAAGGCGGAAAGCTGGGAATGGGACTTTTGGTAGGAGCTATGGATATCGCTACTGCCAACAACACCGTTGCTATAGTTATGGCTAATCCTATTGCTAAAGAGATGGCTCAGGATTACGGAATTTCACCAAGAAAGACGGCATCTTTACTGGATACTTTCTCATGTATCTTCCAGGGAATAATACCTTACGGTGCACAGATGTTGGTAGCAGTATCCACAGTGACGACTTTGGGTCACGCTATTTCGGCATTTGAGATTATTCCTAACCTGTTCTATCCGTTTATGCTTCTCATAAGTTCACTGATATTTGTGTTTATCGTACCGGAAAAGAAGGAGAAGTAAATGATAAAGAGTATGACAGGCTTCGGAAGAAGCGAGTATTCCGACGGAAAAAGGAATATTACCGTAGAGATTAAATCAGTAAACCATCGCTACTCCGATATATCAATTAAAATGCCTCGTCGTTACGGATTTGCTGAAGATAAAGTAAAAGCTCTGGTAAAAGAAAAACTTCGCCGAGGTAAAGTGGATGTTTCCATCATGGTGGAGAACATTACGGAAAACGATATAAATATAAAACTCAATGAGCCCATTGCAAGACAGTATTATGAAAATCTTAAGGCGTTGCAGGAAACTTTTGACCTGCAGGGGAATATAGATCTGAGACTGCTTGCAACCATGCCGGACGTAATGAAGGCAATTCCTGATGTGGAGGATGAAGAAGAGATAACGAAGGCTATTCTTGTTCCTGTGGCAGAAGCTTCGGCAAATTTGGAAAAGATGAGAGCCATTGAAGGTGAAAAGCTGGCGGAGGATTTAATCGGCAAGGGTGAAAGAATTAAGGAACTTCTTGACAAGATAGCTGAGCGCGCACCTATGGTAGTTGCCCAGTATACAGCCCGTCTAAGGGAGAGAATTACAGAGCTTTTAGATGGAAATGCATCCATGCCGGAAGAAAGGATTCTGACAGAGGCTGCAATCTTTGCCGACAAGTCTTCTATTGATGAAGAAATAACGCGCCTCAACAGCCATCTTGTGCAGCTGAAAAAAATAATTAATGAAGGCAAAGAAGCAGAAGGTAAGAAACTGGACTTTCTTGTGCAAGAAATGAACCGGGAGGCTAATACCATAGGGTCAAAGGCCAATGATATAATCATAACCAATTATATGTTGGAAATCAAAAGCGAAGTTGAAAAAATTCGTGAGCAGGTTCAAAATATAGAATAATGGATTGGTACAAGAACCTTAATGGATTAATTGCAAGAACCTTAATGTATTTCTGTACTTGAAATCTTGAGTAAAATATGGTAAAATAAACATTCATATAAGCTAATATTTTACTAGGAGTTAGAAATGAACCTTACAGATAAGCATCCGGGCAAGTTATTTGTTTTTTCCGGTCCTTCCGGAGCAGGCAAGGGCACAATATGTAAAAAACTTTTGGAAGAAGCACAAGACTTGCAATTGTCCGTTTCCATGACCACAAGGAAGCCAAGAGAAGGAGAGATAGAAGGCATAAGTTACTTCTTCACAGATAAGGAGACCTTTACAGATAACATTTCCAAGAACAACTTTCTTGAATATGCAGAGGTTTATGGCAATTACTATGGTACTCCAAAGGAACCGGTGGTTGAAAAACTTGAAAAGGGAATAGATGTTATCCTTGAGATAGATATGCAAGGTGCATTGAAGGTAAAGGAAAACTATCCTGATGGAGTATTTATATTCATTCTTCCACCGTCTATGGCTGAACTTAGAAAGCGGTTGACGGGAAGAGGAACGGAGACGGAGGAAGCCATAGAGCTCCGGCTTGGGGAGACTTTGAAGGAACTCTCATATATTGATAAATATGACTATTGTGTAGTAAACGGCGTACTGGAAGAAGCAGTGGCAAGGGTTAAAGCTATCGTAGTAGCAGAACATTCAAAAGTAGCCTTCAGTGCCGAAGAACTAATAGAAAGTTATAAGGAGGAAGCGTAATGTTATATCCATCAATCAATGAAATAAGAAAAAAAGCTGACAGCAGATATACCGTGGTAATTCTTGCCGCAAAGCGTGCCAGAGATATTATTGACGGCAAACCTATCTTGACGGATGCAGATACAGACAGACCTGTATCGCTGGCAGCAAATGAAATTGCAGAAGATCTTATCACATACAAAAGAGAAGAAGCAATTTAGAGCATAGTTTATTAAATATTAAGAAAACATTAAAGGGCCATCCACTTGCCTATAGTGGGTAGGCTCTTTTTAGTAGGAATTTTGACAGGTGTCTCGTGGGTATGCTGGAATTTTGTTGTTGAGACATTGAAAAAACACTGAATCAGGGAATTAGGAGGAAAGAAAATGTCGGATACAGTGCAACTCATATTTGAAATTATAGGAACCATAGCGTTTTCAATATCGGGAGCTATGATAGGTGTCAGAAAGGAAATGGATATATTTGGAGTGGTGATATTGGGACTAACTACTGCAGTAGGCGGTGGAATTATACGAGATATTATTTTGGGGATCACACCTCCAAGCACTTTTCAAAATCCTATTTATGCAGTGATTGCAATTATTACTGCCATTATAGTGTTTCTGCCTATAGTGCAAAATATCTTTGTAAAACATCCGCAGTATTCGGAAAAAATCATGTTACTTATGGATTCGGTGGGACTGGGCATTTTTACCGTGGTAGGAATACAGACAGCCTATTCAATAACCGATCAATACAACCTGTTTTTACTTATATTCGTAGGCGTGGTTACCGGCGTCGGGGGTGGCGTGATGAGAGATGTTATGGCAGGGGACAGACCATATATATTCGTAAAACACTTTTATGCTACAGCATCTTTGATTGGTGCTTTGGTTTGCGGTGTATTATGGTTGCATATAGGGCAAGGTATTTCTATGACCTTGGGAACGGCGGTCATAGTGGCACTTAGGCTTTGTGCCGCTAAATTCCGTTGGAGTTTGCCTAAGGGAAAAACGCATAAATAAACAAAAAACTTAAAAAAACAAAGAATTGATAAAAAAATCACAAAATATGACAAAAAAATAACAAAAAGGTCTTGACTTATTTGTTAGGGGGGTGTATTGTTAAGTTGCAAAGGGGTATGGATTGCGAAAAATGGAGGACGTCATGAATTCTAGTAGTGTTTGCAGAAGAGTTTTAAGAATTTTTTTAGTAGGTATGCTCCTCTTTATGATTATACCGGCGGTTGCCTTTGCCGCCGAAGCGGAAACGCTAGATGTAAGAATTGAGGGCACATTTCATTATGAAGACGCAATGAAAACCGTTGAGCTAACCAATCAGGAGCGTATAGCACATGGATTGCAGCCTTTGGAGATTGATGGGGAATTGACTAGGCTGGCTATGCGGCGAGCGGCGGAATGTGCAGTATACTTTGGACATAAAAGGCCTAATGGTGAAAGTTGTTTCACAATATTTCTTCCATATGACAAAACTCAGGACGGATGGTGGCTTGTGCAACGTACGGAAAACATAGCGTCAGGTATGGAATTGCCAGAGGGTGCCATTGAAGGATGGATGTATTCGGCCAATCATCGTAAAAACATACTGGATCCTGTTTATGAAAGCATAGGAATAGGTTGTTTTTCACAAGAAGGCGGTAGAAAATATTGGGTACAACTTTTTAGAAGTACGACTCCGGCAGAGCCGCAGAGAATATTCCATGATGTTGAAGGATGGTCAGACATTAAGGTTAGTCCGGAAAACATACAGCTGGAAAGAATTATTCGTAAAAATGGGGTTTTAAATAGCGGTGATACTTATGATATGGGAGTTGTAATTCAAAATAAAAGCATGAGTGTTAAGTGCTTGAGCACCGTAAGAATTTCGGGCGCAACATATACTTCTACCAACGAAGATGTGGCAACCGTGGATGAAAATGGTGTTGTTACGGCACATAAAAAAGGAATTGCATACATAAAGACTTTTATTAATCATCCTCTAGTGGAAAAGCCATCAATATTGAACAGAATTTATGTGGATGATGGAATGGATACTATAGAAAGTGCAAATGTTCAGTTATCTTTCGACAGTTGTGAATATACAGGCGAGGAACAAAAGCCAAAAGTTACATTGTGGAATGATTACGAGACCATAAATCCTTACTATTATGAGGTTCAATATATGGATAATGTAAACGTGGGGACCGGAACCGTTATCATAACTGCGATGGGAGAATTGTATCCCGATGAAGGTGGCCAAAAGTTTCCTTATGAAGGAGAGGTAAAGGTAAACTTTACTATAACGCCTGCAGATATTAGCCATAAGGAAATAGTGATTTCATATGATCGTGCTGAGTATAATGGACAAGAACATAAACCACAAATCACTATTGACGGCTTGGCAGAGGGAACCGATTTTACGGTGGATTATCAGAACAATATTGAAGTGGGTAATGCAACGGCTGTTATAACAGGTATTGGTAACTATTCGGGAAGCATTGAAAAAGCTTTTTCGATAGTTGAAGGAAAAACAGAAACAAATATAAACATAGAGGAAAAAACCGTTGTCCTTTCCTACAGCAGCACTGTATATGACGGACAGGCAAAGAAGCCTGCAGTTACAGTAGAAGGACTGACAGAAGGAACAGATTACACTGTAAGCTATGCAAACAATGTAAATGCAGGAACAGCTACAGCAACAATTACCGGAAAAGGTAATTATACGGGAACTGTTACAAAGAC
>JAZNUK010000060.1:0-8394 GCA_045592265.1 Candidatus Fimisoma sp. | reverse complement strand
GGGGGTTAACTCTATTGCACTGTTGCTGCTTCCACAAGCCGGGAAAACAGTCCCAAATCTTTTCATCGATTCATCACAGTATATTTTAACCTTTGGATTTTTTATTCCAAAAGCACACACACCGCCTATGGCATGGCCGGTGAAATTCACAACCTCATCAGGTGAAAGCATCTTGGCCTTCTGGTGAAAGGTTTCCTTGAACTTTTTATTATCTATTTTAGTATCTCCTGCAGTTTGTATAAGGATACAGCTTTCCTCCCCATCTTTGAAAGACAGAGTCTTGCATATTCTGCCGCCTTCAACACCCACTGCCTGGGCAGCCAATTCAACGGTAGCACTGGACACATCAAATTCCATAATTCTGTCTTCAATATTTAGTTCTTTGAAATATTCTCTTACTATTTCTATGGACATCTCCTTCTACCTCCTCCAATATATCCCCACCTATTATACATTTATTTATAAAATCAGTCAATTTACCAATTATTTTGTTAATTTTTTTGCATTTTGATGAAATTTTTTCGTTTATTCAATTGACATGTAACACAAATTTTGCTATATTATTTTGTATAATTCAACAAATTTTTATATTGAAATTTATTATAGGAGGACAATTTCATGGAACAGAATAATCAAAACCACAAAGGGCAATTTGCCTCCAGCTTTGGTTTCATCATGGCTGCTGTGGGCTCTGCCGTTGGTCTTGGTAACCTTTGGGGGTTCCCTTACAAAATGGGTGCCAATGGCGGATTCGCCTTCTTAATCCTTTACTTGGCTCTGGTAGTCTTTGTAGGATACGTAATTATGATTTCCGAACTGGCGCTTGGAAGAAAGACCGGCAAAGGTGTAATCGGAGCTTATCAGTCTTTATCGGAAAAATATACTTTTATCGGTTGGATGGGCGTAATTGCTCCTTGGCTAATTCTATCTTTCTACTCCATGCTTGGTGGTTACTGTATGAAGTACGCTATTGCAAACTTAGGTGATCTCTTTGGTGCAAGTTGGGGTATAGGTGGCATGGACAGCGCTGCATTCTTTGGGGAATTTACAACTGATATGGTTCAGACCGTAATATTCTCGCTCATCTTCGTTGTTCTTACGGTTTTAATTGTAAGAGGTGGTGTTTCGGGAGGTATAGAAAAATTCTCAGCAATAGCAATGCCTGCACTGTTTGTAATGCTCGTCATCGTTATAATCAGAAGCGTTACCCTTCCTGGTGCTTCTGAAGGTCTTGCATTCATGTTCAAGCCTGACTGGTCTGCATTTGAAGGTGCCGGATGGATTTCTGTTCTGGCAGTTGCCGGTGGTCAAATGTTCTTCTCATTATCATTGGGAATGTCCATCATGGTAACATACGGTTCATATTTACCTAAGACTGAGAGTCTTGAAAGAAGTGCATTAATCATTCCTTTTGCGGACACTACAGTAGCTATCATGGCAGGTCTTGCAACTATGCCGGCAGTTTTCGCAATGGGACTTGAACCGGGACAGGGCCCTGGACTGTTATTTATAACACTTCAGACTGTATTTGACTCAATGGGTAAAATTGGTCCATTCTTTGGATTCCTTATGTATGCTTTGGTTTTCATTGCTGCTATAACTTCTTCAATCTCATTACTTGAAGGAACTTGTGCTGTGGTAATGGATAAGTTCATCGAAAAAGGCAAGAAAGTAAACAGAAAGGCCATCGTAACAGTAATGGGTATTACTATCATGATTACCGCTACTTTGGTTTCCCTTGACGGTCTTGGAGCCAACGGCTTCCCTCAGTTCTTTGGACAAGGATGTTGGCTTGACGCCATCGACCTTATTGCAGAAGGTATATTGATGCCGCTGGGTGCTTGTTACTTGGCTATCATCATTCCAACAAGCTTGGTGGAAGAAGAAGTTACCCTCAACGGCAATAGCTTCAAAACCAAGAAATTCTATGAATTCTGTATTAAGTTCGTAGCACCGGTTATAATGGTTGTAATCTTCCTTGGACAGCTTGATATATTCTTCGGACTGGGAATGTTCAACTAATTACTTTCATAACAGTATAAAGAAGCCTCGCAACTTCCGTTGCGAGGCTTTTAGTATGCAAAATTGCCTTACAGAGATAATATCAGCAGCAATATGGCTCCCGGTAAGCCTAACACCCCAACGATTAGGGCGTTTAAAAAGTTGAGGGGAATCAAAAGGCCAAATCCTGCACCAACCAAGTTTATTATAAAAATAACTGCTCCTCCAATAAGGCTGTTTACAATTAATTTTAATATCATCTTAATTGGCCACAAAAAAATCTTTCCAAATACTATTATCAGTATTATTGCGCCTATGTAAGTTAAAAAAACACTTATTGTACTTGCCATAATTTTGTCCTCCGTCCTATTTGTATAAAATATGTCTTTTTGGAATAAAATAGAATTAAATAAGTCAGAAAGGTGTGATTATTTTGACTAATTCTATAAAAAGAAAATTTCAAAAGGGTTATTCTCTTGCTTGTGAAAAGATCAGAGGTGCCAATGCTCTAAAGTCGGAGCCCACCGAAGATCAACTGCTATATATCTCCATTAACAATGCCCGCTTTGAATTGGAAAATGCCGTCTCTACATTTAACCAGCTTACCGATGACAAAGCTGTAGACTATGCATCATATAACCTTTTGGCCGCCAAAGCAAAGTATTCATATTTAATCAAACTTGCCAAAGAAAGAAAATTATCTCTCTGAAAATTTTCAGAGAGATTTTTCTTTACTATAATTCTCTGCGCCCTTCCACAGCCTTTAAGAGAGTTACTTCATCAGCGTATTCTAAATCTCCTCCCACAGGCAGGCCGTGAGCAATGCGGCTCACCTTAATCCCTGCAGGTTTAATGAGCCTTGCAATATACATAGCCGTTGCCTCACCTTCAATGTTGGGATTAGTTGCCACTATTAACTCCTTGACATCGGTTTGTTGCAACCTCCCAATGAGAGCTTTTAGATTTATGTCTTCAGGTCCAATTCCATCCATAGGCGAAATTACACCGTGCAAAACATGATAGAGACCGTTAAAATCTTTGATTCTCTCCATGGCTGCCACATCTCTTGGACTTTCCACCACGCAAATTACATCCTCTTGCCTTGACGGATCAGAACATATAATGCAAGGGTCTTTATCCGTAAGATTTCCGCATATGCTGCAATACTTCATCTCTTTTTTGGCCTCTTTTATAGAATCTGCCAAGGCATTCGTTTCACTTTCATCGAGAGATAAAATGTGAAATGCCAGTCTCTGTGCAGTTTTGTAACCTATCCCCGGCAACTTTGACAATTCACCAATTAGCTTAGCCAGTGGTCTTGGATATTGCTTCATAAATTACTCCTTATCCTTATGACCTACAGTCCCGGGATTCCAAGTCCTCCGGTAAGTTTACTCATCTCAGAATTTGAAATTTCTTCGATTTGTCTAAGGCCTTCATTTACTGCAACCATAACCAAATCCTGTAACATTTCCACATCATCAGGATCACATACTTCAGGTTTTATTTCCAACTTTACAAGTTCTTTTTTCCCGTTAACTACAACAGTAACTGCACCGCCGCCGGCTGTAGTGGTCACTTCCTTCTCTTCCAATTCAGCCTGCATTATTTCCATTTTTCTCTGCATCGCCTGCATCTGTTGCAACTGTTTTTGCATTCCTCCGCCACCGGTTGACGGTCTCTTTCCTGCTCTCATTCCCTTTCCCATGATATGCCTCCTTATTATCAATTATTATCAATTATCATTCTATTTCTATATTCAGCCCCAGAATAGCACCCGCTTCTCTTGCAAGGTCTTCTGTGGTTTCATTCTTTTTTTCTTCGCCGGTAATATTTTCCTCCAGCTTGCAAATCAGCTTGAGATATTTCCCTAGTTTTTCTTCCATGAGACCCTCAAGTTGTGACGCCTTTTGTTCAACATACTTCTGGGTAAAACTGCTGTTTGCCAATACAACAAAAGTATCCTTTTCTATCTTATAAAGCTTAGTCCCGTTTTTGATTAAATTAAAGCTGCCTATGGCGCCTTCGCCTTCTTCAAATAAACTTTCCCACAGTCGTTTATTTGAATAATCTATTTCTACCGGCTCTACCTTTGGCGCTTGTCGTTTTTTTTCAACAGGCTTCTTTTCTTCTGCCTCTTTGCACCTAGGTACTGTTTCTTCTGTTTTGGTTTCTGCATATCTTTCGGGAGTTTCATTCCGTTTAAAGATTGCAGGTGGGGTGGCTGTATCTTTTCCTTCCCCCCCGGCAATAGACACAATGGCAAGTTCAAGAAGAACTCTCGGATTAGTGGACCATCTTCCATCATTGATGGTCTTAGACAATCTGGTAATGGCAAAATCTATCTCCTCCAAAGATATGTTTTGACTTTGCTCTGATACTCGCTCCAAATTTTCTCGCGACATATTCAGCATGTCTCCGGCATCTTTGACAAACTTTGTAATGAGCAAGCTTCTATAATGGCTCACCCAATCCTTCATAATCTGCTTAACATCTTTTCCTTCCAGTAAAACTTCATTAAGAAGCAGAAGGCTCTCAGCAGTTTTGCCTTTTGACACCAATTCTGTAAGTTCAATGAAAAATTCGTCCCCGGTGGTTCCAACATACTCCAAAACCTTCTCTCTGTCTATCTCGCTATCTCCGCCTGCAAGGACTTGGTCCAAAATACTAAGACCGTCTCTCACTGAACCATCGGCACAGTTGGCAAGAAGTCTCACCGCATCAGGTGTAATTTCTACACCTCTCTCTTGACATATTTCCTTCATATTCTCCCCAATTACACTTTGAGAAACCCTTCTGAAATCCAGTCTCATGCAACGGGAAAGAATAGTCGGTGGCAGTTTCTGTGGCTCGGTGGTTGCCAAAATGAACATTACATGCTCAGGAGGCTCCTCCAAAGTTTTTAAAAGCGCATTAAACGCACCTGTAGAAAGCATGTGAACTTCGTCTATTATATACACTTTTTTCTTACCCACCGCAGGAGGGTACTTTACGCTTTCTCTAAGTTCCCTTATATTTTCAACTCCGTTATTGGAAGCTGCATCTATTTCTACCACATCCATAAAGGTCCCCTCCTTAATGGATGCGCAGTGGCTACAAGCTCCGCAAGGTTTTCTGCCTTGAGATAAACAATTTACCCCCTTTGCCAGAATTCTGGCTGTGGTGGTTTTTCCCGTTCCTCTGGTGCCACAGAAAAGATAGGCGTGACTTACACTGTCGGTTTCCAGCTGGTGCGTAAGTATCTTAACTATATGCTCTTGTCCGAGTATTTCTTCAAAGACTTCAGGTCTTTGAGTTCTGTATAAAGCGGTGTACATATAAGGCTCCTTTATTATTACAAATTGCCCTTGAAAAGCTCCGCGCAGGCGTTGGAGAAGGCTAGTCTGCGGCACATAAGAACTTCCGCTTATTGCTGCTTCCTTCCGGACCTGACAAGGTTCACAGTGTCCTATTGCGCAGGACCCAAACCATGCCGGGCGAAGCTTATCAAGGGCAATTTAATTACCTAATTATTATATTGTTTTTTCACTCCAAAGTCAACCACCCAACAATGGTGTTCTCATCTATGATAGGAATTCCCAGCTCTTTGGCTTTCTTGTTTTTTGATGAATTGGAAAGCAAATCGTTGTTTATCAGATAGTTGGTTTTGCTGCTGACAGAACCTGCCACCTTTCCTCCTTCTTTCTCTATTGCTTCCTTAAGAGCCTCTCTGTTTTCAAAATGGTTAAGACTTCCCGTTATGACGAAAGTCATTCCCTTTAAAGAATTGCTTCCTATTTCTGCCTCTTCATTAAGAGTTATTTCCTTCAAAATGTCTTCCACAATTTTTTTGTTTTTTTCCTTACTAAAAAACATGGTGAAATTTTCTGCCATTATATTTCCTATTCCTTCTATAGAAATAAGCTCCTCTGCAGTTAAGCTTTGAATGGCTTCCCACTTGTTTAGGCAGTGTTTGGCTATCAGTTTGGCATTGGCTCTACCTATGCCCGGAATGCCAAGGCTGTAAAGTAATCTGTCGGGAGTAGTGTTTTTCGCCCTTTCTACGGACTTTTTCAAATTATCAAAGGATTTCTCTCCGAATCCCTCCATTATTACAAACTCTTCTTTGAATTTCTCAACATGAAACAAATCGGCCGGCTCTTTGACTAATCCTGCCCCTATGAGTTTCTCAAGGGTCATTTCAGACAGTCCTTCTATGTTCATGGCATCCCTTGAGACAAAATGGCTGAAGCTCTTTATCTGCTTCGCCTGACAATCAATATTGCCACAAATAAGTGTTTCCACATCTCGTTCTCTGTTTATATGAGTCTTCCCTCCGCACACCGGACAAACAGCAGGTATCTTTGCACCGCCGCTTTTTGTAACGTTCTCACTTATTTGTGGAATTATCATATTGGCTTTGTAAACTTTCACCGTATCACCTATGCCAAGCGCCAATTCCTTTACAATACTTACGTTATGAACAGAAGCTCTGGTCACCGTAGTTCCTTCAAGTTCTATAGGGTCAAATATGGCTATGGGATTTATGAGACCGGTTCTTGATGCGCTCCATTCAATTTCTCTTAATATAGTTTCCTTAACCTCATCTCTCCACTTAAACGCTATGGAGTCTCTTGGAAACTTAGCGGTTTCACCTAGAGATTTCCCGTATTCTATATTGTCAAAGCTCAAAACCAGTCCGTCAGACGGAATTGGATTTTTTTCAACATTCTCACCAAACCAAGCTATGGTTTCAGCTATATTTGCTGCTGTAACTTTTTTATTTTCAACAATATCAAAGCCTTTACCCTCAAGCCACTCCATCTGCCGGCTTCTTGTTTCAAAGTCCATTTCTTCTGCTGAAACCAACGAGAAAGCATAAAATCTAACCCTTCTCTGAGCCGTTACCTCATTATTAAGCTGCCTTACAGAGCCTGAGCAGAGGTTGCGCGGATTCTTATACTTGGCATCTTCATCGGTAATGCTCAAATTTATATGCTCAAAATCCTCATAGGAAATTACCGCTTCTCCTCGCAAAACCAGTTCACCTTTAAAATCTATTGATAAAGGCAAATTAGTAAATACCTTTGCATTGTTGGTAACCACTTCACCTACAAGGCCGTTGCCACGAGTGACCGCTTTCTCCAATTTTCCGTCACGATACGTGAGAACTATCGTAAGCCCATCCAGCTTCCACGACAAAATTCCTTCTTCCTTACCCAACCAGGCAATGAGATGGTCAACCTCCTTTGTCTTGTCCAAAGAAAGCATTCTGGTTTTATGCTCCTCTTTTGGCAAATTAGAAAGAACCTCATAACCAACATTGGCAGTAGGACTTCCGGCCAAGACTATTCCCGTCTCATCTTCCAAACTTTTCAGTTCGTCATAAAGAGCATCGTATTCATAATTGGCCATTATTTCTCTGCTCTCTTGGTAATAAGCTTTAGCCGCTTTATTAAGTATATCGGTAAGTTCCTTTATTCTCTCCCTCTTATCCATTTTGCTCCTTCTTCATAAACTCTCTTGTGTTTTCTTTACAGCTTTTTTAACGGGGCTATTCCTCTGGCAAGCTTCTTTCTTCCCTCTTTATCAAATACTACGGTGATGGTTTTGTCTTCAACTTCCAACACCATTCCCTTCCCGAATTTGCTGTGCTCCACCTGGTCTCCTATATTGAAATCTTCATTGATGGACAATGTATTTTCTTTAATCGCCCTTTTTGCCGATTGCAATGGATCGTATGGCTTATATACAGGTTTGGCAAAACCATCAAGCTTCCCTGTGTAAACTTCAAAAGAACTGTAATTTACAGTCCTAACATCCCCGCTTCCCCTGTAAACATGGTCTCCGTTACTGTCAAGAAGGCTTTGGTCAAGCTCCTTTAAAAATATCGATTCTCTTGTGTAATCTCCCTGTCCATACACGATTCTATAATTGGCACTGGTGAGGAAAAGTCTCTCTTTTGCCCTTGTCATACCTACATAGCAGAGTCGCCTTTCTTCTTCCATTTTTTCTTCCGAGTCCATTGCCCTATGCCCAGGGAAAAGGCCATCTTCCATACCCGGCATAAACACTACCGGGAACTCCAATCCCTTGGCGCTGTGAAGCGTCATCAAGGTAACCTTTCCCGATTCCGATTCATATTTGTCTGCATCTCCCTCAGTAGCAACCTTTTCCAAAAATTCTTCAAGAGTCGGTTCCTCCCCGGCATCTCTTTTTTCTTTCTCGTAATCTACTATAAAGGATCTAAAGTCAAGGAGATTCTCTATCCTTCCCGCTGCTTCCACCGTTTTCTGTTTTTCTAAAAAAATTATATATCCGGTATTGCTCAGTAAGTTGTCATAGATCTGCGAAACGCTCAAATTGTCCTTGACACGGTTGCAAAATTCTATTATCATGGCAAACTGCCTAATG
>JAZNUK010000059.1:0-9257 GCA_045592265.1 Candidatus Fimisoma sp. | reverse complement strand
ACCGCTTGGCCTCCGACTTCCCCCGCGTCAACCTCTAGTTTTTATTTACAAAATCCCCCGCGTCAATCTCGAGCTTTTCCTTGTACATCAAAACGACGCAACATACCAGTTGCGCCGTCCGTAATTACCTTATAAATTATTTTATATAAGAAGCTCTATGTGAAAGGAAGCAAACTTTATATTATGCTTCACTTTCTGCCTTATAAGCGTCAATAATCTTTGCAGCAAGATGTGCAGGAACTTCTTCATATTTTTCAAAGTTCATTACAAAGCTTCCTCTTGCCTGAGTCATCGCTCTCAATCCGATTGCGTAGTCAAAGAGTTCCGCCTGCGGTGCCACAGCCAAAAGCTTTTGTCCACCGTCTACCATAGGTTCCATGCCAAGAATCTTACCTCTTCTCTTGTTCATATCACCCATTACATCTCCCATATATTCGTCAGGAACATAGATTTCCAGTTTCATAATAGGTTCCAGCAGGCAAGGTTTTGCTTCCACAATACCCTTCTTAAATGCCAAAGAAGCAGCAATCTTAAATGCCATTTCGTTGGAGTCTACATCATGGTAGGAACCATCATATAGTACTGCCTTAACACCTACTACCTTGCAACCTGCAAGAGGACCCTTGGACATACATTCCTGTAAGCCCTTTTCTACTGCAGGGACATAATTCTTAGGAACGGAACCTCCAAATAATTCTTCGGAGAATTCAAATTCTTGCTCTGATGGGGAGAATCTAATATGAACGTCACCATACTGTCCTGCTCCTCCGGACTGCTTCTTGTGTTTACCTTGAACATCGGAGTTACCTTTAATGGTTTCTCTGTACGCTATCTTCTGAGGGATAGTCTTTACTGTTACGCCAAATCTATCTTTTAACTTAGCGAGAATTACACCAAGCTGGATATCCCCTTGTCCGCCGAGAAGCGTCTGACGAGTTTCATTGTTTCTTTCAACTACAAATGAAGGGTCCTCTTCTCTCAGCTTGTTAAGTCCTGTTCCCATCTTGTCTTCTTCATTCTTGTCGGAGGCTTCAATTGCTATGTAGTATGACGGCTGCGGATAATCCAACGGTAAATATCTAATGATGTCATTCTTGTCACATAAAGTATCACCTGACAATGTGTACTGTAATTTAGCTACTGCAACAATGTCTCCGGCTTCAGCATAATTAAGTTCCTGCTGGCTCTTTCCTCTCAGGAAGAAGAGCTTGCCAAGCTTTTCCATTTTTCCGGCTCTCTCATTATAAATTTCATCGCCGGAATTAAGCTTTCCTGTAACTACCTTTAATACGGAAATCTTACCCACAAACGGGTCAACTATTGTCTTAAATACGAAAGCTGATGCAGGAGCATCTACTACGCACAGTCTTTCCACAGGCTCATTGTTATCGTTGAATCCTGCATAAGGACCATGTTTAAGCGGAGTAGGAACATAAGTTACCAGCAAGTCTAACAAACCTTCCAAACCGTGTCCCAACTGGAATGCAGATGAACATACAGGAACGATTCCGCCGTCTGCAATACCCTTCTTGAGTCCGTTTAAGATTTCTTCGTCGGAGAAGTCATCTCCGTTAAAATATTTTTCCATAAGGTCATCGTCAGTCATGGCGATGGCTTCTTTTAATTCTTCGTCAATTTCTGCACTTAACGGCCAGCTAAACGGAATAAGCTTGTCTCCGAACTTATCCTTCAGTTCGCCAAAGGTCTTATAGAAGTCAAATTCGTCCTTGTCCCTTTTGTTAATAACGATAAATCTAGGTGTCTTGTATCTTTCGCAAGACTTCCATGCAGCTTCTGTTCCTACCTGAATTCCGGAACCTGCATCCACCATGATTACTGCTGCTTCTGCTGCTCTGAGCGCTGCGTTTACTTCTCCCACAAAGTCGAAGTAACCCGGAGTGTCAATAAAGTTAATTTTGTTTTCTTTCCAAAGAATAGGAACTACGGATGTGTTGATGGAGTATCCTCTTTCGATTTCCATCTTGTCATAGTCAGACACAGTGTTTCCGTCTTCTACTTTACCCATTCTATTGGTTACACCTGTTGCTAAAAGTGCCGCTTCGAGGAATGTGGTCTTACCGCATCCGCCGTGACCTAACAATGCAACGTTTCTTATAGTTTCGCTCGTATAGCCTTTCATCTATTAAGACCTCCCAATTATTTTTACAATTGTTAACATTATAGCAAATTAACCTTGTAAATACAATAGTTTTTACAAGGTTAAGGTCGCAAAGAGTGTACAAGGTTGTGGTCACAAAGAGTGTACAAGGTTGCTGCACAAAGAGTCAATGAATCCCAAGTACCCATTAATAACCATATTCAATATTATCCGCATTTTCCCCGGTATTATCCCCATTGTCATCTCTGGTATAATCACAGATACTTCCCCATTACCCTGTCCAGTGTCATATCAGGTATTCCTCCATCACCATGCCCGGTGCCATCTCAGGCATTTCCCCCATCACCATGCCCGGTGCCACCCCCATTATCTTTGCTGCATGCGATAAGGATTGCCGATACCAATACCAGCACACATCCGGCTGCGGCCCTTAGGGAAAAGCTTTCTTCATATACCAACACACCTATAACGAGGCTGGTTATGGGCTCCAAGGTGCTCAGTATTGCTGCGTTTTGTGCTCCGGTATGCTTTACGCCCAGCTGATACCCAAGAACGCCAATAAAGGTTATTGACAATGCAAAGACTATAGCCATAAGCCAGCCATGTAGTGATAACCCGGCAGTAAACTCTCCCGTTGCAACAGCTATCACCAACATTTCCACAGAAGCCACGGCGCTCATGTAAAAAATCAACTTTAGAGGCTCCATGTCTTTTAAAGAGCTGTTCCCAAGCATAATGGTATAAATCGTATATGTGACTGCAGAACCCAGTGCTAAAATGATTCCAAGTGGAGTAATGCTGCCACCGCCATCATAGAAAAGTAAAAGCCCTACCGTACACATACCTGCACATAAAATCTTGACCTTGTTTATCTTTTCTTTGAAAAGAACAACGCTTGTCAGTATCACCAAAACGGGATACACATAATGGAGCGTGGTTGCCATTCCCGTAGGTATGTAATTGTAAGAAAAGAACAGTAATAAGGACGTCCCGCTGTAACCGGCAAGGGTAATAATGAAAATTTTTATTAATTCATCCCCAGTGATTTTCAATGGAATATTCCTGACTTTTAAGTACACGTATAGAGGCAATAATGTTAATGCAAACCTTAAGAAGGTAGCACTAATGGTGTTGCTCCCTTCTGCGATTACCGTCTTCATGAATAGCGGTACAATCCCAAAGCAGATTGCTGATATTACGACGGCAGCTATGCCAAAAGTTTTTCTTCTCATTGAACTCTCCTCTTCCTCGAAAAACGTATTCCCAACAAGATGCTTAGACGTGAAATTCTTTCCTTCCGTATATGCTTTCGGTAATATATATGGCACCATTCGGCTCCTCGGCACATTGTTGCAATGGCCTCTAAATCATCTTGCAGATGCAAGTTCCTAAAATATCGTGCAGATGCAGGCTCCAGAAAACACCTTGCAGGTGCAGGCGCCAGAAAATACCTTGCAGGTGCAGGCGCCAGAAAATACCTTGCAGGTGCAGGCGCCAGAAAATACCTTGCAGGTGCAGGCGCCAGAAATCATCGTTGGAATATTCCCCAAAAAAACAAAAATTCTACAACATATCTGCCGATTATGTTGTAGAATTTCGTATTCTCTAATTTAAAACTACAACATTTGGCGAATTTATGCCTATTATCGGCATATTTTCTGTTAAAATGTTGTATTTTTTCAATTTTGCGTAGAAAAAATGCGACACGAACAGATTTTACTAAGTATTACGAGCTCTGTGTTACTATGAATCTCCTAAAATTCGGCCGTCTTAGGCGTTCTAGGGAATGGAAGTACATCCCTGATATTGCTGATTCCTGTGATATACATAATTATTCTTTCAAATCCAAGACCATAGCCGGCATGCTTAACACCACCGTATTTTCTCAGATCCATGTACCACCAGTAATCCTCTTCATTAAGTCCCATTTCATCCATTCTCGCCTTGAGAACATCATACCTTTCTTCTCTCTGACTTCCTCCGATGATTTCTCCTACGCCGGGAACAAGCAAGTCGCAAGCAGCTACCGTCTTATTGTCATCATTCAGTCTCATATAGAAAGCCTTAATGTCTTTTGGATAATCAGTAACGAAAATAGGTTTCTTAAATATTTCTTCTGTCAAATATCTCTCATGTTCTGTCTGCAAGTCTATTCCCCACTGAACAGGATACTGGAATTCCTTGCCTGATTTTTGAAGCAGCTCCACCGCTTCCGTATAGGTCACCCTGCCAAAGTCGGCATTAACGATATTGTTCAATCTTTCAATAAGACCTTTATCCACAAAACTGTTGAAGAACTGCATCTCTTCAGGTGCGTTCTCAAGAACATAGTTGATGATATACTTTATCATGGCCTCGGCCAACTCCATGTTGTCCTGCAGGTCGGCAAAAGCCACTTCAGGTTCAATCATCCAGAATTCGGATGCGTGTCTTGCCGTATTGGAATTTTCAGCCCTGAAGGTCGGTCCAAAGGTATATACATTTCTGAATGCCAACGCATAAGTTTCAGCTTCCAGTTGACCGCTTACTGTAAGGCTTGTTTCTTTGCCGAAAAAGTCTCCGCTGTAATCAATCTTTCCATCATCTGTCTTTGGCACATCATTCATGTCAAGGGTCGTTACTCTGAACATTTCACCTGCGCCTTCACAGTCGCTTCCTGTAATTATAGGCGTGTGTACATACACGAAGTTCTGTTCCTGAAAGAACTTGTGAATAGCGTAAGCTACTAAAGAGCGAACTCTGAACACTGCCGAAAAAGTGTTGCTTCTAGGTCTGAGATGGGCTATTTCCCTAAGGAATTCCATGGTGTGGCGCTTAGGCTGCAACGGATAATCAGGTGTTGAAGTAGCCTCTACACTTATTTCCGTCGCCTTTATTTCAAAAGGTTGCTTCGCTTGAGGTGTAAGCACCACCACGCCTTTGACTGCCAATGCTGTTGCAACATAGGCCTTGGAAACCTCTTCAAAATTATTTATAAATTCTTCTTCATAGACCACCTGAACGGACTTGAAAAAAGAACCGTCATTTAATTCTATAAAACCAAACTTGTTTGAGTTTCTGTTGTTTCTTACCCAGCCTTTAATTAAAACTTCTTTCTCTGCATATTCTGCTGTGTTTCTAAAGAGCTCTCTGAGCAAAATTTCTTTCATCTCTATACTACCTTCTCACATCTATATTTCTGTTTTCATCTAAAAAGACATGGTAGATTATAGCATAAACCCTTGCCAATATCAACCCTTGACTGCCCGTCAGGGTGAGCTTGTTTTCGTCCAATTTCGTCATCCCTTTGACATGGGTTACAGCTCTTTTAACAGTTCTACAAGCTGGGACACATTTTTCTTACCGAAAGATATCTTCTCTCCATCGTTTATAACCAGACAAGGTACACTCATAACATTATATTTGTCTTTAATATGCGGAAAGTGATTAAGGTCATAAACTTCCGCAGTAATGTTGTCGTTTTCCGAAGCAATTCGCTGTGCGGCTGTTACCAATTCAGGACACATAGTGCATGAAAGGGAAACGAGGACCTTAACGTCCATAGGCTTTGACAGGGCTTTTATCTCTTTCACAACCTCATCATCAAGAGGTTGCCCAGGCCCTGCTGCGTTGTATAGTCCCAAAACAAATGAAGTGAATTCGTGTCCTCCGGGAACTCCGTGGAAGGCCAAGCCTCTCCACTTTCCTTCTCCATTGCATACCTTAACACACGGTCTGTTTTCTTCCTGCTTCTCTCCCTCGTCCTTGACTATTTCTAAGGAAAGTTTATCTGTGAGAGAAGTCAACTCTTCCATATACCCTCTCAATTCTTCAGAAACAGGTCTTTCATCAAGATATAGTTTGAGGACCAATGGGTTTGCCATGCGGGCAAACACTGCATTAAGCTGAGCAAGCATATCTGCATCAAAGAGTTCGCTCCTTGAAGTTTTAGCTTCTGCATTCATCGTTGCTTCCTCTTCTTTTCTATCACCGGAAGATGCCTTTTCCGGCTGTTCAGGCTTCATGCCTGTTTTTCTCTGCATGGCCGCCGCATACTTTTCAAGTTCTGTGGCTGCCAAAGCTCCGTCTCCAACAGCGGTTACAACCTGTCTCAATGGTTTTAGACACACATCTCCGGCAGCGTACAAACCATCGACGGAAGTCTTCATGGAACGATCCGTCTCAACATATCCCTGCTCGTTAAGACTAACAATACCTTTGACCAAATCGGTAGCAGGAGCATAGCCGGCAAATACAAACACGCCTATGTTCTCTCCATCCTGTGCCACCCTCTCAGTCACTTCCCCCGTAACATTGTTCTTGTAACTGATGCTTCTGAGGGTAGTATCCCCTGTCACTTCCAACACTTCCGTATTGGTCAAAACTGTAATTTTCTCGTTATTTCTGGCAGCATCAGCAGCGGATTTTGCGCAAGAGAAATCCTCACCTCTAACCAATATAGTGACATGCTTTGCGTATTTTGTTAAAAATACGGCTTCCTCGGCGGCGGCAAACCCACCACCAACTACGAAAACTTCTTTTCCTGTGAAAAATTCACCATCACAGGTGGCACAGTAAGCAACGCCTCTTCCTTTAAAGTCTTCCTCGCCTTTAAATCCAACGCTTCTCGGATGGGCTCCCGTAGCCAGCAGAATTCCAAAACTTTTCAGCTCACCTCTGCTCGTCTTAACGATTTTCACATCCCCCTCTGTAGATAAGCTGTCTACTTCTGCCAACATGAATTCAGCACCGAAACTTTCAGCCTGTTTTCTCATGGTTTCCGTAAGTGTCTTTCCGTCAGTTTTTGCAACACCCGGATAATTTACCACCTCATGAGTTATGGTTATCTGTCCACCAAAAGTTTCTTTCTCTACTACCACAACTCTGTATTTTGCTCTCGCAAGATATATGGCGGCCGTAAGCCCTGCCGGACCTCCGCCGATTATTACAACATCATATAAGTTTTTCATTTTACTTTTTTTATTTCCTTTCTCGTTTCCGGCCTACACCCAAGTGATTTTACTTCCCTTAGGCATATAACCGAGTTTTTATATTAACTTAAAAGGCACCGGAAGCCTTGTTCCGGTGCCGTCTCTTTTTATTAAAGCTGTCCTACCAGGTCGAGGCTTGGTTTTAAAGTTTCAGCTCCCGGCTGCCACTTAGCAGGGCATACCTCATCACCATGTTCATGAACGAACTGGCACGCCTGCAACTTACGGAAGAGCTCATCAGCATTTCTTCCAACATTTCCTGCGCTTACTTCGTAGGAAACGATTTTTCCTTCAGGATTCACGATAAAGCTGCCTCTTTCAGCAAGACCGTCTTCCTCAATAAGAACTTCAAAGTCTCTTGAAAGAGCATGTGTAGGGTCTGCCAGCATTGGATACTGAATCTTCTTAATACGCTCTGAAGCATCATGCCATGCCTTATGAACAAAATGAGTGTCTGTTGACACGGAATAAACTTCACATCCGGTCTTTTTAAATTCTTCATACTTGTTAGCCAAGTCTTCCAACTCTGTAGGGCAAACGAATGTAAAGTCTGCCGGATAGAAGAAGAACACACTCCACTTTCCTAAAATATCAGCCTTTGTTACTTCCTTAAATTCACCGTTTAAATAAGCCTGTACCTTAAAATCATTTACTTCTTTATTAATCATTGACATAGTTTTTTCTCCTTTTCTTATTTATGTTTTCTTTTAATTTTGAGAAGTGTCCTCTTGGACACATTTTTCACACAAGCCGCTGAGGGTGAGATGAATCTGATTAAGTCTATACCCCTTTTCCATCGAAGTAGCTTTTTTTATTTGCTCTATGTCTGCATTGGGAACATCCACAATACATCCACAACCTTCGCATAAAAAGTGAACGTGATCTCCGCAACAAGCATCATATCTTTCTGTATTTTTGAATGAAGTTACACGCCTTACTTTTCCCAAATCCTCAAGCAATCGCAGGTTCCTGTACACCGTTCCCAGACTCAGCCCTTGAATTTCGCCACGAAGGGCATCATATACCATCTCTGCCGAAGGGTGTTCCTTAGATTCCATAAGATATTGATAAATCATCTCTCTCTGGCGAGAATATCGAAGTTTTTTCTCAGTCTCCATTTTCTATTATTCTCCTTTCCTGCATTTCTTATGTTGTAGCAATAATAACACATAAAAATTACCTTGTCAATAATAATTCCTATTATTATTTAATATTTTTTTAAAATTTTTTCGCCCCAATAAAATAAGTGCAAGCTTCCAGATCACTAATTACTTCTGCTTGCACCTTTGCGGCTCTGTATCCAATCCTTTATAGTAAGTTGTGCCCTTGCATTTACTTTGCGTGTCTGATAAGAGTATCAATAACTTCATAGATTTTCTCTCTATTATCCCTCGACAGCTTTAGAAGCTTTTCGTTGAGCATTGAATTCTTAACCTCATATCCCGTTTTTATAACATCTGCAAGAACCATATCTGCGGATATCTCCAGCACATTTAATATTCTAATAAACGTCCCCAACGACGGAAGTTTTTCCCCTCGCTCTAACATGCCAATATAATTTGTACTTAATCCGGCCCTTTCTGCCACATCTTCTTGCCGTAATTTTTTCTCCAGGCGATACTTTCTAATATTCTTTCCGATTGTATTAAGCTCCATACTGTCTTCTCCTTGTGTGTGTTTCTATAACTTTCAGTATAGATTGTATCGGTAAGCATATACACAAACCAACAGAAGTTTAACAACACCACAAGTGATGATTTAGGCGGTTTTTTTATCATTGCCAGGAGATACTCTATAATATGTTGTGATGAAAATATCAGAAAATGCAATGCTTGCGCCGAATGGGAAATAACTTGGCTTTTATAAGGCTTACACCTTAACATATCGGGTCATTCTGGATTTCCCGATCTTCTTGATTTGTCCGTCTCTCACCATTTTGCCCAATACCGCTTCCACGGTTGTAGGGCTGACATCCGGTAAGATACTACAAATATCCGCTTTGGAAATGGGTACTAAGCTGTTGAGGACAGTGGCCTCAATTCTTGCCGTTTTTGTGATTTTCTTGCCGTGAACAACTGCAAAACGCTTGTCCAGCTCCTTGTAACACATATAGAGTGTGGAGAGAAAATTTTCGATAAAGGGAATATAAGAGTTCTGGTTTTCGTGCC
>JAZNUK010000058.1:0-23864 GCA_045592265.1 Candidatus Fimisoma sp. | reverse complement strand
CTCTGTGAGTGCCGGCTGCCAGTTCGGGAATATAGTCACATAGCATGTCCAAATAATAAGTATTGTTCATATGTCTGTTGGAATCAAGGTCGCTGTACATAATCTCACGGATTCCCGCCTTCTCAAATTCCGCATCCTTTGGAATTCTGAATTTTTCACCTATAACCTCACGATATTCTCCCATATAATAATTGGAAAAGTCCACATCAGTAACCTTGAGTATCTTTCTGGTGTCTACCTCCACCATCACCCATTGGCTTGAAATTTCAGCAACTACCTTATCATCCTTTTTCATCTGATACATTCTGAGGAAAGTCGCTCTGCTACTTTCACAAGGCCATGAGGCCAGTTCCACCACATCTCCAAGCCTTACTTCATCATAAATATTCAAATCAAGGCGGCTAAGCATCATAGCCTTTCCTTCTTGCAACAGCTCCCCATATGATGGTCTTTGCGCTGCCATCTGTTTACGTCCGCATTCCTGCAGAACTTGCAATACCCCCGAAGGCTTTATTATCTCATTGCTATCACAGCAATATGTATCCAGCTCATATTGGCAAGTAAACTTTTTCTTCATATCCTTTCTTCTCCTCACACATTTTTATACCGGCATTCCTTATATCTCTCTTTTTTCTTTAATTTTAGAGTTTTTAAATATTCCTTTTCTCTTGTGGTGCACTGTAACTTCCTATGGCTTTTTATGCAGCCGGGAGCCCGCTTGCGGACTCCCATTCAACCTTTTATTGTCTTTATGACACTTTAATCTCAATAATTTTCTTCTCTAACTTCAAAGAAAGACTGCAAATGACTGCAAACAGGACAAATCTGAGGCGCTTCTTTACCTGTATACAAATGTCCGCAATTTCGACATTCCCATACCACTTCGCCATCTTTCTTAAATACTTTACCACTTTTCACATTATCAAGCAACTTGCGATATCTTTCTTCATGGTTCTTTTCAATAGCACCAACCATTCTGAATCTTGCGGCTATTTCCATAAAGCCTTCCTCTTCCGCATCTTTAGCAAAGTCTTCATACATGGTTGGCCATTCGTAGTTTTCACCTTCCGCCCCGGCAAGAAGATTTGCCGGTGTGTCGCCTATTCCACCAAGAGCTTTGAACCATATCTCCCCGTGTTCCTTTTCGTTATCTGCCGTTTTTTCAAAATAGGCAGCAATCTGCTCATATCCTTCTGCCTTTGCCACATTGGCATAGAATGTATATTTGTTTCTTGCCTGAGATTCAGCTCCGAAGGCCGTCATTAAATTGGCCTCTGTCTTACTTCCTTTTAACTCCATATCTTACCTCCCGGAAATTTTTTCTTTAGTTAATATTCCCATCTGAGGTAAAATTATTCTTTGTTTCTTCGTTGTTAATTTCCTTTTGCCGGTTCATCGTTTAATAGAAGAAGTTACAGATCTATTTCCAGCTCTACCGGACAGTGGTCCGATCCCATCACATCCCCATGAATGCGTGCACCTTTAAGATTGCTTCTTAAAGCTTCTGAAGCCATAAAGTAGTCGATACGCCACCCTGCATTTCTTTCTCTTGCTTTAAACCTATATGACCACCATGAGTATACATCCGCAGTGTCGGGATAGAAATACCTGAATGTATCTACAAAGCCCGCCTCGATGGCTTGATCCATCTTGCCTCTTTCTTCATCGGTAAAACCGGCATTACGTCGGTTGGTCTTAGGGTTCTTTATATCTATTTCCTTATGTGCCACATTAAGATCTCCGCAATAAACCACAGGTTTTCTTTTTTCCAGAGATTTCATATATGCCAGGAAATCATCTTCCCACTTCATTCTGTAATCGAGACGCTTAAGTTCATCCTGAGAGTTTGGAGTGTAGACAGTTACCAAATAGAATTTTTCAAATTCTAAGGCTATGACTCTTCCTTCCTTGTCATGTTCCTCTATACCCATTCCATACATCACTGATATAGGTTTTCTTTTGGTAAATACGGCAGTCCCCGAGTAGCCCTTTTTCTCCGCATAATTCCAATATTGATAATATCCGGGCAAATCCATTTCAATCTGCCCCTCCTGTAACTTAGTTTCTTGCAGACAAAAAATATCCGCATCTATTTCATTAAAAAAGTCCATAAAGCCTTTTCCCATGACGGCTCTCAGGCCATTGACATTCCAAGAAATCAGTTTCATTTTACTTCACTTCTCCTTTTCTTTACCTTGTCGTTTTTCATCTTTTTCTGTGTTATTTTTCCTTTTTATGTGTTTCTTCCGCTCCCATCATGGCTTCTCCCCAGTCGCTGAGACTTTCCAAAATGGGCATCAGTTTGTCACAAAGGGTCGTAGAAGAATATTCTACCCTTATAGGGACTTCCAAATATTCTTTTCGCATAACCAATCCCTTATCTTCCAATTCTCTCAGGGACGCCGCCAGCACTGTGTTGGATATCCCTCCCAGTTTTTTTCGCAATTCGTTATATCTTAAAGTCCCTTTGTTATTGAGGGCACAGATAATTTGCATCTTCCACTTGCCTCCTATTATGGACATGGCATAATTGAGGGGGCACTTTTCAAGACACGGACATTCATAATGAGTTTCTATCATGGTAAGTTTCTCCTTACTTGGTCAATTATTTTTGCGTTATTGCAACCTCCGATAAACGGTACTATAATTATACCAGGTAATAAAAACGGAGTAAATATATTATTAGGAGGAGCATCACAGATGGATATTTATCTTCAAGGGTTGACTATGGGCCTTGCATATGTGGCGCCTATAGGTCTTCAGAACTTATTTGTAATAAACACTGCTCTTACTCAATCTAAAAGAAGGGTCTACGCAACCGCCCTCATCGTTATATTCTTCGATGTAACTCTAGGGCTTGCTTGCTTCTTCGGTATAGGGGCGGTTATGTCTGCATCAAAGATTTTAGAAATGATAATTCTACTGGTAGGCAGTTTAATAGTAATGTGGATAGGCATCGGCCTCATTCGTTCAAAAGACGATACGCTGGAGGGTGGTCGAGATGTTAACGTTCCCATAGGCAAGGTTATTACCACTGCTTGTGTTGTGACATGGTTTAATCCTCAGGCACTTATAGACGGAAGCATGATGCTGGGTGCTTTCAAAGCAACTCTGCCGGCGGGAACAGACTTTTTCTTTGTAGGAGGATTTGCCTCTGCGTCGATACTATGGTTTTTGACCATTTCTACAGTTATTTCACTGTTCAGCGCCAAGTTTAACAACAAGGTTCTCCGCATTATAAACATCGTATGCGGTGCTGTAATCATCTTCTATGGATGTAAGCTGCTGTGGAGCTTCATACAGCTTGTAGCAAACTAAATTTTCCATTGGAATCACCTACTTAAAATCCCCCTGCTACAGGTGCTTAACGCACGGGCAGCAGGGGGATTTATTATGGTCTAATCACTTATGCAAATGTAATTACTGTTCCTGTATTTCCTTCCAGAGCAACGATTGCTTTGTCAAGGGATGTGATTATAGCCTTCTTGTCAGGGTTTGCTTTTACAAACTTCATAGCAGCCTGCACCTTAGGAAGCATACTTCCCGGAGCGAACTGACCTTCTTCGCAGTACTTTTCAGCCTCAGCGTAAGTCATGTGGGCCAGATTTTCCTGATTTGGCTTGTTGAAGTTAATTGCAACCTTTTCA
Organism: Candidatus Fimisoma sp.; assembly: GCA_045592265.1. GTDB lineage: Bacteria > Bacillota > Clostridia > Peptostreptococcales > Anaerovoracaceae > Fimisoma. Next base: position 20,217 of record JAZNUK010000058.1, on the reverse strand, counting down.
ACTTCAGTGAGGATGATAAGTGCATCTGCACCAACTTCTTCTGCCAACAATTCAGCAGCAAAGTCCTTGTCGATTACAGCTGCAACGCCTTCTAAAGAACCATCAGCTTTTTCAACTACAGGAATACCGCCGCCTCCACAGGTGATAACGATGGTGGAATCCCATAACTTTCTAACTGAATCGATTTCTACGATTTTTCTTGGAATAGGGGATGCTACAACTCTTCTCCAACCTCTTCCTGCATCTTCCTTGAAATCATATCCTTTTTCGGCAGCCATAGCCTTAGCTTCTTCTTCTGAATAGAAAGGTCCGATAGGCTTGGTAGGATTCTTGAATCCAGGATCTTCTCCGTCTACAACAACCTGAGTTGCAAGAGTTACTACAGGAGTGGATTTTCCTCTCTTCTTGAGAGCAAACTTGAGAGCCTGCTGCAGATGATAACCGATATATCCCTGAGACATTGCGCCACATACGTCAAAAGGCATTGCAGGAGTTACATCCTTGGCTGTTTCGGAAGCAAGCAGGATTCTTCCTACCTGTGGTCCGTTACCGTGTACAACTGCTACTTCATATCCTCTTTCGCTGATTTCCGCAATATGCTCGCAAGTATTTTTTACTACTTCTAACTGTGCTTCTGCAGTAGCAGGACCATTACCTGACTGCAAGGCATTTCCGCCTAATGCAACAACAATTTTCTGAGCCATTTGTTATTTCTCCTCTATTATCTTATAAATCATCTCTGTTAACAGGACAAGACATACATCTTGGACCGCCTCTTCCTCTTGAAAGTTCAGAGGATGGCATTGTAAGAACCTTTATGCCCTTCTTGTCCATTAAATCGTTGGAAACGTAGTTTCTTTCATAAGTAACTACTACTCCCGGAGCGATGCACAATGTGTTGGAACCGTCGTTCCACTGTTCTCTCTGTGCAGCCATCAGATCTCCGCCTCCGCATCTGATTAAGTCAACGGCAGGAAGACCCAATTCTCTGGCGAGAATCTTATGCAGCTCATCCTGAATAGAACGGAAGCTAAGTTCGCCGTCTTTTCCCAGTGTAATCTCATAAACACTTAAAGGACCTTCAATTTCAGGATGGATTGTAAACTTGTCATAGTCTATCATGGTAAATACGGTATCCAAGTGCATGAATGCTCTTGTCTTAGGTATATCGAATACCAATACTTTCTTGTAATCTGAATCTGAAAGAAGATTCTTGGCAAATCTTTCAATACCTGCAATGGTAGTTCTCTCAGATAAACCTATAGCTACTATCTCCTTTGAAAGAACAAGAACGTCTCCGCCTTCAATTGAATAGTCATCGTATATGTCATACCATAACTTGTCCTTATCAGTTGAAAAATCCTTGTTATGATTAAACATATATTTTAAGAAAAGGGCTTCCCTTCTTCTTGCAGGCGTGTGCATGTGGTGAATGTTCAAACCGATTCCCACGCAAGCACCCGGGTCTCTTGTAAAGTACAAGTTTGGCATCGGGTCTGATACGAAAGGATAATCGCTTTCCACCAGATCAAATATGGAAGTAACCCTGTCATGTTCCTTCAGTTCACTTCTCTTGATACCTGCAATAAGTTTTGCTACCATTTCTTTTTCACCCATGGACATCAGGTATTCTATAATTGATTCCTTTAATCCTTTGGCTGTGATATCGCTTAAATCAAGGAACTCATTGATAAACTGCTCTCTGATTTTAGCATCTTTGAGAGCCTTGGCAGTTTCGTCTACATAATAGATAACTTCTGCTCCGTTTTCCTTGAGAATCTTTGCGAATATATCATGTTCCTCCTGTGCCACCTTGAGATACGGAATATCATCAAAAAGTAATCTTTCCATAGTGTTAGGAGTCAACGCTTCAAGCTCCAATCCCGGTCTGTGTAACAGTACCTTGTTGAGCTTTCCTATTTCTGAAAAATTGTGAATTCCGGGATACATACTATATATCCTCCTTTCGAGTATTACGCTCCTTGCGGATATTAAACTGTTGCTACGATAACAGCCTTGATTGTGTGCATTCTGTTTTCAGCTTCGTCGAATACTACAGAATGTCTTGATCTGAATACTTCATCGGTTACTTCGCGGATATCATATCCTAAATCCATCTGTTCTCTTGCCATGGTTGTTTCAAAATCATGGAATGAAGGCAGACAGTGCATGAAGATAACATCATCATTTTCTGTCTTTGCCAGCATTTCTTCAGTTACTCTGAATGGAGTCAGCATTTTAACTCTTTCAGGAATCTGTGCTTCTTCACCCATGGAAGCCCAAATATCAGTGTAGAGAACGTCTGCACCCTTCAGGCAAGCTTCGTCTGAGCTTACTTCGATTACAGCACCTGTTGCCTTTGCAACTTCTCTTGCACTTGCAAGAACATCTGCGTCCACCTGGTCTACCAGTTCCTTAGGTCCGTAAGCTACGAAGTGCATACCCATCTTTGCACATCCGTACATCCATGCGTAAGCCATATTGTTTCTTACATCGCCTACAAATACAACTTTTACCTTGTGGAGAGGCTTTGCAATGTGTTCTTCGATTGTGAGCAGGTCTGCTAAAATCTGAGTTGGGTGGTCAACGTCTGTCAAACCATTCCATACAGGAACGCCTGCATACTTAGCCAAATCTTCAACAACCTTCTGGTCATATCCTCTGTATTCAATACCGTCATAGAATCTGCCGAGAACCTTTGCAGTATCTTCCAGAGATTCCTTCTTACCCATCTGTGAGCTCTTGCTGTCTAAGAAAGTAACGTGTGCACCTTCTTCAAGAGCAGCAACTTCAAAAGCACATCTTGTTCTAGTTGATGTCTTTTCGAAAAGCAGACAAATGTTCTTGCCCTTTAAAACATAGTTGTAGATTCCCTGTCTCTTCTTAGTCTTTAAGTCGTGAGCCAGATCCAGCATGTATCTGATTTCTGCCGGTGTAAAGTCCATAAGTGTTAAAAAGCTTCTACCTTTTAAATTTACTGCCATTTTTCTTTTCTCCTTTTCAAATAAAATTACATTTGCGTTGTGATAAAATTATCTTAACTAAATTTTACTTTATCATAGCGAAAAAGAAAGTACCAGCATTCATTATTTTTTGTGTGCCAGTATCTTTCTTTTACACTTTTTTCTTATTTAATTATTCCCTATAAGTTCCACATATATTCAATTAATTTTTCCGTAATCTGCGGAACCGTTCTCAAAAGGCTTTCTTTATTCACCCGCTCTGTATACTGGTGATATTCTTTTCCTATGGGCCCATATATTATACTTGGAATTGCTGTTTCTTCCACAGCTTCAAAATCTATGTTATACAGCTCTCCCCACAAGGGATTGTTCCTGACATATCGATTATAGTCAAAAGGAGATGTGATCCCACTGTAGCTCAAGTCCGAGATTCCCATAAAGTAATTTTCTTTTTTTACAGGCTGTCCATACTCTTCCTCGGAGATTTTGGCAACATACTCATATGCTTTTGAGCCATATCCTTCCTTGCCTTTTACCTTGTCACTGTGATAAGGAAGATAGAAAGGCGGGGCAAAGGCTATAATCACAACAGGAGTCTGTATATTGGAAAAATCAAGGACTTTTGCCATCATTCCTGCGGTGGCATCAGGATAGCTTATCTTTCCTGTTCCTATTTCCTCACAATATTTTTTGTATATTCCCTCATAAAAGCCTAAAAATTCTTGACCTTTCTCTTCAGTCAATTTGTCCCTAAGTTCTCCAAATGACATTACTCGGATACTTGACTCTTCCCCTTTTAGACATTCTTTTTTTAGTTCATCACCTTTTATACATTCTTTTTTGGATTCTGCGCCTTCCTCTTGCCTCCTTGTGGTTTCACTGTATTGTTCAAAGGTTTCCCTTATCTTTTCTATCTGTCTCACTAAAGCATCCTTGGAAATATTCTTTACCTTCTCCATAATCCGGTCGGGAGTTGATGTTAAACTGAACACTGTGAAATATCCGCTTGCCCTGTGAGGAATTGATACATCGTAAAATTCCTTCATGTCTCTCATGTTAAACCAGGTAGGCGGCATTGTCATTTCATTTTGAAAAACATCACAAAATTCCACAGACCCGTTAATTTTACCATATATATCAGAAATAATGCTAAGTGCCGACAACCCTTCAAAGAAGTGGCTGGAATGTGCCTTTTTCCCTTGAACGAGAATTACAGGCATACACTTTCCCACAGAGCCGATGGACAAAGTTTGCTTTCCCATCTCCAGTGCTGTCGGTTCCGGGTCAATCATAAGTTTGTAATTGAGACCGTATTCCTCTTTCAACTTTCTTAAAAGCCTTGCTCCCTCTCGCATTCCCGCAGAGTAGGATTCCTCATCGGGAACCGGCATCAATACAATGCTACCTTCCAGTTCTCCGTCAATAGCCATCTCAGCATACTTTTCAAATAAGGCTGTATGAATTGCCAGACCACCCTTCATGTCACAGGAACCTCTGCCCCATATCCACCGGCCCGATTCCAAATCCTTTTTCGCATCTTGGGAAAGCTCCATTTTCTTCAATGCCTCTTCAAGTCTATTCCCTCCCGTATAAGCTAAAGGCTCTGCATTGCCGTATTCTTCCGTGGAAACCACATCGAAGTGGCCGCTCAAAACAACTGTATCCTTTTTCTTACCCAGAAGAACCCCATAGGGAATCTTTCTTCCGAAGGGATCCCCCGGTATTTCATACATTCCCATATAACCCGGGTATTTTTGAAAATAGGGGAGTTTCCTAAAAAACTCCCCGTAATATTCGGCAGGTTCCAATTCTTTTTCCGAATAAGAAAGGCTTTTCATCGCCATAAGGTCTTTTAAAATCTCAAGTATTCTTCTCTCCATTTGCCTTTTCCTTTTGTCCGATTTTTCATGTCCTTTTTTTATCGGTTGATATTACTAACCTCTCATCCTTACCAGTTCGATGGCTTCCTTACCTGTCACATGTTCAATATCTATGGCCACAATATAAGCATGGGGCGCTTCCTTTGCCATGGTTTCATCGAATTTGTGCATATGCTCCATGGAAAATTTCTCACAAATTACTTTAAAGGCTTTATACCTCTCTGCCTCATCTTCAACAATGCGGGCTTTTCCAAATCCCTGAACGCTACGGAAATATGTAGTAAATTCCTCTGACACTATCTGATCCTTGGCAACTACCGTAAATGAAACTTTCGGATTGTTTCTGATGGCATCCACCTTGTGACCCTGCTTACCGCAATGGAAGTAAAGGACATCTCCGTCTATGGCATGGCTCACAGGTACCGTGTATGGGTATCCTTCATCACCTATAACACCGATGATGACATTTGTGGCATTGCTCAAAATTTCCATAGTCTCTTCATGTGGCAATAATTGTTTAATTCTTCTCATCTCTCTGAACATTTAATTCACCTCTTCATTCTTATTAATTCTTAAATTCACTCTTATGAACTCTTAGATTTCTTTTTATTAATTCTTAAATTTAGCCTTGACCTTTCATTTTAAAGTTTGCACAATATACTATTTATTTCCACACCTTTTTTCATTTTGCGTCAACGGAAGCTGAGCAATTATTATAGCTGCAAACATGATTACACACCCTATGTATTCTTGTGTCTTCAGCACTTCTCCCAGAATCAGCCATCCGAAGAGGAGGGTGAAGACGGTTTCAGTGGACAAAAGCAAAGATGCTGTAGTAGGATCAGTATACTTTTGTCCCACATTTTGCAGAGTATATCCTACCGCGCAAGAAGCGAGGCCGGCATATAATATGGGAATAATTCCGTCAATTATATTGCCTATGGTCAATGTATCATGTTCCAGTATTATGGCAGGAAGCAAGCATACAAGCCCTACCACAAGAAACTGGTAGCAGGAAAGCTTGATAACTTCTATTTTGTTTACAAAGTAGTCGATAATGTGCATCTGAGCAGAAACGGCAATGGCAGCACCTACCATTATCACATCTCCCAGATTGACAGCACTCAGTCCCTCAGTAAGACACATAAAGTACATGCCGACCAAGGCAATTGCCACAGCCACCCAAGTATTAGCCGCAACCTTCTTCTTTAAAAAAAGTCCGCTTACAGGGGTGAGAAGGATATACAATGCAGTGATGAAACCTGCCTTTCCCACCGTCGTATATTGCAGTCCTACCTGCTGGCAGATTATAACTACGGTTAAAATCAGACCGCATATCAATGCTCCCTTTACATTTTCCTTTTCAGAAGGTCTGGTTGCAAAAGTGCCCTGCGCCTTTTCTTTTTTTTCTATATATTTCACCAAAGGCAACATTGAAAGACCACCCAAAATACATCTCACCGATGTGAAGCCAAGAGGTCCCAAATAGTCCATCCCCATCTGCTGACTCACAAGCCCGAGCCCCCACACTATGGAAGCCAGAAGCAGAAATATGTTGCCTTTGTTAAGGGTACTTTTCTTCATTTTCTCCCCTCCGTGCTACATGATGCTAAGTTGGTTACGTTATCTTTATACAATAGATTTTACCACAATCATTTCTGCCTGTATACTTTTTCTCAATTCTGCCTATGCAAATTCTCAATTCTGCCTATACACATTTTCTCTTGTGTGCAAAGGGTATTCCGTCATTTGCTCGCCATCGAGGCAACACTTGTGCATATCTACTGCCGTAATCTGCTGGTTATGGTAAGTGGTGTAATAGTATATACCTTTCTTTAAATCACAACATGAAGAATATATGGTTATTTCATACTTGTCTTTTTCTATATGCACCAGGCCTCTTTGCTGTTTTACAGCACCAAGAATATGGAACATCTGACTGAGATCTCCTTCTCCCGTTGATTTGGAATTTAGCTTGGTGAATGTGGCTTTTATAAATCTGGATTGAGATGATAAATCTCCCGGCAACCCCAATGCTCCCATGCCACGGCTGTAAGTATCCAGCTCTAGTTTCCGGGCAAAGGTGTTGTCAGGAAGTTCAGTTGACAAATCCATGTAATTATTTAGGGAAAAAAGCATGATATCAAATGGAGGGTTGTTGGTAAGAACCTCAACAGGATTCTCATAAACCTTGAGGCCATCTTCCATGGTTTCCACCACTATCGACTCCTTTACGTCCGAAATCATCCAGTGAAGAGGCGACAGAGGTAGTTCCTTATTAAAATTGATATTTACCATATTCATGGTATCAATAAGTTTTCGCGCTTCGCTTACATTTTTGCACTGTCCCAAAATCCATGGTATAAATTCAAAAGGGGCGATATTATCCTTCTCTTCGTCTTTTGGATAGTACCTGCAGTTTCCCGGAAAGTTAAGCCCTGCCATTGCCAGCCCCTTTTCATTCATTCCGTCAAAAAACAACGGGTACCCTCCTGATACCGCACCCATTCCTATGATAGCATAATGGTCTTTCAGAGTTTCTTTACATCTGAACTCCAGTGGAAAATTTCCGGATATAACCACAACTTTCTCTCCGTAGGAAACTTCGTAGTCCAAGTTTCTCCCAAAAAAAATTTTATACTTAACCGCTGTGCACATTATTTTCTTCCTCCTGACATTCATTATATTTCTAGTATGTCAAGTCTTTCTATGATTATTTACAAGTGGTATAATAACAATACAGATAAAAAAATTCTAGAAAGGGAAGCGTTTTGAACTTCATCGCAGATGCAAAAGTGATGTTCAAAAAAGGTATTGTTATGGAAAATAATTCAGGAATTCAAATAAGTAAGAAATCTTTTTTCTCATCTCTGTCCATACTATTTATTCTCATGATGGCAGCAGGAATTCTTACACATATTGTTCCTGCCGGCGCCTTTGAAAAGGTGCTGGTTGAAGGGAAAGAAACTATTGTTCCCGGCACATTTACTTTTGCCGGAGAAGGAGGCTACCCTATATGGAGATGGTTCACCGCTCCGATAGAGGTATTGTGGAGCAGCGATGCTGTAACCGTTATTTCAATTATCCTCTTCATCTTCATAATCGGTGGAACATTTTGCCTCCTTGATAAAAGCGGTATGCTCAAGTATATAATGAATGGACTTGTGAAGCGTTTCGGTGATTCCAAATATACATTGATGGCCGTTCTCGTTCTGTTCTTCATGCTTTTTGGTTCCGTATTCGGAATTTTTGAAGAATTGGTGGCCTTGGTTCCTATCGTTATCTTATTATCATACGCCTTGGGCTGGGACTCCCTTACAGGGCTGGGCATGAGTGCTCTTTCTGCCGGATTTGGATTTGCTGCAGCCACCCTCAACCCTTTTACCTTAGGTGTAGCTCAAGAACTGGCCGGAATCCCTGCTTTTTCCGGGCTGCCTTTTAGGTTGGCAGTATTTGTGATTTGTTACCTCATTCTTTACTTTTTCTTGCGAAGCTATGGCAAAAAGGTAGAAAACAATCCTGAGGTCTCTCTTGTTTACGAAGAAGATAAAAGGCAAAGAGAAATCTACTCCCGGTTCGACGGCATTGAATCACTGGAAAATGAACAATACCTTGGTAAAACGGTAAAAATATTTGCCACAGCCATGAGCCTAGTCATTTCGTTTATTGTTCTGGGATTCTTTATTCCAACTTTGTCGGCAGTTTCAATGCCGGTGATGGCCATTCTCTTTTTAATAGGGGGCTTAATTGCTGCCCATGCTTCCCATTACGGTGGGAATATATTGAAAGACTTTATTGCAGGAATAGGTGGAATAGCACCCAGTGCTTTGCTCATCCTTATGGCTATGTCGGTGAAACTTATTATAAGCAATGGCGGTATCATGGATACAATTCTATATTATGCTTCTGAAAAGGTAGCTCAAATGGGGCCTTACGGCGCTATCCTAATGATTTTCGCACTGGTTCTCGGACTTAATTTCTTTGTAGGCTCCGGCTCAGCAAAGGCCTTTCTCTTAATACCTATCATCGCCCCTTTGGCAGATCTCATAGGCCTTTCGGGGCAAGTTGCCGTACAAGCCTTCTGCTTCGGCGATGGCTTTACCAATATGCTATATCCTACCAATCCACTGCTGATGATTACCTTGGGGGTAACTGTAGTAAGCTATCCTAAGTGGTTCAAATATACCATCAAACTTCAACTACTTATGCTGGTTATCAATATTGCCATATTACTTCTGGCGGTAGCAATAGGTTATTAAAGGCAGCGCAATTACCGCACAAATTCCCATAAATGCCACATTAAAAGGGGCTCCTTTCCATAAGTTCTTCAGAAAACTATGGTCGGTGCCCCTATTCTTCTATTTTGTCTTCTTATTTTTTTTCTCTCCTGATAAAGCGGATTTTACACACATCGTCGCCTTTTGCTATAGTTGCAGGCAAATCCAGTTCACAGCCAAAACTTTCCGCAATACCTCTGTCTCCGCACATGGCGTGGTCACACAGCAATTGAATTTCTTCGTCACTGCATCCCTGTTTTTGCCATGCTTTTACCAGCGGGCAATAGTGGAAATCTATGTCAAGATGGTCGTCATCACATCTTTTAACATCCATTTCAAAGACCCACTGTGCCGGTTTTGTAAACAAGGTCTTTTTCAGCCCTTTAAGGGAGTCTCCGCCTCCTGCTTTCTTCCTCAGATTGGCTCCCTGATACAGTCCGCAGCGCTTAATTGCTGCCGGTGCATACTCTTCAGGTTTTAGCCCTTTTTTGGATGCTTCATCGCACAAAAGATACATCCACAATGCTCTGTGTTCAAGCTGTTCTCTAATTGCAACGATTAAGGGATTCTTAATTTTTGCTTCGTTTTTGACTGCCATTTTGCTTCCTCCTTGATTGCTACTCTGTTACATTTATTTTTAATCCTGTGATTTTTATTTTTCTTCTCCTTCATCCAGCATACAGTCAATTGCAATGACCACTGCCAATGCTACAAGTTCATTCTTTTCATCTGCAACATCAAGCTCAAAGACGTCCCTTTGAGCCATGAGTTTCTTGTGAATTTTCATTATTACCTTAGAATCTTTTTCTATCTTGTAATTATTCTCTCTGAAATCGCCTTTTACAACCCAGTCCAGTTCTTCCACTTCGTAGCGCGGCTTCATTAAAGAAAATTTTTTAACTATGGTGGCAACTTGTTCTCCATCTTTTATAACCTTGAAAGAAGGTGCAACGCTCATCTTTTTTTCTGCAATGTGTCCCAGTTCCTTACCATCTTTGTCGAATATGTGCAATTTTAATCCTACAGAAATACCAAATTTTTTATGTATCTCATATCTGGTTTTCCCTTTTTCGTCTTTCACCACAAAGTGATCTGTGGCAGAAAAGCGCTTTTCTTTGATGTAAAGTTTCATAAATACATCCTCCTCACATTTGGCTCATTTATGTACTTGGTAGTTTAAATTTTACGGCACTCATCTACAATTGTCAAATTTTTTCCTCTTCAATACAAACATGGGGAAAGGAAAGTTCATACACAATATCTATCGTCATGGGCAAGAGAAGCATCACCGGATAGGCCACATAAAATATGAAGGAAATCCCTATCACCGGGCTAAATATAATCTGGGGATTAAAATAGATGTTAGTTTGATTTACTGCCCAACCGACAGCCATCACCGTCATCAAAAAGAATAATGCTATAACCAGCAACCTATCTCTATTGTCGAATCTGTATATGGAAAAAGCTGTGCGCCCTTTCAAGGAGTATCCTCTGGCCTTCATAGAGGCTGAACTTTCCACAAAGTTCTCCATAGTCCAGGTTATCAAAGTTGACACCAATGCCAGGCCGTTTTTCATCCTTGCCAAAACTCCCCCCTGCCCAGCGCTTCTTCCTACACCTTGCCGTGCGGTATTTATCCGCTTTGCATAATTTTTGACCCGCGGAACGGTTCTAAGCAGTATGGAGCAGAATAAGGAAATCTTGGGAGAAATCCTCCCCAGAAGATATATTACCTTGTCCGTCGAAAATAGGGCAACGAGGCATGACATAATCATTACAACTGTAGCTCCCTGAAAGCTTATGGTAAAACCATATGCAATGGCTTCTGCAGTAATATAGTTCCCTGTAAAATTCTGCGTCAAAGGCGTAACTCCAAAGTGGTTATAATAGGCATACCACATGGTATGGATCAATATAAAAGGTATAAGGCACAAATTAAATATTAAAGCCTTCTTTCCATTAAGCTTCACCGAATACGCAAAAAAGCATATGTAAGCTGCACCTACAAAAAAAGGATGGTTAAAGGCTATGGCCGCCGCCATAGCCCCGAAAAAATACATTAAATTTATAAATGGGTGAAAGGAATCAAATTTCATATATCAAACCTACTCCATCATACCGTATTTCAATTTAATTCTATCCAGTTTTTCCATTATGGGCCTTGTGAGGAAAAACATACACGTGGCAACTGCTGAAGCATGGATAGCGTTGATAGGAATGCCCGCCAAGTATACTGCAAGAGCAGACTGTCCGCTTACCATTGATGCCATGAAGAATACGGTACTGGTATCAAGCAAAGGCCCCACCACTAACATTATCAATAAAAAACCTATTATTGCATTTCTCACAGGGGTTTTAATGCTAAGTATTTTTGCCTTTCCCATAAGTCCCGCAACGAACCCCAGCAAACCAAAGCCAAGCATCTGCCACGGTGTCCACGGCCCCTGTCCAAAGATCATATCACTTATGAGCATGCTCAACGATCCGGTCATAAAACCTGCCTGAGGGCCAAAGGCCATAGCTGTTATCATTACAATTCCACCTATAGGTTTAAAGTGTGGGACTGCTATAAATACGGTTCTGGCTGCTACGGCAATTGCACACATGACAGCCAGTGTAACCAGCTCTCTTGCATGGGGCTTACGACTCTCAAAGCTTACAAAAAAAGGGATCATCGACAAAACCATAATTATGACACTGGCTATATAAAATTTTCTATCTCCCAAATAGGAAGAAATAAGTATTGTCACAGGTATCAGCACCATAACGATTATTGTCGCCCAAAAGGCCTTGCCACGTCCTGTTTTCTTTACTTGTTCATTTGACATAATCTAATCACATCCTCGTTAGTTATTGCGTTTTCAAAAATATGCCGGCTCATACGATTGGCCGCGGTGGTATAAAAGCTGTTTTGAGAAAAGAATTTTGAAGGAGTATTGGTTGTAACAATTCCTCCGTCGAAGAACATTCCTACTCTATCAGCATACTTAGCGCAAAATTCCACATCGTGGGATACCATAAGCACCGTTACTCCTGCATCCTTTAATGCTGTAAGAATACGAGCAAACTGCAACTTAAAGAAATTATCTATTCCCTTGGTAGGCTCGTCCAACAGCAATATCTTAGGCTCCGTCAGCAACACCTTGGCAAGCGCCGCTCTCTGCTGCTCTCCTCCCGACAAATCGTATGGGTGACTGTCCAAGAGATAATCCACTTGGCAAAGAGTCGCAACACTTTCTATCCGTCCTTCTCTGTCCTCACATCCGCGTGGAAGCATCTCTTCCAAATCTTCCCTTACGGTCTTTTTCACAAAAAGACTTTGGGGGTCTTGAGGCAACATTGCCAAGTTACCTTTGAAAAGCTCCCCGGAATCGTATCTTTCAATACGCTTTCCGTCTATAAGCACCTGTCCTCTATAAGGTTTTACTATATTGCATATGGCCTTTAGTGTTGTCGATTTCCCTGTTCCGTTGCCTCCTACAAGGGCGAATATCTCTCCTTTTGCCACCTGTAGGTTAACCCCCTTCATTACATCCGGAGAATTCTTTTCATACCTGAACCAGGCCTCTTTAACCATTACGGCAGGGGTTCCTACCTCTTTCTCTCTGTGGCATATCTCAGGAAGGGAAACTTCCCTAATCTCTTTTCCTTCAAACTCCTTGCTGAGCCAGTTACGTCCTTCTCTAACCGTCAATGGACACGGGAGACTGCTTTCCACTCCATAGTAAATCTGCACAGGAGACGGCATAGCCGCAAACATTTCATTATTGTCTTTTTTGAGAAATTCCCCTATTTTGTGTGGCTCATCTGCTCCAATAATTTTTCCCTTTTCCATCACCACAAGCCTATCGGAAGCATGGAAAATATCTTCAAGTCTATGTTCGGTAATAATCACGGTAGTTCCCAGTTCAAGATTAATCTTCCTTACCGTATTTAAAAAATCCGTAGCTGCAATAGGGTCAAGCTGGCTTGTTGGCTCGTCCAAAATCAACACCGTAGGTTGCATTGCCATGATGGATGCCAGATTTAGCAGTTGTTTTTGTCCTCCTGACAGCTCTGACACATTTTTGTGAAACCACCCTTGTATGCCAAAATAGCTTGCCATTTCAGCAACTCTCAATCTTATAGTCTTTTGATCCATCCCCAGACTCTCAAGACCAAAGGCCAGTTCGTGCCACACTTTGTCCGTAACAATTTGATTGTCCGGGTTTTGCATAACATATCCTATTTGTGAGGACTGGTCTCTAAGGCTCACTTCCTCCAGCGGCTTTCCATCAAAAAAAATGGTTCCTTGTCTTACACCATGGGGTGCAAGAACACTTTTCAAATGCTTCAGCAGAGTGGTCTTACCACTGCCGCTTTTGCCGCACACAGTAATATACTCTCCTCGCTGAATATTCAGATTAATGTGATCCAGTGCAAGCCTTTCCCCTGCCGTAGGATATGAAAAACTTAAATCTTTGATCTCAAAATGTGCCATATTATTGCCTCCGTTATATTAAGTACCGTAGGAATTGCCAAAAATACAAAATAGCTTATTACCCCTACTATGGTAAAAGGATTATCCAATTGGGAAAATTCAAGATTTGGTGTATAGGTTACCCCGGTTCCCCCCATGAGGCTACACACAATTACAGTGGCCGCCATAATCAACATTAAAGTCAGAACCGTAATATCTCTGCCATCAAATCTGTAGATAGCAAAACTGCTCCTTATGCCGCTTCCGTAACCGCGGCTTCTCATACTGTCTGCCGTTATGATACCCCCTTCAAGGGCCCAAGAGGTCAACGCGGAAACCACTGTCATTCCATTTTCAATCTTTTCCTCTCTTGCACCGCCATCGCCGGCTTTCCCCACACACTTTCTGGCAGAAGCTATCTGCACGGCTTTTCTCTGAAAGTTTGGAATAAGTCGAAGTATCATGGACAAAACCAAGGATATGGAAGGGGCCGCCTTCCCAAAAATATACATAAACTTGTCGCTGGTCATTACCGCATTATATGAGGCGAACCATGTCATTATTGAAACAAACATGGCTGCCAGTGCAATGCCGTAAAAAAGCGCTTCCATAGTATACGGTCTGCCTCCAAAGTAGGTAAAAATAACTGTTTCCCCGTTAGGATTAAAAAGTGGGTTTATAAGGGATAACAATACAAACAAGGGGATCATTGCAAAAAGGAATTTTAAACCCTTTCCTTTTTGAACCGTTATATAATATGAGAAAGCAAGAATCACAGAGCATGCCAAAAAAGCGGGATGTACAAAAAACATTCCGAATACTATTGCCCCCAGAAAAAACACCATGTTTACTATGGGATTATAGGTTGTAAAAGCGTCTCTATTCTCCATTGCATCAACTTCTCTTTCCTCGTTTTACTTTATCTTCCCTTAAACATCCGACCCGTACCCTACGCAAGAGTAGAGCCATCTGATGGAATCTCCATCTTCCAAGGTGTATGCAGAGGCTCCGTAATTAGGTGCCGTTCCGTTTACTTTGAATATCCAACCCGACTGGTCACCACAGTCATATTCATAAAGATGATTGATTCCTTCTATGTAACTTGAGCCATAGACAGGTGACCAAGAATACTCAAGCTGGATTCCTTTACTGCTGCAAACTCTTGCCAGCACATCAAAGACCGTCTCTCCCTCTTCAAACTCCACGGTAGTGGTCTGCAAAATGGTACCATTGTTTGGAATAAAGCCTTCTTTACCGGCTTTTAGTTTATCCATATTGTTCAATACGGTATCACATCTTATTTCTATGGTGCAGGTCTTGGCAACAGGTGTTGACCCTCCAGGTACTACTGCCTCCTCTTTTTCCGGAGCACTTTCCTTATCATTGGAAGGAGTTTTTCCCATGCTGTCCTTATTTCCGGTATTTTCATTTTTGCCATCATCCGACTTCTCAACGGACCGATTCTGCGAGGACTCCGCCTCTCCCTTTTCCTGCTCCGTAAAGGCTTCATCTGCCCCCTCAAGGGTAATTCCATATCCGCCATCCGTTCCTGCGTTGTTCTTCAACGAGTCCGTCCCTGTATCTTTCATAAGGGTTACGGCTATAATCCCTCCAAGGGCAATTATGGCAACCGTTGCTATCATTAATATGTTAAAAAGTTTCTTTTTCCTTTGACTTTCCATTTTCTTCTCTCTTCACATGTTATTTCACTTATGTTATCTTACTTTCCTCAAAGAATAACACAGATGATAATAAAAAAGACACCCTGACAGGTGTCAACTAAAATCTCCCAAGTTGCCCAAGGGCATTACTAGAGAAAAAATCCGGTCTCACCTCAGAAGACTAAATTTGAAACAAGTACAGGTCTACCGACTTAATCTTTATCCTACCGGTGATGCCTTCCCGAAGACTTTGCTTCAGTGGCTTGCGATTTAACGCCAATCCTTTCGTAAGATATTACGGTTGCTGAGACACAGTGCAGGATTTTCACCTGCTTCCGATATGTCTTGTCCCTATTCAATTATCATTAATTCTACTATGGATGCTGTATCTTTGTCAAGGTTTCCATAAATGATGTTTTTCCATAAAAGGAGAGGGTGGCTTCTCTCAAATGAGAGAACACCACCCAAAGGATGAATTATTGTAAAATTGATTATTCTTCTCTTTTATTTCTGCCATAAGCACCGGCTGCAACTGCTGCCATCAGCACCATTAAACCAATCCAGACCTGAATATTTGCAGAATCTCCTGTCTTCGGTGTATCTGTAACTGCTGAATCTGTATTGGTATTATCTGTTCCGGGTTCAAGCGGTGTATCAGTCTTGGCTGTAACAACTACAGTGCATACGCTTGGCACCAGCGGTGTATCTGCATCACTTGCAACTACCTGATAAGTTCCTGCCTTATCAAAGGTGAGGGTAACCTGACCCTTGGCATCTGTCACATAGTCGGTCGCTTCGCCGTTTACGCTGATCTTTGCACCTTCATACGGTGTGAATACCGTATTCCAATTTTCATCGTAGCCTGCTCCCATGAGTTTTACAGTGGTTGTTTCCCCTTCTTTTACGGAATATTCTTCCTCTTCAAAGGTAGTGTATTTGTCAGACCAAGTTGTCTGATCTTTGTAAATATATGCCTTAACATAGTCCCCTTCTTTTACTTCATCGTCAAGAGACCAACATGAAGCATCGTTGTTGTAATATCCATAGGCACCGCTGGTATCTCCCCAGAGCTTCGTAATTCCAAGTCCATACTGACCGGTTGCTGAAGCGTATCCTCCAAGTTTCTCCGGATGATATGTCTCGTGAGTTGCTGCAAGCACTTCGTCTACATTTACCTTGCCATCGGCGTTGAGATCCTTTGCGCTTACCTTAGCGTTGGCAACCATTGTTTCTTCGTCATCTGCACCTTTGACAAATTGGCCGTCCTTGGCAATGCTTACATATACTTCAATAGAATCTGTATCAAGGTTTCCCTCTTCATCCTCCATATCTTCTTCATCCTGATTTCCGCCGGATTGTTCTGTAGAGCCTACTGCAAAAATATTGCCTGAATCATTCTTGTAGTACAAAGTGCCTTCACTGTCGCAGATTATACTGGAAATACAGTACTGTTGGTTGGCTTCTTCAGGAGTATAAACTTCTGTAGCTTCTGCTGTATTGTTTTCCGGGTCTGCCTTGATTAAGGTGATTCCGCCCGGAAGGCTATTATATGTTCCGTAGAAATACAAGCCGTCGTCATAAGCTGTTGATAAAAGGAAAGAACACTGAGGATAGGCCTTCATCTCTACCTTGTATTCCTCTTCTAATGTTGCTGCATTGGCGGCTACAAAGTATGAACCTGCAGCACCATCATTAACACCGAAATACACTTCGTTGCCATACACTATAGGTGTTGATGTGCTCGAAGCTCCGTGGTCAACTTTCTTGAAGGTGGTAAACTCTCCCGTATCAGGATTTATAACTGCCAAACACAGATATCCTGCGGTGGTAGTAAAGTATAAAGAACCGTTTCCGTAGGCGATGCTGCTGTGAACGTCATCACATCCTGTAAGGTCTAATGTATCCACAGGTGCAATAGTCTCTTGCTCACCATAAGTTTTCTTGAAAGCCAGCAGTCTGGCAGTTCCCGTAGCATCGGTGGTTCCGTCGTCAGTTCCCACTACTACGAAATCTCCCACTTCAACACTTCCTGCCCAGTAGAAGCCGCCCTTCACTGTATACGACCACTGTAGCTGTCCTGTCTTGGCATCAAGGCATACATAGTTGGCATCGGAAGTTTTTCCAACCCAAAAACCTGTATATATATAACCGTCAGCATAGGTAATTGGTGACTGAGACTGACCGCCTAAAGCATCTGAATAAGCCCATTCCTTGGTAAGTGTTTTGGCATCATAAGCTTCCACAGTACCATTTCCAAGAGGTACATAAATAAGCCCTTCACCAAAGGTCATAGGCGTGTTACCGTAGTCCGGCATTGCACCCATAGTTACCTTGTCAACTATGGTACCTGTTTCCAAGTCTACTTTGCACAATTCCTGATTGAGGGAGGCTATCATATATCCATCCACAATTAACTGAGGGCTTATTGTAGGCCATCCGCCTACCGCATCTGCCTTCAGGGTCCATTTCAGTTCTGTGGAAGAAGCTGCTATCGGTGTGGCCGCCTCTGTTATTGCCATGTTGCCATCACTGTTTCTGAAGTTCTTCCACTGAGCAGTGACTTCATCTGCTGCAAATGCACTAAAAGGCATGGCAGCGAGCAACAGGCACAGAATCAGAAATACACTTAATACTCGCTTTTTCATTTCTTTTTCCTCCTATATGTAATAAAAAAAGCACCCATCTTCCGGGTGCTCCACGTAATATTTCCATTGCAGTTAAGAAAAACTCCAACAAAAAAACCACCGCCTCACCTCAGAAGACTTTGATAAATGTTACACAAGAGCAGGTCTACCGACTTAATCTTAATCCTACTTAAGGTACCTTCCCAAAGCCTTGGCTTCAGTGGTCTGCGATTTAACGCCAACCTCTTTCGTAGATATCACGGTTGCTGAGACACAGTGCGGGAATTGCACCCGCTTCCGATTTTGCCTCGCGTATAAAATATTCACTTGCAACTACATATTACTCTTAAAAGCGTCCATTGTCAATAAAAAAAGCGCAAACTTTGTTATACTCATCTATTTACATTTTATTACATATTGAGAACGTTATTAGACATAATGCACTCTGTCATGGCGGATATAATAGCATATTTTATCTGCAAGTGGTTAGATAGAGAAAATTTCAAAGACAACTAGCCCAAATGAAAAACCCACAGCTGACACCTGTGGGTTTTTCGTTGTCCGTACATATGAGAACGTTATTTAATCTGTACATCGATATTATACATCACATTCACGCAAATTGTCAAACATTTACATATAAAAATTAAATACGATGCGGTGATACGCCCGTCTGCTTTCAAATGAACCTACAAGCTCCGGTCCCGCTTCTCGTGCAATAAACATCTGCCCCGGCATAACCATACCACCTGTTGCAAGCCTCGGTATGCTCAAAGGTTTAAAATAATTAAGACTTAGACCAAATGGATTGCTATTTACCAAATAAATCAGACCGTTTATCTTCTCTATGAATCCATTTATTCTACTCTCTGCAAAACCTAAGATGGCATTGGAAAGTAATCTGCTTATTGTTCCCCATACGTTAGCGAACACAGATACAACCTCATCACCAAACAATGCCCATACTTCTGAGATAACAGCAGTTCCCATTGAGAAGATTTCTTTTATAAGTTCCCACGCGCTGCCTATTGCCGTTGTGATTTTTTCCCATTTTATTCAAATTATTGTTTACAACATCGGACACTTTCTTTACACTATCTTCAAATTCCTTAAATTTAAGTATCTCTCTCAATTTAACAAAAGTATTTACTCCCGTTGCCACTGTAGAAAACAGATTTGCAGAGTCCTTGCTCAAAATACTCAAATTGTTTCCTAGTTCTCCAAGTTACTTAGAAAATTCACTCAATTTCTCTATTGAGCCTTTTTGTTTTTCTGTATTTTCACTCATTTTACCTTTCCTTCAAATTTAAAAGCCTTACCAAAGGGTAAGACTCACTTAAACTATAACTTATCAAATTTTCAAATCAGGATAATATACAAAATCAAAAGTTGATCTGCTGTATACAAATTTATTATATATATCGAACTCTTCAAATAGGGAAGCAAGATATTCATCCACCTCTTCAGGTTCCACTTGCCCTCTTCTTGTTATTATATAGTCTTGTCTAACAGGTTCAATCTTATCTACCAATGCATCAAAATCATTTATGAACCAATCTCTTATTTTATATATTGCGTCCTCTGCTTGCTGGTTGATGCTTTTTGAGAAAAGTAAGTTGACCATAAGCCCATTGTCTTTTTTATATGCTTTCACCCATTCTTCAAGTTCTTTTCGTGCACTTCTTTTGCTTACCAAAGGATGTTTTTCAAGTCTTAATAAACTTTGAGTCTTCTCTTCGTCAAAACACCAAGGATGTAATTCATATGCTTTTTTTATTATTTCTAAACACCTTTCATCTTTTATATTCCTCTCAAAGGAAGCATATGTAACTTCAAATAAAAATAAATCTCTTAAAGGGCCTTCCAAAAGTCTTATACAGGAACTAATTTCACCATCCAATTTACTAATTTGTTTTTCAGATAGGATTTCTAAATTCTTTTTCTCCATATACTCAATAGCTTCGTCTATCCAATCAAAAGCTTTCTTGACATACTTTATTTCATTTTTCGACACATCTGAAATATTATCTGCTATTTTTTCTAACATAATAACCTCCAAGTTTCTTTTACAATACGATTTTATACCAAATATATCCTCTTGTCAGTATCTTTTTGTGCGCATCTTGCCACCAAAAGCTACCATTTTGCATATCATTCTTTTTTCTTTATCCCCCCCTCTCAACTAAATTTAACCATCTCAATGCCCAACACCCATTGGGCATTTTGTTTGCCTGACAAAAGCCTTTGAGCAAGGCAGCCATAGTTTCCAGTGAAGCCGAGGAAAGGTCTTGGCTGCAAAAGAACTTTGCGAGCTCATGGGGCAGTGTCGCGAGACAAAGGCTTTTACCCAAGA
>JAZNUK010000057.1:0-7801 GCA_045592265.1 Candidatus Fimisoma sp. | reverse complement strand
ATGCTACTTCTCACAGAAGGGTACCGGCCGGTAGCGGAGTAATAGAATTCCAATATGAAGATGAATTTAATCATTGCAACAAAAAGCTTAAGATATATCTTGGAATGTTAGGTCTTTTAGACCCAAGCACCCGTGATTATGCTTGTACATGGCATGTACGCAAGTCAGAAAAACCGGATGTGGTTATTAAATGTAAACTATCGGAACTCTCCTCTATTCTCATGGGTAGTTGCAGCCTGAGAGCTCTTATTCGGTTAGGATCGGTTACCATCAATAATCCAAACTACACTGACGAGCTTTCAAGAATGCTCCAGCCTAGTCAAAAACCATGGACCAATACTGACTACTGATAGAGGTCTAAGCAACAAAGGGACAGCCCTTATCGACGTGTATTCCTTACCGGTTTTGTCCGGTAAATCGGAGTGCTTCACATGTCGAAGGGACCGTCCCTTTTTCTAAAAGTCTGCTCTTTGTAAAAACTGTTCTGACCACAAACCAGGTCTATTTAAGTTATTCTGCGTTAGGTGTAAACAATGCCTGTCCGTAGGTATCAACACCGTATTCACCTATCAACTTCTGCACCTTCTCTGAGCAAAGCCATTCTATAAACTCATTGGCACCATCTATATTGGTATCTGCGTACTTTTCAGGATTCACCGCAATTACACCATACTGGTTAAGAAGATTTGAATCTCCCTGGCAAACTATGTTAAGTTCTATTTCAAGTTCTGCATCATTTTTAAATTTCAGCCATGTTCCTCTGTCAGTAAGACAATATGCCTGTTTTTCATCAGCCATAGTGATTGTTGCACCCATGCCCTGTCCCGATTCCAAATAATTAGGGTTCAAAGAAGTGTCAATGCCTAAAGTCTTCCATATTCCTCTCTCTTTTTTGTCGGTACCTGAATCATCGCCTCTGGATACAAAAGTCAGCTTCTTATCCTGTATAGCTTTGAAGCAGGCGGAAATATCGTCACCGTAAGTATCTTCTGCCTCAGGTCCCACAACCACAAAGTCGTTATACATTACCGGCACCCTCTTTACACCGTAACCGTTGTTGACAAATTCCTCTTCGCTGGCTTTGGCGTGTACCAGGACCACATCCACATCTCCGTTCTCACCCATTTTCAAAGCCTCACCGGTTCCTACTGCAGTCCAGTTCAATTCCCAGCCCGTATCTTCCTTAAATATAGGTGCCAGATAATCTAAAAGGCCTGTATCTGCCGTACTTGTGGTAGTAGCCATCATCAATGTACCTTTTTCCTCTACGTCTTGAGAACCACAGGCTGCCAATGAAAATATCATTGCCACCACCAAAATCATACTCAGCAACCTCTTCATCTTTTTCCCCTCCTATGTTTTTTATAAAATCTGCACTTGTCAAAAGCCCCCTGAAAGCCATAGCTTTCCAAGGGACTTGATTTTAAACATATTTAAATTAAGCGTTCATCTGCTTAGCTACTTCTTCTGCAAAGTTTTCTTCTTTCTTTTCGATACCTTCGCCTACTTCGTATCTAACCATTTCGACAATCTTCATGGATTTGCCGATTTCCTTTGCCACGCTTTCTACATACTGAGCAACAGTTACATCGCTGTTCTTAACGAACTTCTGGTCTACCAGACATACTTCCTTAAGGATGGCTTTAACCTTGCCCGGAATGATTCTTTCCAGCATAGCTTCAGGCTTACCTTCGTTTAAAAGCTGCTGCTTTGCGATTTCTTTTTCTGATTCCAACCAAGCTGCATCAACCTGAGTTTCGTCTACAAACTTAGGGCTCATGGATGCTACCTGCATTGCAACGTCCTTTGCACAAACTTCGATTTCTGCTGCTGTTGCTTCTGTCTCAATACCAACGATAACACCGATTTTGCCGGCTCCGTGAGTATAACCTGTGTAAACAACACCCGGAGTTGCCAACTTCTGAAATCTTCTGATATTCATGTTTTCGCCGATCTTAGCAATCTTATTGTTAAGAGCGTCTGCAACTGTACCTTCATCTCCGTACGGAAGTTCTTTGAAGCAGTTGATGCAAGCACTGTCTGCTGTCAGCGCCATGTTTGCCAACGTATCTACAAACTCTACGAATTCTTCGTTCTTAGCAACGAAGTCAGTTTCTGAGTTTACTTCTACTACTGCAGCAGCCTTGTGGTCAGCATCAAAAGCAATCTTTACAAGACCTTCTGCAGCGATTCTTCCGGCTTTCTTAGCTGCCTTTGCAATTCCTCTTTCTCTTAAAAGCTCAACAGCCTTGTCCATATCGCCATCAGTTTCTACCAAAACCTTCTTGCAGTCCATCATACCTGCGCCGGTCATTTCTCTCAATTCTTTTACTAATTGTGCAGTTACTGCCATTTCTTTGTCCTCCTGAATTTTTTTAGACTTAATTATTCAGCATCAGCTTCTTCTGCAACTTCCTCTGCAGTTTCTTCTTCTACTGCTTCTTCCTCTTCTGCTTCTACGTCAGCAGCTTCAGTTTCCGGTCCTTCGTCAAAGCTTTCGCCCTGGTTAGCTTCGATAACAGCGTCTGCCATTCTTCCTGCAATAAGTTTTACTGCTCTGATAGCATCATCGTTTGCAGGGATTACATAGTCAACATCATCCGGATCGCAGTTAGTATCTACAATACCTACGATTGGAATTCCAAGGATTCTTGCTTCTTTAACTGCAATTCTTTCCTTTTTAGGGTCTACAACAAAGAGAGCTCCCGGCATGCCCGGCATATCCTTGATACCGCCTAAGAACTTTTCTAACTTTTCCATTTCAGCTCTCAGCTTGATAACTTCCTTCTTAGCAAGTTTTTCAAAAGTTCCGTCTTCTTCCATTGTGTGAAGATCAGCAAGTCTCTTAATTCTTGTAGCAATTGTCTTGTGGTTTGTAAGCATACCTCCAAGCCATCTTTCGCTTACGAAATACTGTCCGCATCTTACAGCTTCATCCATGATTGCCTGCTGAGCCTGTTTCTTTGTTCCTACGAAAAGAACCGGTCTTCCTGTTTCAGCAACGCTTCTCATAAAGTCATATGCTTCTTCGATTTTCTTTACAGTCTTCTGAAGGTCTATGATATAGATTCCGTTTCTTTCTGTAAAGATGTAAGGAGCCATCTTAGGGTTCCATCTTCTTGTCTGGTGTCCAAAATGTACACCTGCTTCCAGTAACTGTTTCATTGAAATTACTGCCATTTTAAATTCCTCCTGGTTTTTCCTTCCACCAAATCCATGAGCAACACCGCATGCCGAATCTCCTTTTAAGATCCCTCTCCAAGCCCCGTTGAAATGAGAGCTTTTGCACCCTTATATCAGGGATTTGCGGCAACCATAGCCGGTTTTGGTGTGTAAAATTATAACTTCTCGGTGTGACAGAACACACCACAAAACACTATATAACAAAAAGCTTGCAATTGCAAGCTTTTTTTCTAGATAAGACCTCTTAAATAGGCAGCAAATTTCTGCTTCGCCCTTACATAGTTTTCCTTTCCCAAATAGAGCTTCTGTCCCCCCTCAAATACAAGACACTGTTCTTGGGCTGCTTTTATTTTACTGAGATTCACCGTAAGCTTTTTCATTACCCTGTAAAACTCCTGATCCAAACAACTCATGATATTGTCCATGTTTTCATAACACACAAAGGTTTCGTCATCAGTAACAATTGCCAGTCGGCGTTGCTGCTGCTGAATATAGACTATGTTCTCTGTTTTGATTTTAAGGCTGTATTGTTTTGTGATGACAGGCAGATAATTTTTCATGTTATTCCTCCTGTCTTCGCAAAGGCGATTGGTCTTTACTTATGTTTCTTTATCCAATTATATCAAAGCAGTTATCGTGTTTTTTCGCCATTTTAACCCTTTTTGTTACGCAGGTAGATTATACTTGCTCCGGAATCTTTCTACTCTATCTGTGAAGTGATCCGTATCGTACTTTTTCACACTCTTAATATAGTGGTGCATATCGAATTCATCTCTTTGGGTTTCAATTGTGCACACAGCCAAATTGGAACAATGGTCTGCCACTCTCTCCAGATTTGTACCCAAGTCTGTGAGGATAAAGCCCAGCTCGATGGTACATTTGCCGCTTTGTAACCTCTTGATGTGTCTGTTTTTCACTTCGCTGTGAATAGCATCTATTACTTCTTCAAGTGGTTCTACTTCCATTGCCATTTCCGTATCGGCCTCTATGAAGCAATTTACTGCAATGTCAACAATTTCTCTTACTGCCGCAAAATATGTTTGCAATTCTGACTTGGCTTCCGAAGAGAAAGAAAGTCCCTTAGTGTGGATTTCCTGTGCGGTTTCCGCAATGTTCTTGGCGTGGTCTGAAATTCTCTCTAAATCTCCGATATTATGGAGAATCATAGATATCTCCTTGCTATCGGCAAGGGTCACATCAAGATGGGAAAGCTTGACGATATATGCACCCAACGCATCTTCGTAGCGGTCTATCTTGGATTCCAGCAAGGAAACATAATCAAATTTATCATCTTCCCAGTTGTCTATTAGCTTTATCGCTTCCAAAATACTGGTTCTTGACAGGTCTGCCATCTTGTGAGCAACTGTCTTGCACTGTGCCACGGCCACTGCAGGGGTTTCCATAAATCTCTCGTCAAGAAGGGTGAGAGTCCCGTCTTGTATCTTTTCCTCAGGTTCCGTTGAATCCTTAATAACGATGGTTGCTATTCTCTCCAGTTGCTTGTAAAAAGGTAATAGTAACGCTGTGGATGCTATATTAAATATACTGTGTATTACTGCGATATTCTCAGGTCCAACAATGTCTTTCATAAAGCTGAATCCTACGATATAATTTGCAACATAGAACACTATCAAGAAAATCACGGTTCCTATAATATTAAAGGACAAGTGCACTGCTGCAACTCTCTTGGCATTTTTGCTTGCTCCTATGGAAGACAGCACCGCTGTCACGCAAGTTCCGATGTTCTGCCCCATGATGATAGGAATTACCGAACCATAAGACATGGTGCCTGTCAGACACAAGGCCTGAAGTATACCCACTGAAGCCGATGAGCTCTGAATTGCAGCGGTAAATATGGCACCGGCGGCAACACCCAAAACAGGATTTTCAAACATGGTAAGTATATTGACAAATTCAGGTACGTCTTTGAGAGGCTCCACTGCCGAGCTCATTATGTCCATACCATACATCAGAGTTGCAAAACCAATCAGTACATATCCTATATTTGCCTTAAATTCGCTGTTGAGAAACATTATAAACGCTATTCCAACCGCCGCCAATATAGGTGAGAAAGACATAGGCTTGAGCATCTGAATGAAAATGCTGTCTCCCTCAAGGCCTGTAAGGCTGAGAAGCCATGCCGTTACCGTCGTTCCGATATTGGCCCCCATGATTACCGGAATAACCTGACGGAGCTTCATTATTCCTGAGTTTACAAAACCTACAAGCATAACGGTGGTTGCCGATGAACTTTGGATTACTGCCGTTACGACGCATCCAAGTAACACTCCTTTTGGAACACTTGAGGTAAGTTGTCCTAAAATTTGTTCTAATTTGCTTCCTGAAGCTCTGGTCAGTCCGTCTCCCATGGTTTCCATACCGAAAAGGAAAAGGCAAAGACCTCCGATGAGCTGAAGTACACCGAAAATGTCCATAAAAAATTCTCCTTTACACAAGATATACAATTTGTAATAGGTTTTTACAAGTGCATTATAATGTATATAAGGAGAATAAAAAAGTTAAATGTTTGTTAAATGTACAGTATCCGCTTGCTCAAATTCCCAAGCACATCCACTGTCTTGATACATATTTTCCTTTGCATTTTTCCGGCTGGTCTGAGCCACTCGCCATTAAGGGGGAGAATGCCCTTTTCTCTGTGATAAAAGACACTTGGTCTGTAAACTTGTCCATCGTAGCTTAAATCTACACTCCAGCTTTCCAAAAGGGACAAAGGACTTTCTTCTTGGACTTGGCCTATAGTACTTCGCCCTGCTTCATCCAGCTCATCTATGTACTGTAAAGCTACCGGCAATCTATAGTCTTCTATAGTCACTGTTACCAGCTCCTTATCAGATGCAGTAAGTTGCCGGCAAGATGCCGAAGCCTTAATATTATCCCAGCTGCAACTGTGTACGTTCTTCTTCCCCAATTCCGCCAGAGAATTATCTTCTACTACCTTAATCCTTTCCGGCTTCAACCTTTTGAGAGCACTGCTTACAGCAAGAGGACTTTCATCACAGCAAATCCAGCGTCTGCCCATACTCTGAGCAGCAACAGCCAAAGTTCCCGAACCTGAGAAAAAGTCTGCACAAAGGTCTCCCTCTTCCGTAGCGCTTTCAATAATTCTTTGAAGAAGCGCCACCGGCTTTTGAGTTGCATACCCTGTTCTCTCGCCGGAGGTTCTGCCTACCATATCGATGGTCCACACATCCTTCATGGTAACCATTGTATACCATCCCATATCGTCTTTATATTCCTTAACGCCTTTAAATCTGTAAGGTTTAAATCCTCTGTTATACGACTTCTCTTTTGGTGGATTCAAATAATACTTTTTGCTTTTGCTGTACACTAAAATAGTGTCGTGCTTTCGGGCAAAATGGCGCTTACCGCTGCCACCCGATTTATAGTGCCACACAATTTCGTTAACGAAATTGTCTACTCCGAAAATCTCATCCATGAATACTTTCACATAATGAGCGCTATGCCAGTCAAGATGAACCCATATGGTGCCATCTTCTGCCAACAAGTCTTTCATCAAATAGAGACGATGAGACAACATGGTAAGGTATACCACCATATCTGATTGCCATTTATCTTCATAGGCAAAGAGCTTGATGGAAGAAACTTTCTTTCCCCCTTCTCCGTATAGCGTAATTGCCGAATCATATGAGGCTTTGCTAAAAAAAGGAGGGTCAATATAGATAAGTTTTATCTTGCCCTCCATGTTTTTTTCAGTCAAAAGTGTTTCCATGAATCGGCTGTTGTCTCCAAATGCCAGAATACCTGACCCCTCCGGAAGATTTCCGCTACAGTCTGTTTTTTCTTCCATAGGTAAATCCCAATTAATTTCTTCTGTCACCTTAAATGTTGAAGAAGATATAAGACTTTCCCGGTATTTTTCCTTGCTTTCTTCCAGTATGTCCGGAAATTTGCTGATAAGATTCATTTTGTCACCTTATTTGTCTGCATGTTATAATTCTTTATATTTTTTACTTTTCATTTAACGTTTTTTCGTTTAACGTTTTTTTCGTTTAACGTTTTTATTTTTCATTTGCTGTTTTTATTTATTTTTCACCAACGGAATATGTTTTGGTATTTGCCCACTTTTCCTCAATTTCCGCCACTTCAAGATTTCTCTTTATTTTCATGGATGTAGTCTTAATCATAGGCTGGTCGCTGAGAATAAAGTGATTTACATATTTGTAGGTAGGTAAAGTATCGTTTATCTGCGATAAACCGGTGGCTAATTCTTTTGCAAGCTTTGCCTTAGTAAGTCCCGCATCTTTGATTTCCTGTGAATCATAAACAAGCTTTACCCACAGCACAAGCTCGTTATGCTTCTCTCTGGTAAATATCATGCTTTCCTTTACATAAGGCAACTTATCTATCAGGCTTTCCAGTTCTTCCGGGAAGATGTTTTTTCCATTTTTCATAACGATTACATTTTTCTTCCTTCCGCAAATCCAAAGATTGCCCTTTTCATCAAATCTACCTAAATCACCGGTGTGGAACCAACCATCCTTGAGAACTTCATCTGTGGCTTCCTGCTGATGCAGATAACCTTGCATTACATTTGGTCCCCACGCAACGATTTCGCCAATCCCTTCTTTATCCGGTT
>JAZNUK010000056.1:0-5964 GCA_045592265.1 Candidatus Fimisoma sp. | reverse complement strand
TCAGGAGCTTGGCATATATCTGTATCCGGGTGAGGATAAAATTCACAATAAAAAGGACTCTTGGCTCCGATGGACCGGAGAAAATGCTGAGGATTTTGAATTCCCCGATTCATGGAGAGGCAAAGTCTACTTTGTCAAATGTCAAACTCCGCCCTTGTGTCCAAGGGAACTGAGACCTTTTCAATGCAGAACATTTCCCCTTACTCCCCACCTTACTGAAGATGGTATTCTTCAACTTATATACAACGACGAAGTCCTGCCATACAAATGTCCCCTCATCGAGGAAGAAATTCCTCTCAACGACGATTTTGTCAAAGCCACATACACCGTGTGGACTCACCTTCTACGTGATCCTCTCATTTACGACCTGGTGGAAATGGATTCCCGAGCCAGAGAAGAACTATAATAGGTTGTCAATCTCACTGACAATCTATTTTATATTACAAATTCATTATTTCCTTCTTGTACAGGCGTTTAAGCATTATTGCACTCATGGTTACGCCTATTAATTCTGCTAATGGGAAGGACATCCACGATAATGTTACCCCACCTATTCTTATGAGTACAAAGGCCAAAGGCAAAATTCCGAGGAACTGTCTGCAAAGGGAAACATACAGGCTAAGCATTCCGTGACCGGTACCCTGGAAAAGTGTTCCCGTTATGATGCCGAAGGCTGCAGGCAAGAAGCAAAGGCTGATAAGTCTTAATGCCGGCACTCCTATTGCAAGCATATCTGCAGATGCATCAAACATCAGCAACAACTGAGTAGGCAGCAATTGGAACAGCAGCAATCCCAGTCCCATTACCACAACAGCCACTTTTAAAGCCGTCTTGTATGTTTCCATAAGGCGGTCCTTATCTCTCGCCCCATAGTTATATCCCATTATAGGCATTGCTCCTTGGTTCAACCCGAAAACAGGCATGAATACAAAGGACTGTATCTTAAAGTATATTCCCAGAACTGCAACGGCAGTGGTAGAATAGACAACAAGAATCATGTTATAGAAGATTACCATAAAGGATGCCAAGGACTGCATCACAATGGAAGGAAATCCAACCTTGTATATATCTTTAACAACTTTCCAGTCAAGCTTGAATCCCCTCAGCTGAATGTGAACAAGATGTTCACCTTTTACAACCACAAATATTCCCACCATCATGGCGCAAAATTGACCTATCACCGTGGCCAGGGCAGCTCCCGCAACCTCAAGTCTAGGCATTCCAAACAGTCCGAAAATAAGGATAGGGTCCAAAATAATATTAACTATAGCTCCCACAAGGCTCATAATCATAGGAGCAACCATATTTCCTGTAGACTGAAGAACCTTTTCAAGGACTACCTGTATGTTTATAAACAGTGAGCCTATGCACACAATGGCAAGATATTGACATGCAGCTTCATAGATTTCCGTTCCTTTTTCTGCATATCCGGAAACGAAGGGTCCTGTAACGAATATTCCCACCATCAGGAAAATAAAGTAGTTAAACAGACCTATTCTTATACTGGTGCTGGCAGCCTTATCTGCCTCCTCTTGATTCTTTGCACCGAGCCTTCTGGCAATGAGAGAATTAATACCTACTCCACTTCCCACAGATAATGCTATTATCATCATCTGTACCGGATTAACAAGGGAAACGGCAGTCAACGCCTCTTCGCTTATTCTGGCTACGAATATGCTGTCTACAATATTGTATAATGCGCTGATGGTCATAGACAGTATTGCCGGCCATGCCATATTCATCAGCAATTTACCTATGGGCATGGTTCCCATTTTGTTTTGTTGTAAGGTCTTGTTGTCTTCCATGTATTCTCCTCATCCTCATCTATCTTAAAAAGTATGTATTTTACCTGTGGTTTTTCCTTCTCACGAGGAAGTATTATATAACAAATCATTTACAAATTCAACAATTATGGTATTATATTCTAAGCGACTTTTGGGAAAGGATATATTATGGCTACCAGAATAGAAGAAATAGAAAAAAGACGAATATTCGGCATCATCTCCCACCCCGATGCCGGCAAAACAACCTTGACTGAAAAACTGCTCCTTCACGGAGGTGCCATTAGAGAAGCAGGTACCGTAAAAGCAAGGAGAAACAGTAAATTTGCAACATCAGACTGGATGGAGATAGAAAAGCAGAGAGGTATATCCGTAACCTCCTCCGTAATGCAGTTCGAATATGACGGTAAAAAAATTTCCATCATGGACACACCGGGTCACAACGATTTCGGTGAAGACACTTACAGAATACTAACCTCCGTAGACAGTGCCGTAATGGTTATCGACGGAGCCAAAGGTATTGAAACACAAACAAGAAAACTCTTCAAAGTATGTTCTATGAGAGGTATTCCGGTGTTCACCTTTATAAACAAGTTGGACAGAGAAACCAAGAATCCTTTCGATTTGATACAAGAGCTGGAGGATGTGTTGGGACTCCCTTCCGTTCCCGTAACTTGGCCCATAGGAAGCGGCCTTAATTTTGAAGGAATTTACGACATTAGGAAAAACCGGGTCCATCTTTACAAAGCAGATAAAGTCCTGGATCTGGGAGCAGACGGAGTATTTGGAAATGACCTTGAAGGACAGATAGCAGGATACAACCTTGATGCCCTCAGAGATGAAATCGAGCTGATTCAAGGAGCAGGAAATGAATTTGATCTGGACCTTATACTCAAGGGAAAATTGTCCCCTGTCTTCTTTGGCTCGGCCTTAGCGGACTTCGGCACCATACCTTTCCTTCACCACTTCCTTGAAATTTCCCCGGCACCGGGAGTAAGAAAGACTATAACAGGAGAAGTTAGTCCTACTGATGAATTTTTCAGCGGTTTTATCTTTAAGATTCAGGCTAACATGAACCCTGCTCACAGAGACAGACTTGCATTTTTCAGAATATGCTCAGGTACCTTTAAACGGGGAATGAGCGTTACCCTTTCAAGAACAGGGAAAGAAATGAAGCTGGCACAGTCCACCATGCTTATGGCCAACGAAAGGGAAAATGTAGAAGAAGCCATTGCCGGTGATATTATAGGTATCTACGACACAGGCAACTATCAGATAGGCGATACTCTTACCACCACAAAGGAGCCTTTGTTCTTTGAACCTTTGCCAACCTTCCCACCTGAACTGTTTGCCCTAGTCACACCAAAAAATACTATGAAGGCAAAACAATTCCAAAAAGGTGTAGACCAGCTGGCACAAGAAGGAGCAATTCAGGTTTACAGAAATCAGTACAATGAGGTTGTAATAGGTGCCGTAGGTCAGCTTCAGTTTGAAGTCTTTGAATACCGCCTTAAAAACGAATACAACGCGGAAATCCGCATGGACCGCATAGATTACAGTGTTGCAAGATGGGTAGATGTAGACCCGGACAACACCGCCGCCTTGGACAAGATAAAAGACGTACTGGACTCCAGAACCATGTTGGTATTTGACCATTTCCGCCGTCCGATAATCCTTTTTGCCAACCAGTTTACATTAAACTACTTTGCAGAAAAGCATGAGGATATTAAACTTATCGAAGCCCTCGATGTAAAGAATAAATACTGATAAATGGGCAAAAGAACTTTGCGCAGCGTGAGCGCAGACAAAGGCTTTTGCCCAAGGCGTCGAGCATGAGCAGTGAAACTCTCTGCCGAATGAACGGGTTTGTAAATATAAGTACAACGACGATGATTTAATTCGTAACTTGTTTTCTCCGGCAAATATTCTCATATGAAACTGTTGTTATAAATCATTTTCCAACAACTGTTGATACGTCTGCCGCTTCACAATGAGGCGGCTTTTTCCTTTATCCGTCATAACCACTGCCGGAATCAGATTCCTGTTGTAATTAGAAGCCATGGAATAACCATATGCCCCGGTAGAAAGAATTGCAAATACATCTCCTTTCTCTATCCCTTGGGCAACCGTTGCCTCTTTAATCAAAATATCCCCTGACTCGCAGCATTTTCCGCATATGGTAACCTCTTCATAGGTAACAGCTCCTGCCTTGTTTGCCACAATACCCTCCTGCACCGCTTTATAGAGTGCCGGCCGGATATTATCAGTCATACCCCCGTCAAGGGCCACATATTTTCTAACCCCTTTAATATCTTTTATATTTCCCACTCTGTACAAAGTCAGCCCGCTGTCTGCCACCAGACTGCGCCCCGGTTCAATTACCACCTTTGGCATCTTCATATCCATGGCGGCAAACCCCTCTTGGAGTTCTTTCATAATCGGAGCGATGAAGTAGCTATATGCCTTTCCCTTTCCATAGCCTTCTCCAACACCGAAACCTCCCCCCAGGTTGATTTCATCAATGGTGTAGTTAAAGCGACCTCTCACTTCCCGTGCCAGTCTAACCATTACCCGGCAACCTTCAAGATACGGTTCTACTTCTTCAATCTGAGACCCAAGGTGTAAGTGAAACCCCAGAAAATCCACATATTCTGAGTTAATTGCCTTTTCAACTAGAGGGAAGAGGATTTCCTCATCCATGACAATACCAAATTTAGAGTCCTTGTTCCCCGTCATAATATATTGGTGGGTCTTCACCTCAATATCAGGGGACACTCTAAAGAGAATCTTTGCCCGTTTCCCTTTAGTACGGCAAACATTCTCTATTTCTTCTGCTTCTTCTACACCGTCAACTATTATTCTTCCTATGTTGTACTCAATAGCCATCTCCAGCTCTTCCCGTGACTTATTGTTACCGTTAAACTCTATTCTTTCAGCCGGCATTCCTGCCGCAACAGCAGTATATAACTCACCTCCGGAAACCACGTCAACACAAAGTCCTTCTTCGCAACAAAGTTTCAACATGGCCTTGGTACAAAAGGCCTTCGCCCCATAGGCAACCCTTGTTCCCCCGTATTTTTCCAAAAAACACTCCTTCAACTCCTCTATGCGCCCGATAATCCCACTCTTGGAATAGACATACAGAGGTGTCCCATATTTTTCTGCCAGCTCCACCATATTGCATTGGTCAAAATATAAGGTGTTTCTTTCTACACTCAGCAGGGAATTCACCCTACCTTTTTCTTCTTCAATCATCTCTCTACCTCCCATCCCATCCCTTTCTCTGTGTAAAATTTTTTCTCCTTTTCTCCGGTAAATTCTATTGTCTCCTTTTCTTCGGTAAATTCTTTTGTCTCCTTTTCTCCGGTAAATTCTATTATTCCCCTTTCACCGTCCACATCTTTATCTCCTCTTAAAATGCACATTGCTCCAAGGGGCAGTGTCATCATAGGTTTGCCGTGGCCTGACTGAACATTATAAAAAACGGGAATATTAACATCCTTAATCCCATCTTCCACACAGGTTAAAATTTCTTCCTCGGTACAGCCCTTCATCTGGGAAAACTGCCCCAGCAAAATTCCTTTGCATTGGGCCAATTTGCCGGAATTTCTCAAATGATACATCCACTTTTCAATCTTTCCTATAGTTTCTGCCACCTCTTCAATAAACAGAATCTTCCCTGCCGTATCAACCTCATATGCCGTTCCTATCCCTGCAGAAAGAAGAGATAAATTGCCTCCCGTCAACCTTCCCCTTGCCAGCACCTTCCTATTTTCATCACCCTTCTTTCCCCATACCGTCACCTTTCCATCTTCATCCTCTTTTCCTTTCCTTGCCAAACCGGTTCCCATCTCAGCCGGCCTTTGTAACTCCGCCTGCCCCTTTTTTAAAATTTTCACCTTACACTCCGGAGGATTTTCAAATACATATCCCATCCTCCCCTCCAAGGCACTAAAGAATGAACCCTTTGTCTCCTTGTCAAAATCATCAACCATATTAGATGAAACCATGGGACCGTGAAAGGTTACAAAACCGCATATTTTGTTAATTGCCATATGAAGGTTGGTTACATCACTATACCCGACAAATATTTTGGGATTTCTCTTAATCATTTCAAAATCCAGATATTCCATAATCCTGCTGCTTCCATGGCCACCTCTGACGCAAAATACGGCTCCTACCT
>JAZNUK010000055.1:0-2078 GCA_045592265.1 Candidatus Fimisoma sp. | reverse complement strand
GTTACCATTGACGGCGGTCTGGCTGCCCACTATGAGAATACTGTTGTAATTAGTGATGGTGAGCCTGAATTGCTTACCCTATAGTAAAGAGAGAGGTGTATATCATGGCGAAGAAAGACGTCATCGAAGCAATCGGAACCGTTGTGGATGCTCAGCCAAACGCAATGTTCAAGGTAAAACTTGACAATGGTTTTGAAGTGCTTGCACACATTTCCGGAAAAATCAGAATGAACTACATCAGAATTCTGCCTGGTGATAAGGTAAAAGTTGAACTTTCTCCTTATGACCTGACAAGAGGCAGAATCATCTGGAGAGATAAATAATATCTAGAGAACAGATTAGGAGGAAATGAAATGAAAGTTAGAGCTTCCGTAAAACCTATCTGTGAAAAGTGCAAGGTTATCAAGAGAAACGGCAGAGTAATGGTTATCTGCGAAAACCCAAAGCACAAGCAGAGACAAGGTTAATTTAGAATCGTTTATTAAAAAATGTCTGGCGAGGACCAGGACCGTCAGATGAATTAAGTTTTTGTTTATATAGTTACCCCTGTCTATATCACCCCTGGAAGGTGACGGTAAGATAGGAGAAGGAGGAAAAATATGGCTCGTATTGCCGGTGTCGACCTGCCAAGAGATAAGAGAGTAGAAATTGGCTTAACTTACATTTATGGTATTGGTAGAAAGACTTCCAACATTATTCTTGAAAAAGCTGGTGTTAACCCAGATACAAGAGTGAAAGATTTAACTGAAGATGAAGCTGGTAAGATCAGACACATCATCGATGAAGAATACTTAGTAGAAGGTGACCTGAGAAGAGAAGTTTCCCTGAACATCAAGAGATTAATGGAAATCGGCTCTTACAGAGGTATCAGTCACAGAAGAGGTGTGCCTGTTAGAGGTCAGAAGACTAAGACAAACGCTAGAACTAGAAAAGGTCCTAAGAAGACTGTTGGTAGAAAGAAGAAGTAAGAAGGAGGTAGAGAATCATGGCTAAAGCTGCTAAGAAAGTAGTTAGAAAAAAGAAAAGAGAACGTAAGCATATTGAAAAAGGCCAGGCTCATATCCAGTCTACCTTCAATAACACTTTAGTTACTCTGACAGATATGGACGGAAATGCTCTTTCCTGGTCCAGCGCTGGTTCCCTGGGTTTCAAGGGTTCCAAGAAGTCCACTCCATTTGCTGCACAGATGGCTGCTGAAACAGCTACTCAGGGTGCACTGGAACACGGCTTAAAGACAGTTGAAGTATACGTAAAGGGTCCAGGTTCCGGTAGAGAAGCTGCGATCAGAGCTTTACAGGCTGCAGGTCTGGAAATCACTATGATTAAGGACATCACACCAATTCCACACAACGGCTGCAGACCACCAAAGAGAAGAAGAGTCTAATTGAAGGGAGGAGTAATATAAAATGGCAAGATATACAGAAGCTAACTGCAGATTATGCAGAAGAGAAGGTCAGAAACTTTTCTTAAAGGGTGAAAGATGCTACGGCGGTAAGTGCGCTTTAGAAAAGAGAAATTACGCTCCTGGACAGCACGGTCAGGCAAGAAAGAAGACTTCTGACTACGGTTTACAGTTAAGAGAAAAGCAGAAGGCAAAGAGATTCTACGGCATGCAGGAAAAGCAGTTCAGAAACTTATTTGCTAAGGCTGCTAAGAAGCAGGGTAAGACTGGTGATAACTTACTGATCTTACTGGAAACTAGATTAGATAACTGTGTTTACAGATTAGGATTTGCTTCTTCCAGAAAAGAAGCTAGACAGTTAGTTGTTCACGGTCACTTCACAGTAAATGGCAAGAAGGCTACAGCTCCTGCAATGGAACTGAAAGCTGGAGATGTGATCAAAGTTAAGGAAAAGAGCACTAACTCCCCTAAGTTCAAGGAAATCAGAGAAATGGCAATTACTGTTCCAGCTTGGATGGCAGTAGATGTTGATAAATTAGAAGGTAAAGTTGTAGCTATGCCAACAAGAGAAGAAATCGATACTCCAGTTGCAGAGCACTTAATCGTCGAATTGTACTCCAAATAATTAGCGGTCAAAAACCGGTATTACTTGGAATAATGAAGGAGGGTTTTTAGT
>JAZNUK010000054.1:0-5298 GCA_045592265.1 Candidatus Fimisoma sp. | reverse complement strand
TTAAGTTCACCTTCTATGAGACCTTCATAGCCTCTCTCAATTCCCCATACTTCAAGACCTTCATCTATACCGCATCTGACCACCGCTCTTATGGCCGCGTTCATTCCCGGAGAATCTCCTCCACTGGTAAGTACGCCTATTTTTTTCATGATCCATTCCTCCCCATAAAGGCTTTCATTTTAATCAATCGTCAATCTACGTTTTCAAGAATTTTCTTACTATCCTATTGAATCTTCACATTTTCGCTTCCCAAAATTGCCATCAGCTGGTTCTTCAATACTTCCGAAGGCTCTGCCCACAAATCTTTCGTGGTTCTGAGAATTTTTCCCTCAGGCATATATATTAGAACTTCCGCATTACCTTGATGTCTTTGCAATGTAAATCTGATCTGCTCCAATGTTACCTCCGCATCAGTTCCCGCAGGTATTCTTAATTTTATCATTCCATCAGCCTTTTTCACCTGTCCGGCAAGAACATCCCCTGATACGGGCCGGCTCTGCAGATCATCTCTGTCCCGGTCGTTGATAAGCTTATGAGAATCTTCTATGAGAACTATTTCATCTGCAAGAAGTTTCGGGGCCTCGTCTTCCTTAAAGTTTACCGTTCCCTTTACTGCGATAACTGAATCTCCCTGTAGGAAAGCAGCACATCTCTCATACACATTGGGGAATACTACCACTTCACATACGCCGTAAAGATCTTCAAGAACTAAAAAGGCCATCATTTTGTTGCTCTTAGTAATTAAAGTTCTCTTAGATGTTACCATTCCCGCCATTACAGCTTTCATTCCATCTTTTATGTGGGTCTGACTGTTCATCTGTGCCTCTTCACCGGCATGATTAAGTTCTTCAGTTGTTATTGATGACACCTGTCGCATCTTGTCAGCATAATCGTTGAGTGGGTGGTCCGTAATATATACAC
Organism: Candidatus Fimisoma sp.; assembly: GCA_045592265.1. Lineage (GTDB taxonomy): Bacteria > Bacillota > Clostridia > Peptostreptococcales > Anaerovoracaceae > Fimisoma. Next base: position 4,377 of record JAZNUK010000054.1, on the reverse strand, counting down.
CCAACATTTCTTTTTCCATGGCCAAGGAGATGTCCTTTGAAAAATCTTCAACATCAGGAAGCTTATTGGTCATCACCTCTGCTGCCAGCTCCTCGCCTCCTATATCGAATAGAGACATCTGGCCGGCCAGATTTTTCTTGCTGCTGTTTTGTGCCGATTCTACCAATCCTTCATATACAGCCATCAGCGCCGCTTTATTTTTAGACAGACAACCACAAGCACCGGCTCTGATAAGGCTCTCTACTGCCTTCTTATTAACCAGACTTATATCCAACTGTTCTATGAATGTAAAGATATCTCTAGGCACTCCCTTGGTATTTCTTGCATCCAATATTGCTTCTATGGCATGTTCTCCCACATTCTTTATGCCTAAAAGCCCAAAACGTATCTTTCCATCTTCCACGCTGAACTTCTTTAAACTCTTGTTAACACATGGTGGCAGAACTTCTATGCCCATTTCATTACAGTTTCTTATATACTTTGGAATTTGGTTAGCATCTCCCATTACACTGGTCATGAGAGCTGCCATAAATTCCACCGGATAGTGAAGCTTCAAATATCCCGTTTCATAGGCAACCACTGCATATGCTGCAGCATGACTCTTGTTGAAAGCATACTGAGCAAAGCTTACCATGTCATTAAAAATTTCTTCTGCCGCAGCTTCCGGGATGCCCTTTCTTATGCAGCCTTCTATCTCAAGATTTCCCTGAGCATCCTTCTTGCCGTGGATGAAATACTGCTTTTCCTCCAGCATTACATCCATCTTCTTCTTGGACATGGCACGACGCACTAAGTCAGAACGACCATAACTGTATCCGCCAAGCTCACGAACTATCTGCATAACCTGCTCCTGGTACACAAGGCACCCGTAAGTTACATCTAAGATAGGTGCAAGGGAAGGGTGAACATATTTAACTTTCTGCGGATTCTTTTTGTTTTCAATATACTTTGGTATGGAATCCATAGGACCCGGTCTGTATAGGGAAATTCCCGCAACAATGTCTTCAAAGCAGCTTGGTTTCAGGTTCTTCATGAACTGGGTCATTCCCTGACTTTCAAGTTGGAAAACTCCCTGGGTGTTTCCTTGCGCAATCATATCATAGACACCTGCATCATCGTATCCCATCTTGGAAAAATCTATTTTAACTCCATGGTTCTTTTCGATCAGTTCCAAGGCATCTCTAATTACGGTCAGATTCCGAAGTCCCAAAAAGTCCATCTTAAGCAATCCCAACTCCTCTATGGTAGTCATAGGGAATTGGGTTGCCGGTCCTTTATCCGACAAGTACATAGGCACATATTCATCTATCGGCTTTTTGGAAATAACTACTCCCGCAGCATGAGTAGAAGCATGCCTTGGCATTCCTTCAAGGGCCTTTGCCATATCCAGAACCTGTTTTGCCTTAGGATTCTCCTCGTACATTTTTTTCAGCTCCGGATTGGTGTCCAGCGCCTTTTCGATAGTCATGTGAAGATCAAATGGTATGGCCTTTGCAATCATATCCGTTTCGGCATAACTCACGTCGAGAGCTCTTCCCACATCCCTAACCGCCTGCTTAGCCTTCATGGTTCCGAAAGTTATAATCTGACAAACCTTATCTTCTCCGTATTTTCTCGTAACATAATCTATGACTTCCTGCCTTCTTTCGTAGCAAAAGTCAATATCAATATCCGGCATGCTTACTCTTTCCGGATTTAAAAATCTCTCAAATATGAGGCTATATCTGATCGGGTCTATGTCGGTTATCTTGAGACAATATGCAACTAAAGATCCGGCTGCGGACCCTCTTCCCGGGCCCACCATTATTCCCTCTTCCTTGGCATAATTTATAAAATCCCACACTATGAGAAAGTACTCCACATACCCCATAGATTCAATGGTTCCAAGTTCATAGTCCAGTCTTTCCTGTAGCTCTTTGTCCGGATTTTCTCCATATCGATCAATCAATCCCCGTTGACAAAGCTCCCTGAGATATGTCTTATTGTCTTTACCATCAGGCGCAACAAATTCAGGCAGGTGATACTGTCCGAATTGAAACTCCACATTGCAAGCATCCGCCACCAATTGAGTATTGTCTATGGCTTCAGGGATATCAGCAAATATGAGCCTCATTTCTCTTTCACTTTTTAAATAAAACTCATCGTTGGGAAACCTCATGCGGTTCTCGTCGTTGATGCTTGTGGCTGTCTGTATAGCCAACAATACATCATGGGCCTCCGCATCTTCCTTGCGTACATAGTGAACATCGTTAGTTGCAACCAATGGCACATTTAATTCCTTGCTCAGCTTTATCATATCAGGCTTTATGGCCGCTTCTTCTTCCAATCCCTGATCTTGTATTTCCAGGAAAAAATTTCCCTCTCCGAAAATTTCAAGAAGTTCTTCAGCCTCGGCCCTCGCTCCCTGATAGTCGCCTATAAGCAGTTTGTTCTGTACATTTCCCGCAAGACATGCAGACAATGCAATAATACCCTTACTGTGTTCTCTAAGGACGTCCTTGTCTATACGAGGCTTGTAATAATAGCCTTTAATGTAACCGGCGGAAACTATCTTTATTAGATTCTTGTAGCCCTCTTCATCTTTGGCAAGCAAAACAAGATGCCCCTGATGTTTATCCTTGTCCGGCTCCTTATCCGTCAACTTTCTTGCAGCGGTATAAACCTCGCATCCGATAATCGGTTTAATACCCTGCTTCTTGCATTCTTTATAAAAATCTATAACACCGAACATAGCACCGTGGTCCGTAATTGCAATGCTGTCCATTCCAAGTTCTTTGGTTCTTGCAACCAAGTTTTTTATGGCTGCCGCACCATCCAGCAAGCTATATTGGGTATGTACATGTAAATGTGTAAAAGCCATAGTTCGCCTCCTCTTTTCCTGTATTTTATCACAGCACCGGCTTTTTGAAAACGATTTTCAGCCAACTATGGAAATATCCGTCACCTTATGTTAAAATACATTTAACTTTTTTAAAGGAGTGTAACACCATGATTAAAAAAATTATAAAAGCTCTGGTTTGCATCATTTTGATTCTCATTTTGGTGGTCCTTGGCTACGCTGCCTACATATTGATAGATTATTACAGATTAGATGACAATATGGAACTTACGCCTGTAGCTGCTGAAGAACCTAAGTCCTCTGCCATGGTTCCCCTGGGAAAAGAACTTTCCGTCACATCCTGGAATATAGGCTTTGGCGCCTATACCGATGATTTTTCTTTTTTCATGGATGGTGGAGAATATTCCAGAGGTTTTTCCGAAGATGAGGTGCAAAAAACCATCGATACAATCACAAAGGACTTACGTTCCTTTAATTCGGATTTTTATCTGGTACAGGAAGTAGACGTAGATGCCACTCGGTCTTATCACATAAATCAATATGACCTTATCACCGAAAGCTTTAAGGATATGGCTAAGGTATATGCCCAGAATTATGATTCGCCTTACCTTTTCTATCCTTTTGATTCACCTCACGGCAAATCTAAGGCAGGACTGGTAACCTTATCGGAATACAATATCGCTTCTGCATTGAGAAGGAGCCTTCCTATACAAAAGGATCTTGCTAAATTTCTGGACCTGGACAGATGTTACAGTATAAGCCGCATACCTACTACCACAGGAAGGGATCTTGTCCTGATAAACTTCCATTTGTCTGCATACACCACCGATCCCACAATAGCCGACCAGCAGCTTGAAATGCTCTACGAGGACATGGTTGCAGAATACAAGAAAGGAAACTATGTGGTTGCCGGCGGAGACTTTAACAAGGACCTTCTTGAAGATTCATCAAAAATCTTCGGTGTGTCCGGTGCCGACTACAGCTGGGCAAAAGCTTTCCCTTATGCCGATGTTCCTCAAGGCTTAGAAGTAATTGCACCTTATGACAAAGAAGCACCTACTCCAAGCTGCCGCAATGCTGACAGACCTTGGGATGCTGACACCAATTTCCAGCTTACCGTTGACGGCTTCATCGCAAGCAACAACGTGAAAGTTGTCAAATCCGATGTGGTAGACATGCAGTTTGCTTCCTCTGACCACAATCCGGTTTATATGAAATTTATCCTTCAATAAAACACAGGGCATATGCTAATCATCTACAGACTTACATATGCCCTTTTTTATTTTCTATCTATATAATTTATTATAGTAATCCTTATCCAATATCAGCGACGAATATGCAAACATTTCCAACACTTTTTTATCCGTTTTTCTCACATACTCCTCATCATCAGCCATCAGCTCTTCTCTGGTTCCCTTGTCCGTTATCCAGTCCTTGTCCTTAAATACCACCAGCCCTTCTTCATCGGAAAAAATATCTCTTGCCATCATGAGCCGGCAGTCGTATTCTAAACCGAACATATTAGACAATGTAGGTAA
>JAZNUK010000053.1:0-2876 GCA_045592265.1 Candidatus Fimisoma sp. | reverse complement strand
AATCAAAAAGGCCGCCTGCGAAGCGACCTTTTAAATTTTTTGCACATAATTATCAACAGCGCCTATTCAATTCTAGAATCCCTTGAAATTTCAACAAAAACGAAAAAACGGAAGTGAAATTCACTTCCGTTCAATATGGCGGAGGACAACGCACCGCACCTCGTGCGTCTCTCCTCCGGTCATCTGCCTGCATTGTAAAGCCAATGTTGGCAGATTCCCTTCGCTGTCCAGATTTGCACTCCAGCTGAAGCTGGGCAAATCTGGCATGGGACTTCCTCACCCACGCGTGGGTTCTCGTCCCATTTGGACCTTAGTCAAAAAAATAAAAATGACACCCAAACGGATGTCATTTTATTTTATGGCGGAGGACATGGGACTCGAACCCACGGGGCTGTTACACCTTACTTGATTTCCAATCAAGCTCCTTAGCCACTCGGTCAATCCTCCATATTTATTATCGGTGCTGACAGGCTCTGTGCACCTTAAATAATTTATCACAAACACCGATAATTTGCAAGAGATTTTTACTCATGCTCCATAAAATTTCTAATCTCTTTTTCCTTTTTATTTTACAACGCTCAGCACATTTTCTGCCATATTTCCGGCGTCGCATACGTCTTTGTGCAATATAGGTCTCTCTTCAAGTGCCACAAGTCCGTATGGCACTTTTACTCCCGTTTCCGTTGCAAGGGCTTTCACATAGTCAAACCCTGTAACTTCACCGGTTTGACCTGCCAACAAACGAACCTTTCCCTCATCTAAGCCTATTGCCTTGGCAACACTTTCGGCGAACTTATATGCACTGGCAGTGGACGCAATAACAGTAGGTCTATTGTCACCTGTTGTCCTGACATAGTCTTTATATACCTTATATGCCACGGCAGTATGGGTATCCATAAGATATCCCTCTTCTTTCCACATGTCACCGATTGCTTTTAATGTTTCCTCCTGAGAAGCAAAACCACCGTAAAAATCTTCAAGGCCTACCTTAACCTGAGGAGAAACTTCATATACCCTATCTTCTTCCAACTCTTTCATCCATTTGGTAACCAACTGTCCGTCTCTACCTGACAGCAGGTAGAGCAATCTTTCCAGATTACTTGAAATCAAAATGTCCATTGACGGGGTGTTGGTAAGATAAAATTCTCTCCGCGCGTCGTAAACACCGGTATTAATAAAATCTGTCAGGACTTTATTCTCGTTGGAAGCACATATGTACTTACCTATAGGAATACCCATCTTGCCTGCAAGATAGGCCGCAAGTATATTCCCAAAGTTACCCGTTGGAACCACCACATTCATAGGTTCACCGACAGCCAAAGCTTCCTTCTCAACCAATTTAACATAGCTATACACATAATATGCCACCTGTGGCACAAGGCGTCCTATGTTGATGGAGTTAGCAGAACTTAACTTAATTCCTGCTTCCTCAAGTTCCTTTTGTATTGTTTCATCTGCAAAAATTTTCTTAACCCCTGTCTGTGCATCGTCAAAGTTTCCTTTGATGGCAAAAACATGAGTGTTTTCTCCCTCTTGGGAAACCATCTGCCTCTCTTGAACCTGACTTACTCCCCTTTGTGGATAGAAAACTATAATCTCCGTTCCTTCTACACCGGCAAATCCCTCAAGGGCTGCCTTTCCCGTGTCTCCTGAAGTTGCGGTAAGTATACAAATTTTACTTTTTTCCCCTTCTTTGCGGCAGGAAGTAGTCATAAGATACGGAAGTATGGAAAGGGCCATGTCCTTAAATGCTGCTGTCTTGCCATGATACAATTCCAAAAACCAGGCATCCCCGGACTTAACCATAGGTGCTACTTGGGAATCGGTAAACTTGGCATCATACGCCTTATCAACGCAACTACTCATCTCCTCCGTTGTAAACTCATCGAAAAAAGTCCTCATAACATTATGAGCAATCTGCTGGTATGACATACCTTTCATCTCATCTATAGACAAAGGAAGTTTAGGGATTTCTGCGGGTACATAAAGGCCTTTATCTTCGGCAATGCCTCTGATTATAGCTCCGGTGCTACTCTGATAGTTTTTACTTCCTCTTGTACTTTCATATCTCATTATAAAGTCCTCCTTTTAAGTCTTTGTACTGTATCTCTCATATCCTCGTGTTTCACTGCTTTCACATCAAATCTCAGTAACCTGAAAGTGTATTCAAGTAAGGTTCCTATACCAAATACGGCTATTACCGTTCCAATACCTACTTTCGCCCCCAGAATCCATCCTATGAGAAGCACCGTCCCTTCCAAAAGTCCCCTCACCATTCCGATAGGTATTCGGGCAAAAACTTTTCCAAGAAGAACCATGAGGGTGTCTCGCGGACCACATCCCAAGGATGCACCTATATAGAAAAAACTGGCGAAACATATTATCATCTGTCCCAAAAGCAAAACCACCACTCCTAAAGGGAAGTTTTCTACCTTAGGTACAATATCCATCCAGTTGAAAAAATCTACAAATTTTCCGATGAGCAAGGCATTAAGGATGGTTCCGAAGCCTATTTTCTCCTTAAAAATCCATCCTAAAATTATGAGAACAACTCCCGTAAGCACTACTACGTCCCCATAAAGGAGCCCTGTTCTCATAGAAACACCTACACTAAAAGCCTCCCAAGGAGCCAGGCCTACATTGGCTTGTATCCCCAGATAAGAACCAAAAGCATATAAAAAGAGTCCAAAAATAAGTCTCATTGTCCTTTTTAAATATTCTGTGACCATAGTTGCTATCCAGTGCTCCGTTTCACCTAACTCTTTTCAGTTTACAATGACTGACACATCATTGTCAATATTACAAAAAGGGTGCCGCAGAAACTAAGGTTTCCTGGCAACCCTTTCTTTATTTTATTCCTATGATTTTACTCTACT
>JAZNUK010000052.1:0-5378 GCA_045592265.1 Candidatus Fimisoma sp. | reverse complement strand
AGTGGAGAGCAAAGGAAATCCATATGCTCACGCCATTGTAAGAGGCTATACCAACAGAGAAGGCAAATCAATTGCCAACTACGATTGTGAAGAACTGCTGGTGTTATACAATATGTACATGGAGACAGAGCTTAAGAATCCTGCCATCGTTGTAGATGTCAATCACGACAATTCCGCAAAGAATTATCTTGAGCAAATCAGAATCGCAAAGGAAGTTATTTCTTGCAGGAGAGAAAATCCGGATATAGCAAAAATAGTCAAGGGATTGATGATAGAAAGTTATCTTGTAGACGGAAACCAACCTGCAGGCGGAACCACCTACGGACAGTCTCTGACGGACCCGTGTCTGGGCTGGGAGAAATCGGAAGGGCTTGTGTACGAGATGGCAGAAATGGTGTGAGGGGGCATATTGTAACGCTATATGTTTACAATGTGTACTTAATGTAGTACAATGCATATATTAAGATAAAAAAAGAGGTGAGATACTTTATGGAATCTACTAATTTGAATGTACGTGTAGACAAAGATGTTAAAGCTGCTGCTGAAACTATATTTGAAGCTTTAGGTCTTAACATGTCTACAGCAGTAAATATTTTTTTGAGACAGACGATTCGAGAAAATGGAATACCTTTTGACTTGAAACTAAAAAATGTAAACGATGCTACTGCAGCTGCAATTGCTGAAGGAAAACTAATCATGGCTGATCCCCAGGCTAAAGGATATAGAGAAATTTCGGATTTGAAGGCGGCTTTAGAAGTATGAAGTATGAAATAAGATTCACCGGCCAGTTTAAGAAGGATATAAAGCTAGCTCAAAAACAAGGCAAAGATTTGGATAAACTTTTTGAGGTAGTGGAAAAGTTAGCCATGGGAGAACCCTTGGATGAAAAGTACAAAGACCACTTTTTAGGCGGTAATTATAAAGGTTGTAGGGAATGCTATATAGAACCGGATTGGTTGCTTATATATGAAATAGAAAATAATATTTTAGTTTTGATACTCTACAGAGTGGGGAGTCACTCAAATTTGTTTAAGTGAGGAAAATGTCATGAAAGAAAAAGCCAAATACTTTTTTGCAGGAATGTTGTTTTATTTTATTGTAGCTACCGTAATTAAAAGGGTTATATAGGAACCAAAAGGAGTATTGTAATGGATCAAGAAATAAAGAAGGAAATGACTATGGAGCAGGAGACAGAAAAAAAACAAGAAGAACAAGTGCAGGTTTTTCAAGAGGATAAGTGGGACTACGACTATGATGAAAAAGGGGGACCTTTAAAAATATGGCAGGCTATTCTGGTTGTGTGTCTGTGCATGTTGGTAATTCCATTTGTAATAGCAATTCCTCTGGGCATTGTGGCGGCAATGATGGAGGATCCAAATAAGCTTCTGGTAGATAATGCAGTTGTCATAAGCCTTGTATCCTTTCTTGCAATGTTGGTTGTCGCGGCTATAGTGTACAAGAAAACCAAAGTGTCAGTTAAGATGGAGAAATTATCTCCTATTACTTTGATAGGCTCACTTCTGCTTACATACTTAGCAGGAGACGGTATTTCAAGACTTCTTGCTTTGTTGCCTCTTGATGATATGTATGAAACCTATGTGGAGATTATGGAAGCAAGCCTAAGTGGCAATCCGGTTCTTGTGCTTATTACTTTAGTTTTGGTAGGACCGCTTGTGGAAGAGTTGATTTTCCGTGGAATCCTATATTCAAGTTTCAGGAATAGGTATGGTGTTTGGGTATCTGCAATTTTGGGCGGTTTGGTCTTTGCCATTGCCCACGGCAATATATTCCAGAGCCTTGGTACTTTTGCTATAGGTATGATACTTTGTTTGGCTTACGAGAGGTTCAACAACCTGACTGTCCCTTTTCTAATGCACGCTTTTAATAACTTTATTGCTTTTCTGGAAATAGAAGCTTTATGGAAAGTCAACATGTTGTTGTTTGTATGCATTACAGTAATAGAAATTGTATTCTCCATAGTGCTTATCAAAGAAATGTTTTTGGTCAAAGAGATAAATATGGAGAAAATCTCAGATGATGAGGCAGAACTGAATTAGCAAGAAAAATAAAAGAGCTGTTGGCAGTTGTCAGATGTGAAATGTACCTTGTTTCCCGGACAAATCGGTAGAGGGGTACATATCAATGACTGGAAATGTCAACAGCTTTTTAAACGATGAATATTGGCTTATTTATTATCTGTATATCTTAATTCTTTCTATAATCACCTTTTGTACCACCGGAAGAAGTACAAACATCAGTGCCGCAAACATGAGGCAGTTAGGTATTCTTGCCACTACGTAAGCCCAGTATCCCATACCATCAGGACCTCCGTATGTAAGGAAAAGAAAGTATGTGGTACCTAGCAACTTTATGAGCAGCGCTGCCACAGAGGCAAAGAAAGCGCGCCCCCAAATCCATTTTCCGTTTTTATCCTTTTTGTAGTAGACAAGTCCCAGTGCGAAGCCAAGTACCATCAGTGTAAAAGTTATTCCCGGATTAAAAGGACCCACAGGAAAAAGTATTGCACCGATGGCATCTGCTATTCCGTATGTGGCTGCTGCCCATATGGGACCAAATAAAACTGCTACAATAAACACCGGCACAAAATCCACCGTTAGGTGGTAGACCGGAGTGGCAGGAACAAGACGATTAATTACCAGAGTCATTGCAATCATAAGGGAAACCAATACCAGCTTAAATACTCTGTCTTCAGTGTGTTTTCTTTCCATTAAAAAATCTCCTTTCTCTTTGGTGCGACTACACCATAGACTGGGGAGAAAAAAGATTTCTTTGCTCAGTATAGTGTAGTAGCGGACGCAATATTGTACCGCGGCCTTTACCTTCGTCTATGGGCAACATCCCATCCCATAGCACTTTACGCACAATATTTACTCTACTTGTCAACTATAGTAGCACAGCAGCTAATAATGGGCAACAGAAAATTAAAAAATATTAGGGAGGGTTATCTTTTCCTGCGAACCTAAAAACGACAATTGTTCTGACATGGATTTAAGTTCCCCGGTAGAGTTTGAAACATCTTCAGCTTTTACATATTCCACGGATTTAGCCAGAGCGTAATCTATGTCGTTTATCGCGTCTGTTTCCAAGAAAAAAAGAGCGATTTTTTTATATCTGTGCCAGTCTTTATCAAGCTTTTCTGTCATCTCAATTCCTTTTTTCCATGACTCACTTTCAACTACCGGAAGAATATCTTCCATTATATATGACGACATTTCCTCTACCGCATCTTGAGAATAGTTGTCGAAAATGAGCCACCCGGTTATCAATACAAGGACAACGACTGCAGAAATTATCAAATCTCTCATATTTCCACCTCCTTGGCAAAGGGCCCCATCTTATCCTTTTTTAAATAGATATGAAATTTTTTCTCACCGTCACAGAAGGCAAGAAAGACATCTTCAAAAGCAGTTACCCCTGATACTCGCAGTTTCCTTTCAAATTCATCTTTAGTTGTACCGGAAAAAAGCAGGTTGTTTTCATAAAAGTGACCATCGGAAATTATTATGGCGGGTAAAACTCCTTGAAGAGTTTGCAATTCAACATCCTCGGGTGTTATGGGATTTTTACCGGCTTTTTTAATAAGGGAAAGTTGTCCGTTGGCCTCAAGAATTGCATATTGAACGTGATCGATGGATGGACTGCCCTGTATTCTCAGTTGCTCTAACAAATCGGTAATGGAGATTCGTTGCTTTGACAGTTCTTCCATATTAAGACGTCCTTTATCTATAAGCAGAGTAGGTCTTCCGGATATAAAGTTTTTAAACTTTTCGCTTCGGGTAGAAAGAAAGGAAATTAAAACCTGCAAAAACATAAGCATAAAAATAGCCATAAGCCCATTGATTAAAGAAGCGTCAGTGGAATCTATGGGTATAGCCGCCAGTTCAGCAATCATGAAAACCACCACAAGTTGAAAAGGAGACATTTTGGAAAGCTCCGACTTTCCCATGATTCTTACGGAGAAAAGCAGTGCACAATACATAATAATGGTTCTTATTGCCACAATTAACAAAGGAAACACCTCCGAACTCGTTTTTTTTATTGTTTACCGAGATATCCTTTGATATACTAAAAATTATCTTTTAAGGAGAATTTTAATGAAAGATAATATGAGAAGAGCCGACATGAGCGATTTAAGAAGAGGAATTTTATACTTTTTCATGTACTGTCCTTTGGGAATAATTTGCCCCCTTATCGGACAGTATTTGAGTTCCATCGGTTTTAGCGGTACCCAGGTGGGCGTTATTACTTCCGTAGGAACGTGCATGGCTATATTTGGAAGCTTGTTTTGGGGAAGAGCTTATGCCAACACTTACAATAAAAAAATGATGCTGACATTTATGTGCGTGGCAGCTGCTATAATAGGGATTCTCACCACCACTACTACAGCATTTGTTTTATATGCCGTGCTGTATGGAGCCCTCTACTTTTTTCAAGGGCCAACCCACGGATTGACGGACGCCCTCGTTTTAAGTAAAAGTGAAAACTTTTCTGCCATTAGAGCAGCAGGTGCCATAGGGTACGCGGTTGCTGTGTTCGTAGCAGGAGAATACGCACAGCATCACGGGCTTAAAGGAATTTTCTACATGTATGCGGCAACATTTGTTATTACAGGGCTATTCATCCTACTGGAAAGCGAGCCTCCTTATTATAAAGGAAAAGAAAAGAAAACACGAATGTCTGAAGTATTTAAAAGTCGTCATTTTGTGAAATTACTTGTGTGTGCCTTCTTCCTCATGGGCACCAACGTTGCCAATAGCACCTATTTTGGCTATTTGTTCAGAGAAGGGGGCGGTGATGTGGCAGGGATAGGTCTGGCATTTTTGCTTATGGCAGGATGTGAGGCTCCTTTTATGGCTTTAACACCAAAACTGTCCGAAAAATTCGGTGCGGAAAAAACCCTGCTCTTTGCAATGATAATTACGGTGGCGCGTTTTGGATTTTATGCTACGGGACCAAGTTATGAGATTTTATTGGAAACCTTCTTTCTGCAGGGGATAACCAACGGAATAATTCTCGTTGAAATAGTAAAGTACTTTGGGAGGATAGTGGAGGACAGGCTATCAAGTGTTGCCATATCAGTATACTATGCAATAGGCAACAGCCTTAGCGTTATATTCTGCAATTTCATAGGAGGAATCATTTTGGATGTGTCGGGGGCACAGGGAGTGTATCTTTTCTTTACTTTCTTTAATTCAATATCGGTGATTTTGTATATAGTCCTGGGGATGTACAGAAAGCAGGTTTTGTAGGTTAAGCTGTTGTAAAAAAATGAAGAAAAAACTTTCAAAAAAACGAAAAAAAGGTATTGACAAGAGGGAGGAAGGGTGGTAATATAATCGAGCTGTCACTTCGGAGGC
>JAZNUK010000051.1:0-25604 GCA_045592265.1 Candidatus Fimisoma sp. | reverse complement strand
ATCTTGATATATGTTCTTTTTTAAAATATACTGAAAGTGTCGTATGGCTGGAAACAGCCCTAAGATTAGTATGATGAATTAAATAAAAAATATTTCACACGGAGGTGCAAAATGAAATTTTATATTGTAGATGCCTTTACTGAAACTCTTTTTGGCGGAAACCCGGCAGGGGTCGTAGTGCTTCCGGAAGGAACTGACTTCCCTTCCGATGAAGTTATGGTTAAAACTGCCGCCGAACTTCGCTATTCTGAAACCGCTTTTATCAAACGTCTCAACGAGAAAGAGTTTAATATAAGATATTTCACACCTGCCGCAGAGGTTGATTTGTGCGGTCATGCCACAATAGGCTCTTTTAAAGCACTGTTGTACGGAGGATACATAGAAGATAACGGTAATTACATCAATCACACACTTGCCGGAGATTTGAACATTCAAGTAAAAGACGGATTTATTCTCATGGATATGGCGGCCCCTGTGAAAATTGACGAAATTTCTACGACAGATGAATTAAATGAACTCTATAAAATCATGGGACTGGATTATGCAGAACAAAATGCCAAAGGTGTAACGCTCACCCCTCAGATGATTTCAACGGGTCTTCCTGACATTATGATGCCCGTTGCAACTCAATCCGATTTAGAGGCTATCTCTCCTGATTTTCCTGCCCTATCAAAGCTCTCTGAAAAATATGAAGTCGTGGGCGTTCATGCTTTTACCACAGATTCAGAAGAAGGCACAACTTGCCATGTAAGGAACTTCGCTCCTCTGTACGATATAGATGAAGAAGCTGCCACAGGCACTTCCAACGGAGCTCTGACATATTACGGATATCTTAACGGCTTCGTGAAAAGCGGTGATGATTGTCGCTTCATCCAAGGTGAGAAAATGGAGAGGCCTTCGGTAATACTCAGCCACTTGGAGGCTGATGCTGACGGTAACTGTGCCATTCAGGTAGGCGGCAGCGGCGTTATATTAGCTGAAGGAGATATAAAACTGTAGAATTTCACTATACAAAAATGTCGGTAGTTATCTTTTCTCAAAAGAGATAATACCGACAATTTTTATTGCGATCTTTAATTTTTCTTTATAACTATATCTATAAAGCTACTCCCATCATAATGATGTTAAGAATATGCATTGCTGCTGCGACAACAATACCTACAATGCTACAGATTTTTCCCGATTTAGTGCTATACGCCACTTTATTCTTCGACGACAAGATAATGCCTATAATTCCACAAACATATCCTATGAGCGGCATTATGAAACCTCCCACTATTGCCACAATTCCTAATACCAGTGATGGCGTGTGCGTAGGCTTCTTGCCATTTTCTGCAACCTGTACTTCGTTTTCTGCGAAAACATCGTTTCTTTCTTCCATAACTTTTTCCTCTTTTCTTTTTAAATTTGGCCCGTGACCACATCAAATTGACCACATCAAATTGACGATATCAAACTGACGACACACATCACAAGACAATATATAACAAGCAGAATTACTCCCGCATTGCAATATACGCATTTAAATACTTCTTCTTTTGGCAATTCCTCTGCTGCTGTCACAAATACCAGCTTCTTAGCCTTTATAATCAACAGTACCAAACCTGCAATGGCAAGCCCCAACAGCAAAAACGCATACAACATGAACAACATGAGTTGCGGCATCATTTCCATCATTTCCATCATTGCCGCCTCATCCATAGGCTTCATTCCCATCTGAGCGAGCTCTTCCAAGTCGAGAGTGGACAATATCCACGGCGCCACAACACCGCCTATAAAGTTAATCACCATGTGCATGATGTACGGGTAGATTAGCTTTCTGGTTCTGGTATATACATATCCAAATACAAGTCCCAGTCCAAAGGCATAAAAGAACTGATACAGGTTCATGTGGAAGAGGCCAAAAGCCAGGGCAGAAAATAAAATTGCCGCCTTTTCGCCAAACCTGCTGCACCGATCGATAATCTCCCTACGAAATACCCACTCTTCAAACAGGGGTCCAAGGATAACCATTACCACAACTTTTAAGAAATTGGTATCAAAAGCTATCTCGTTAAGAGGATTCTGTGCATTACCTCCGGAAAGTATCATTGAAAGTATATTGCCTATTATATTTCCGCCATACATAAGTGGGAAGCACATAAGCATAAATATAAAGAAATTCTTTACGCTGAGTTTTTGCGACGAATGCTCTTCCCTAGGTAGTTTCCTTAGTATCAACAGTCCTACAGGTATCCCAATACCATACAGAGGAACAAAAGTGACCACCCACATTATCCAAGATGCTTCAACATCGTATCCTCTTCCCTCCAAGGTATTAAGGAGAAAGCTTATCAAATAGCTTATCAACATTGCCACCAGCCCCATTACTAACAGAGAGGCACCTATTCGGCTGTATGTTTTTTTAGCTACAGTAATCTGTTCCATATATATCCACAATCCTCCTAAAGGCTTTCTTTAAAAAATTCACAGTTTCATCACAATTCATAATACCATATTTTGCCTAGTTATGTATACCCTTAAAACTTCGCCTTTAATTTCCTCTCTGTGTAAGGAACAACTCCCATAAGTACCGCCAATTGAAGGATGACAACCACGGTCGAAAAGGTTTCCGTAATAACAAAAATATTATCAAGCAGCAAGATTGCGCAAGTTGCCAAAGTGGTTAGTACGCCTGCTATAGCACAGTATCTTCCTGACGTTGCCTGGGCAAAGTCCCATGCTTCTTGACTTTGGGAGGAGCGTCTTGTCCTATAGCCTACAAACCAGTTGGGACTCTTCGGCGGCCATTTAAGCATAACAAAGCCCGCTATAAATATTATCAGCGGCAGTATTATCATTGAAATTTCATATTCGTTATTCATCGCTCTTCCTCCTCGTATAATATCTTTTAGCTATATAAAATAACTTGAAAATAACTAATTAAATATGTTCAACAGGCTTTGTTGAGCCCATGATATAATTATCTCTGTCTTGCCAATCTGCCGAGACCCTATACACAAATCCCACCGACTATTCAACGGTATATTACATTTTTTATAGCGAACAAATCTCAATTGATACATTTTCCCGACACCTGCTCCTCTCGGCCACTTCTGTCAAAAACTTTTTGTGCCGACCAAAATCTTTCTTGCCCATTCATTCATCAAAGAGTTCTCTATTTTCAGCTTTTTGGACAAGGACTACGCAGAAATTTGCAACCATTCCCAATATACAAACCAATATTACCGGTGATTTGATCTCGTCCAGCCAATAATAATATATTCCAAGAGGAATAAAAATAATTGCCACCACAGAAATAAAGATAAGCCCGCGGTATACCTTCTTTTTTTCCTGTTTGTTTAAATTTTTCATCGTTGCCACCATTTTTTTAACAGCAACTGCTATTATAATCAAAAATATAATGATAAATGCGATAACAATTCCCAGCATACATGCCTCCTATTTTATATTCTCTTTAATTATCTTCGGCAATGCAGTGGCAGAACTGCAAGCGGCTAACGATGCCGGTGCAAAGATGAAAAATCCTCTCCAATTCCCCTCAGTAAGCAAAAGCAGTTCCATACTAAATGCAGCAATTGGCACGAAAACATCCAACACAAGCATAAACTTCCCCCTGTTCCGCAGGTCCTCATCTTCAAGTTTTTTTACATACTGCCATGTTTCAGGCAAGGTTTTAAGAAACACATAGCACATAAACACCATATTTATCAATAAAAGTACGATAGCAAAAAATATTTTCATTTTGGGGAATCTCCTTTTTCTCCTTTGTTTTCTCCTTTATTTTTCTTCTTTATCTTTCCCTTCTCATAATTGCCTATATTTTACAACAGCACCTCCCGCTTTGCAAGGATAATGCCTCTTCACCCTTTTACAGCAAATGCCCACCCTCAGCCCTTTGCAAATAACAGAGCCCATTAGCGAGACACTTGCTAACTTTACCACAAAGGTTCTCCGGGACGTCGTGTTGTATTTTTTATAATCCATTCCTTGCATCTACAACATTTTGCCACTCATCACAGCAATATGCATATGTTTTTCGGCCTATGTTGCATAAATTTTTAAATTATCCTTAAATCTACAACCTTTTTCCCAAAAATGTTGTAGATTTAAATTTTCCATTGAAAAAACTACAACATACGCCCTTGGCAACCACGCGCAGACCTTTTCCCTCGGCAAAAAGTTGTAAATTCCATTGCAAGTAGGCTTCTATCTACAACAGTCCCTATCTGCAAACCAAAGCTGCATAAAAATATCTCCAACCGCACAACTACGGCTGGAGATATGAAAATTTTATTTTTTCATCTGTCTACTTGACGGGGAGCAGTTTACTGACTAAATAGTCAACTGTGCAACAGCCCCTTCGCTTTATTTCATTTAGTTTAACCTAATTTTATTTCTTCCACAGTCCGTGAAGGTTGCACCATTCGTATGCGGCTACCAACTTGTCGCCTTCTGCAAGAGCAAATACTGCCTCAGGCTTTTCACCCGGCTTCAGGTACTTTCTCTGAGTTCCCTGCTCAGTTTCTATGGCAATCCATCCAATGTAGTGTTCTTCAACCATAGGATGCTCCACGTCGCCGATGAATACTTTTACAGTGTTTCCTTCAACTGTTACTACAGGAACGTGCTTTTCAACAGCAGCATCTACTGAACCAGGAACGATTTCTTTCATCTTTTCTCCGCAGCATACTACAGGAACTCCTGATTCCTTTACAAACTCAATGATATTTCCGCAATGTTCACAAACATAAAACTTCATATTAAAAAACCTCCTAAAAATATGTATTTCTACTTGTACTTATTATATTCCCTCTGAACAAAAATTTAAACACTAAATTGCTTTAAATTTAAGAATTATTTCCGTTCCTTCCTTTTCAACACTTTCAATCTCAATGGTTCCCTTCAGGTATGTTACGGCATGCTTCACTATGGAAAGCCCAAGACCCGTTCCGCCGGTTTCCTTTGAATGGCTCTTATCCACCCTGTAGAATCTTTCAAATACACGCTTGATATCCGCCTTCGGAATGCCTATTCCCGTATCTTTAACGGATACAATACATTCATCGCCTATTTGCGTTATACTTAAATCAACCCTTCCATCAATCTTGTTATATTTTATGGCATTTTCGCAGAGATTATATAGGATTTCATCAACTATGGATTCCACTCCCAGAATTTTCGAGTTGGTACCACACAGACTTAATGTAACTTTTTCTTTCGCAGCCTTTGGTTCCAGTCTCCTTACCACATCTTCCGCTACAGTCATTACGTCTACAGGCCCACTCTCTCCCATAACATTATCCTCATCTAATCGTGACAATTTAATAATATCGTCAATAAGCGATATTAATCTTGCGGATTCTTCTTTTATGGTTCCGACAAAAGTCTTCACATCTTCCGGTTTCACCAAATCTGCCTCCAACATATCAGCCACTCCGTAGATTGAGGTTAACGGCGTCTTCAATTCGTGGGAAACATTGGAGGTAAACTCTCGCCTGAGAATTTCTCCTTTCTCTCTTTCAGTAACATCAAGAATTATAATAACTGCCCCGGTGACAAGATTCTTTTCGTAAACAGGGCCGGCCATTATTTCACAGCTTGTTTCTCCAACAGTAATCATGGTTCTGCAATGTTCTCCTGCAAGAGCTTTTTCCACGGCATTTCTAAAGCCTTGACTCCCGTTAAGTTGAAACACATCTTCCACCTTTTCTTGATTTTCTGCTGCCAAAAGCTTGAGTGCACCGCTATTATATGTGAGAACTTCCTTATCCATATCGATAATCAAAAGTCCTTCCCTCATATTCTGAGTTATTATCTTAAACTCATTCTGCTGTTTTCTAAGGTTTTCCATTTGAATGTAGATTTTCTTATTTTGCTGATTTATCCTCTTGACCAGTGGAAGCAATTCCTCGTAATCATCAGAAATATGAGGCGCATCAAGATCTATATCGTTAATAGGCTTTATGATACCTCTGGTAATCTGTGCCGAAATAATTATACCCAAAGCAAGCAGTATTGCCACAATTATAACGACCACCCCAATGGTATCTAAAGCAAGGGCCATCTGGGAATAGTGGTTTGAAGCAACTCTCAGAACACTTCCGTTTTCCAACTTAAGGGCATAATATCTTGTATCCTCGGAAAGGGTGTTTGAGTGCCTCACCGCATATCCCTCCCCTACGGTGAGGGCTTTTTCAACCTCCTCACGATCAAGATGGCTTGGCATTTCTTCGTAATCTACCTCACTGTCAAAGATAACCACACCTTTTGTATCTATTAAAGTTATTCGGCTGTCAAGTTCTTCGTCGTCTTTGATTTTTTCTAAATATTCGTGGTTCTCGGTTTCAATGGCGGCTTTTATCATCAAAGCTTCGTCCCTAAGTTCGTCATCTATTTTGTCGCCCAGATAGTCATACATTACGCCCATGACAAGACCGGTGCAAACCACCATAATTACTACGGATACAATGATTATCCCCGCAAAAATTTTCTTCGTCATCAGTGGATTCCTCCGATTCTGTAGCCTATACCCCTAACAGTTTCCACCAAATTTCCGCAGTCACCCAATTTTGCTCTTAAAGTTCTTACATGGACATCTACGGTTCTGTTTTCACCATCAAATTCATACCCCCAAATCTGCTGTAGAATTGTATCCCTGGTTAGTACAGTTCCGCCATGTTGAACCAAAAGGCACAAAAGTTCAAATTCCTTCAAGGTGAGAACTATATCAGCCCCACACGCGCGTACAATATGCTTGGCCGGACAAAGGTATAGCTCCCCAATCCGGTATTCCTTTTCATCGGTTATAGGCTCGGCCCTGCGCAGGAGAGCCTTTACTCTTGCAATAAGCTCCATAGTTCCGAAGGGCTTTGTGACATAGTCATCTGCTCCACGGTCAAGGCCCACCACTTTGTCATATTCCGTTCCTTTAGCTGTCAGCATCATAACCGGCATGTTGCAGGTTGATGGATTTTTTCTCAACTTTTCCAAAACAGATATTCCGTCCTCTTCCGGCAACATTATATCCAAAATAACCATTCGAGGTTTCTTTTCATCCATGGCTTCCCAAAACCGGCTTGGCTTCTCAAAGCCTTTGGCTTCCAGCCCCGAATTATTCAAGGCGTAGACTACAAAATTTCTGATACTGTTGTCGTCTTCAAGTAAGTAAATCATTTTCTCCTCTGCCCCCATTCTGTCGAGAGTTTAATTCACACATCAAATTTACCGGCCATAGGTTGGAATTTTGGCTTGTGCTGTTCTTTTATCCTGCTGACTATTTCCTCTGAGGTCTCCATCACTTCAGCGAAAAATTCTCTGGCCGACATTCGCGCGGCACCATCTCCCAGCGCCGCCATTTGAACCGGTCTGTCCGAGGTAACCACAGTGATATCAAACTTTCTTCCAAGCTCATACACCGTCTTTTCGATAAACCTGTCTGCAGTCTCGGCCTCCTTTGTGTAAACCACCTTGACTCCGCCGTAATCCAATTGGCTTCCTCCGCTACCTTGTCGCTTATATCCGTCAAAAACTATTATCATTTCAATATCCCTATAGCCCCTATAGTTTTCCATAATCTCAAGAAAAGCTTCTCTGGCAGAATCCATGTTTACCTGCGCCAGTTCATTTAATTGCTCCCAAGCAAAAATTACATTATAGCCGTCAATGACATAATATGAATCTCTGCTCTTTTTCTTTTCTTTTGCCTCATTTCTAAGGGGCGGCAACGGACTTTCGGGAGGTTTCCCTACTCCCCTTTGTCCTTTGCTGATTTTTTCTCTTCTGAGAGCTTCATCTCGCTTGCTTTTTCCATAGGTTCTCACAAAAATATCTTCAAGTTCTCGGGCACTTGCTCTCTCGTAAGTACTTTCCGTAGCAAATCCCGGCACCATTGTCTCTTTTTTCTTCTCTAGCACCCCTTCATCTGTCAAAGCATATCCCGAATCCACATGGGCTCTGTCATCCACCTCTGTCCAAGGAACATACTCTCCGCTTCCTCCTTGGCAAAATACGGACCCTGTTGGATTTTCCATATCGCTTTCAGGGTTATATGCAAACTTTTCTATTACTTCCTCTTCATTATGACACCGATCATATCCGTCCAGTACAAGTGATAAGTTCCCTTTTCCCTTTGTAAATGCCGCCACTTCTTTGTGGTATCCTTCTATAGTGGCAACAGGTCCTCGCCCTGTTACGATTGCCATATCACCAAGCATCTGCGGTGCATCCGTCTGAGCTCCCATCCTTTGCATATCTGACAATATTCGTCCCACATTTTCAGTTGGTATCTCTGCACTGAATCTATACATGGGTTCTAGCAAAATGCTTTTTGCTTTTCTCAATCCCTGTCTCACGGCTCTGTAAGTAGCCTGACGAAAATCTCCCCCCTCTGTATGTTTTAAGTGTGCCCTGCCTCCTATAATGGTAAACTTTATATCCGTTACGGGGGAGCCGGTTAAGACACCCAGATGCGCTTTCTCTCCTAAATGAGCTATAATCAACCGCTGCCAGTTTTTGTCCAACATATCTTCTCTCACCAAACTATCTTTGGCAATCCCGCCTCCACGACACAAAGGTTCCAACAAAATATGAACTTCCGCATAATGCTTCAGTGGTTCAAAATGGCCTATTCCTATAACAGGATTCTCTATGGTCTCCTTGTATATTATACTTCCCTCCCCAAAGGAAATATCCATGTCAAACCGCTCCTTTATCCGAGCTTTCAAAACGTCAAGCTCCAAAGGACCCATAACCTGTATATGAAGTTCTTGTAAGGCCTCTTTCCATTCCAACTTAAGAGATGGCTCTTCCTCCTCAATCTGCCGTAACTTTGGAAGGGCGACTCCTATTTGTACATTGTCCGGAAAAATCACCTGATATGTCATGGCAGGTGCTATGACGGGAACAACCGAGCCTATTTGCTCCTCTATCCCCAAAACATCGCCTGCACGAGTATTTAAAAGACCTGTGACTGCACATATCATTCCGGCCTCTGCTTCGCCAACATTTTCCACGTTTGTTCCGGAGTAAAGCCTTATTTGTTCTACCTTTTCTTCCCCCTTTGGCGTAGCGATGACCATTTTATTTTTCAAGATTCCCCCGGTTATCTTCATGTGAGCCTGACGATTTCCCTGCTTATCACGGGTTATTTTATACACCCTCGCTCCAAAATCAGAGAGATATTTTGGTACTTGAGTATAAGTTCCCAGCGTTTCCAAGAATTCATCCACACCTTCCATTTTCAAGGCGGATCCAAATGAAACGGGAAAAAGTTGCCTCATTCTTATGGCTTTTGTCAGAGTAGCTGTTGATAGCTGTCCTTTATCCAGATATTCCTCCATCAAAGCTTCACTGCAGGTTGCCGCATCTTCCTCATTGGAGATGCTTGCACCACAAAACTTCACGAATCCGCCACCCAGTTTGTCATTTAAATCCTTCAATACCTTCTGCCAATCGGCAATGGGGCTATCCATCTTATTTATAAATACAAACGTAGGTATATTGTATGTATCAAGGAGCTTCCATAGTGTGAGGGTGTGACTTTGCACGCCTTCTGCTCCGCTTATAACCAAAACGGCATAGTCAATCACCTGCAGGGTTCTTTCCATCTCCGTGCTGAAATCAACATGTCCCGGCGTATCTAAGAGGGTGCAGTTTTTTTCTCCCAATACAAAACGAGCCTCTTTTGAAAGCACCGTTATGCCTCGGTTTCTCTCCACCGCATCGGTATCCAAAAAGGCTGTCTTATGGTCCACCCTTCCAAGTTTTCTTATAGAACCTGTCCTAAAAAGGATGGCTTCTGATAAAGTTGTCTTTCCCGCATCCACATGGGCCAATATTCCCAGGACTATATTACTTGCCATAACTATTTCCTTTTATAAATAGTTTTTCCATCCTTAATTGTTTCTAAAACATTAATATCCTTTATTTCCATTGGATCAACATCCATCGGACACTTATCCAAAACAACTAGGTCGGCACGTTTTCCTTCCTTTATACTTCCCTTCGTATCTTCTTCAAAATACGCATACGCCGCATTTATTGTCACCGCCTTCAAGGCATCATACACGCTTATTTTTTGGTCTGCCCCAATAAGATTTCCTTTCCTGCTGATTCTGTTGACTGCACACCATACAGAATGAAGCACATCAGGTTTAGTTATTGGAGTATCTTGATGGAAATTGACAATAAGATTTCGATTAAGAGCATCTCCAACCGGACTAATATGGTGACCTCTCGTTTCTCCAAAGTTTTTAACATGTATATCTCCCCAGTAATACACGTGGCCGACAAATATTGAAGGAATCATATTTATCTTTCCCATGCGGTCAAGCTGATCATTTCTTACGGTTTGACAATGAATCATAACAGGCCGCAAATTGTTTCTATTGGGATTGTTACTATCTTTCAATGCCTTTTCATAAGCGGTTAGAAACTGTTCGCTTGCAGCATCTCCATTGCAGTGTGCTAATATCTGCATATTTTCATCCATGGCTTTAAGACAATATTCGTATGCCTTTTCGTCGGTTAACCAAGGATATCCGCAGTAATCTTCTTCTGCACCCAAATAAGGTTCACTCATCCAAGCAGTCCGTCCTTGAGGCGAACCATCCAGTAGCATCTTGTATCCACCTATTCTAATGTGCTTATTGTATCCTTCGCACATTTTTTTATCCTTAAGGCACTGCTCAACTGTTTCATCGCTTATCAACGGATATGCTACCACATCTATTTGCAACTTACCGAGTAATTGTGCTATTTTTAACAATTTCATGTTTCCAATATTTGCAGCGCCCTCCTGTGCTGTCGTGATGCCACATTCTATATATTTTTGCTGCAAGCCGGAAAACATTTTGTTTAAATTTAACTTGATTCGTTTCCTCATAAATGCCTGAACATTCATCATTGCAGACTCTTCCAGCACTCCATTGGGTATTGTTGTTCCTTCTATTCTGCATATTCTTCCGCCTTTTGGATCCATAGAATCTTCATTTATCTCAGCGAGCTTAAGCATTGCCGAATTTGCACAACCTATGTGACCTGAAACATGAAGTAAGAGAATCGGTATTCTGTCGCTTATCTTGTCCAAAACATCCTTCGTAGGATGTAACTCTTCACTCAAAAAATTATTATCATATCCAAAACCCACTGCCATCTGCTTTTCACTTATTTTATTTTCTTCTATGTATTGTCTCACAACGGTAATAATATCGCTAAAGCTTTTGCACTGAGACAAATCGGCAAACATTGCCATCTGACCATTTAGGACAATGTGACTATGGGGATCTATAAAGGCCGGCATCAAGCATTTACCCTTTAAATCAACTAACTCGGTCTTTTTGGATGCCGCCTTTTTCACTTCATCAAAATTCCCAACCTTTGTTACGATGCCTTTCTTCACCAATATTGCTTCAGAATATATATTAGCATCCTCCATTGTCAATATTTTACCACCGTAATAAATCTTTTCCATTGCATCCTCCGTAAAACTGATAAAACGCGTAAAACGCGTTTTATCAAGTGTTTTTATATTATTTTATTTCCAAGAATATGTTTTTTTGCCCCAACACTTTGTCAATTTAAGAACTATTAAATATACTACGCAACATATGGCTAAACCTACGGCAACGACAGTCATGGAGAATGTTCCCTCTGCCATTCCAAGCAAAAGAATATAAACAGGCGTTGATGCAAACATTATAATATTTGTAAACCCTAACTCTACAACAGTATTTGTCCTAAATTCAGGGTCAATTATTCTAATTAGAGCAATGCCGGTAGGCACAGTTCCCGTGGCGGTTCCATATAATCCTAAAGTTCTCTCAAAATCGTTGCTTCCACCGAATCTTTGTCCAAAATAGAAACAAACTACAAACGTGATTATCGTGATTACTATAGCCTCAACAATAATAGGGACAATCCATTCTCCAATTACAGTAAATCCTACAGCCATAAAGGAGCATACCACCAAATAGTCGGCAGTCCATCCTGTGATTTTGCTTTGCAGTACATCATTATGAAGGAAATCTACTTTTAGCTTTTTCATAATAAACTTTATAATATACGCAGCAATCATACCGTTCATAAACATTAAACCGCTCATAGAAGTTCCCAAAAATCCCGGTAATAATGTAAATAATTTAGCAATGCCTATGGCTCCTATGTAACAAAGTCCCATTACTGCAAAGTGATATGTTAATGTTTCCACATTGCTGTTGCAAGTTGTATCTTTAATCATATAGCTAGTCTGCTCTTCTTTTTTGTAATAACCCTTCAGAATCCTTTCATCTATCCTATCACAGTTCTTGGCAATGCCACGGTTTATCCCCAACCTAGTAGCCGGAATACCCACTAAGAATGCAATTAAGAATCCAATTACCGCAAAAGTCAAGCCTACCATGGCGGCATTTTCCCAACCGTAACTCTCATAAATCGCACCATACGCAGCCGCTTGTCCCGGTCCTTGCGCAAATCCATACTGAATCATAGAGCCATA
This sequence comes from Candidatus Fimisoma sp., assembly GCA_045592265.1. GTDB lineage: Bacteria > Bacillota > Clostridia > Peptostreptococcales > Anaerovoracaceae > Fimisoma. Next base: position 13,108 of record JAZNUK010000051.1, on the reverse strand, counting down.
TATTGAATCCATGTTAACACTCTTGCCGAAGACAGAAATTATACCCATTCCTACCAAAGGAGTAAGTGCATATAACAGACACCATACTAAGCCCATACCAAGCGCACCCTTAAAAATCTTTTTTCCTGCACCCTGTTCGCTTGACTCCGATCCTGTCAAACTTATAGAAATAAATGAAATAGTAAATAAATGATTAACTATATCCGTATACATCTGCGCATCTGTGCCCACATTTATGCCAACCTTGTCAACCAGGTTCATAAAAATCAATCCCAGTATTCCTGCAATCACACTGGCAGGAACTAACATGTTTCTCAAAAACCCTATTTTAGCCCTTAAAAATACGCCTAGGCATAAAGCTATACTTGCAAGGCCAAATGCAACCATAAAACTATTCATTAGAATTCCTCCTACTTTTTCTACAATTTAAACAACTATAATTATAGCATACTTATCTCATTAATGACAGTGAAAATAAATAAAGTTTTTTCTGTGTCTAGTTATTTCCCAACGGTTTTCAGGTATTCTATACCTCTACCTCTATTTTTTATTAATAGGTTTTTTATGTTTTTCTTCTTCAAAATCGTTCTTTATCTGTGGCATAACATGATCTTCGTCTGTCAACAGTATATAAATGTACATGAGGGTAATTGCCCCCAGACCTATAGTTTCTACATGCAGTCCTCTACTGAAGGTAACTGCTGCAACACCCATAATTCCTGAAATTCCATAGAGCATCAAGGTGGAGCGTCTCTGTCCGTATCCAAGATGCATTAACCTGTGATGGAGATGTCCCTTGTCAGCTTCCATGATAGGTCTTTTGTTGACAAAACGTCTAAATATTGCAAAAGCCGTATCAAAGATTGGTACTCCCAAAATCAGCACAGGTATAATAACGGCAACCAAAGTAGCGCTCTTTACAGTACCCAGTATGGATAAGGTGGACAGCATAAATCCCAAGTATAGAGAGCCTCCGTCACCCATAAAAATCTTGGCCGGATAAAAGTTGTACGGCAAAAATCCAAGGGCTCCTCCCGCCAACGCAAGCATTGCACCTGCCGTCAAATAAGTTCCATGTATATATGCAGCATATGCGATGCAAAGAGATGCAATTGCAGCCGTACCTGCTGCAAGGCCGTCAAGACCATCTATAAGATTGACTGTATTGGTAATCCCTACAATCCAAAGTACCGTAATTAAAAAGCACACTAGGTCTCCCAGCTGGCTATTACCCTCACCAAAGAAATTGGTTATAAATTCTATTCTGATTCCGTTTATATACATTACTATGGCAACTACAGCTTGTCCTGCAAACTTAAGTTTTGCCGACAGGTGTCTTATATCATCTATAATCCCAAGAATATATATCAAAACTCCTCCGGTAAGAATACATACTATTCTCGGATCAAATCGCAAAAACACCAACATTGCCACAGCGCTTCCTGCAAAAATTGCCATTCCGCCGAATCTTGGCATGGTTTTGGTATGCATTCTCCTGCCGTCTACAGGAATATCAACGGCTCCTATTCTTGGAGCTATTTTTATGGCCAGCGGTGTCATTGCCAAAGATAGCAAAAATGCTGTTAAAAATGTCACCCACAAAGTGCTATACATAAACCGTGACTCCTTACAAAATTCTTATAACTTCTCTATGTTTAATCCTGCCTCTTCCAGTATAGAAGCAGCAAGTTCATCAGGATAACCTTCTCTTATTACTATTCTCTTAATTCCTGAATTTATAATCATCTTGGCGCAGATGGCACATGGTTGATGAGTTATGTAAATAGTTCCTCCTTCAATGCCGTGTCCCATGGCTGCCGCCTGAATAATGGCATTCTGCTCTGCATGCAGTGCCATACAAAGCTCATGTCTTTGACCTGAAGGTATTCCCATCTGTTGGCGGAGGCAACCGCCCCTTTCTTCGCAGTGCTTGATTCCGCTGGGAGCTCCGTTATATCCCGTTGCTATAGCATGTCTATCCTTAACAATAACCGCCCCAACTTGTCTTCTCATACAAGTTGATCTCTTTGCCGTAAGTTCTGCCATTTCCATAAAATACTGGTCCCATGAAGGTCTTTCCATTTTATTTCTCCTATTCATAATAAACTTCGACTAAATACAATCCTTCTGCCGGAGCTTTGTGCCCCGCTTTACTTCTGTCGCACGACTTCAAAATGTCTTTAATTTCTTCCGCCTCTCTTTTACCCAAACCTACTTCTACTAAGGTTCCGGCTATTATCCTAACCATATTGTATAAGAAGCCGTCTCCGGAAATTTCCAAGATAACATCTTCTCCCTTTTCAATAACCTCTAGGTTATATATGGTTCTTACAGTGGTTTCTCTTGGTTGCCCTCCCGAAGACTGAAAGGCAGCAAAGTCGTGTGTTCCCACAATATATGAGGCCCCTTTTTGCATGGCCTTGAGATCAAGAGGTCTCAGCACATGATAACAATGATTTCTTCGAAAAATATTTATCTCTTCTCCGTTGGCTATGACATATCTGTATTTTTTTCCTTTAGAGTCGAACCTGGCATGGAAAGTTAAAGGCTTTTCCTCCACCGCCAATATTCTCACATCTCCTATTGTAGATGCAATGTGTTTTCCTCCGCAGAGATGATTATTGGCAACCTCCATTATCTTACCGGTAGGAATTCCGTATTCTCCTCTGAAAGATGCCCTTTGGCCAAGTGCATGAACTCCTGCATCTGTACGGCTTGTCCCGTTAAGTTCTACCTTTCCGTTACACACTTTGGAAAGAACCTTTTCCAGCTCTCCCTGTACGGTACGTGCCTCCGGTTGCCTCTGCCATCCGGAAAAATTGCTGCCATCATATTCTATTGTCAGCAAAAAATTTCTCTCCATCATGTAAATTATCTCGGCAATATAATCTGCTTATTTTCCTTAGACTCTCTGTACAGGGTAAACTTTCTTCCTATGGACTGAACGAACTCAGCCTTCAAAGGCACCATTACTTCGTTGGCCACATCCTTAGGAACCAAGTCACATCCTTCTTGCAATTTTACCTTTACAAGTTCTCTTGCTTCCAGACAAATATCGATTTCCTTCATTATATTTTCGGTAAGGCCGGCTTTTCCGATAAACACTACCGGATCTATGTTATGAGCCAGACTTCTCAAATAGCTTCTCTGCTTACTTGTAATCATCTTTTTTCCTCTTCCTATAAATGTACCATAATATTATAACTCATTTCCTTTAAAATGACTAGATATATTGCGACAGAAACTGCAATATATGGAACCATCGGCAATGCGTCGCCTTTCTTCGTTCTTCTTCTCAGCAGCAAGTAGGAAAAATGACCTGCGCTTAAAAGGGTTGTAGCTACAAAGGTAAACAGAACTCCCTCCATCCCCAAGCAGAGTCCTATAGCACCAAACAGCTTTATATCACCGCCGCCCAAGGTTTCTTTCTTGTAAAAGATTCTTCCCAGAATTCCGATTATCAGCATGATTCCAAACCCTGTAAGTGCCCCCCACACTCCGTCGATAACCCCTTTTTCATTATATGACAGATGGGCAATGGCAGTCAGCGCAAGCAACATTACCAGTTGATCCGGCACGATTTTGTACTTTATGTCGGCTATGGTAAGCAGGAGCAGAAGCCAGCATGTTATAAGTATAACTATGCCATATACAAAATCCCACAGCAGCACCCTGAGTGCTATGACGACAAACAAACCGGAAAACAGGTATTTCCAAGGAACGCTCTTTATGCGTTGCCTTGTAGGATTCAGTAATTCTTCATCCGGCTCTTCATCATAGTCACATAGCCACTTTCCGGGTATCTTGTTAAAAAAATATACGGCGCCATTTCCCATTACAATAGCCAAAATCACTGCTATGATACAGACGGCAATGGTAATGCCAAATCTACTCATCATCCTTTTCCCCTCCCCTTTTCAAATTTATTCTTTTCATTCCCCATGTCTTTTGTATCCTTTAAACTCCCCAACGTCCCCGTCTTGCTGCAAGTCTATAAAAGCCGCCTGTAAAGAGGCGGCTTAATCTTACTTCCACGAACTTTTCAATCCTACTATTTCATTGAAAACAGGTTTTTCTTTTGTATGAAGTTTTGAGTCTGCAATGAAATATCCATGTCTGAAAAATTGGAATCTCTCGCCCGGCTTCACATCTGCCACGGAAGCCTCCCCATATGCGGTAGAAATTTTAACTGTTTCAGGATTTGACACCATCTCACCCTCTTCATTTTCCTTCATCAGATAATCATACTGACGAAGGGTTATAGGCACCGCATTATTAGCATCCACATAGTGTATTGTCCCTTTTACCTTGCGGCCTTCAAATCCACTTCCGCTTCTGGTCTCAGGATCATAGGTACAATGCACCTCTTTGATGGTTCCGTCCTCATTCTTTACGAAGCCGGTACAAGTTACAAAATATGCACCTTTGAGTCTTACCTCATTTCCCGGGAAAAGTCTGAAATACTTCTTTGGAGGCTCTTCCATAAAGTCAGCACCGTCAATCCAAAGCTCTCTCGAGAAAGAAACCTTTCGGGTTCCCATTTCAGGAACTTGGGCATTGTTTTCTATTTCGCAAAGTTCACTTTGACCCTCAGGATAATTGGTAATGATGACCTTGATTGGATCAAAAATCACATTCTTACTCTGTACTTTTTCTTTCAAATCTTCCCGAACACAGTGTTCAAGCTGTGCCACATCTACGGTGCTGTTTGCCTTTGCAACGCCGATGGTTTCGCAGAAATTTCTAACGGCTTCCGGAGTATATCCGCGACGGCGAATTCCGGCTATGGTTGGCATACGAGGGTCATCCCACCCTTCAACTGTGCCATCGTCAACCATGGCCTTCAAATATCTTTTTGACATAACAGTGTTTGTTATATTAAGTCTCGCAAACTCAATCTGCTGAGGAGGCTGAGGCCACCAGCCGACTTCCTTTATCACCCAGTCATACAAAGGTCTGTGGTCTTCAAACTCCAAAGTACATATGGAATGAGTAATTCCCTCTATGGCATCTTCTATAGGATGGGCGAAATCGTACATAGGATATATGCACCACTTATCTCCTGTATTGTGATGGGACGCATGGGCAATTCTGTATATGATAGGATCTCTCATATTTATGTTAGGAGATGACATATCTATCTTTGCTCTGAGAACTTTTTCCCCATCAGCATACTTTCCGTCTTTCATTTCTTCAAAGAGGCTGAGATTTTCCTCTATGCTCCTGTTTCTGTACGGTGATTCCTTTCCGGGTTCCTTTAAAGTCCCTCTGTATTCTTTAATTTCTTCTCCGGTTAAGTCACACACAAAGGCCTTTCCCTTTTTTATGAGTTCTACGGCAGCTTCGTACATTTTGTCAAAATAGTCTGATGCCCACAGTCTTTCATCCCACTGAAAGCCCAGCCACTTTACATCCTCTTCAATGGAATCCACATACTCCACATCTTCCTTGACCGGATTAGTGTCATCGTATCTTAAATTACATTTGCCACCGTATTTTGCCGCTGTGGAAAAATTAAGGCATATGGACTTGGCATGTCCTATATGCAAGTATCCGTTTGGTTCCGGCGGAAAACGAGTGTAAACCTTATCTCCGTACTTTTTATTTTCTAAGTCTTTTTCAATAATCTCGTGAATAAAATTGTCAGCCATACTATTTCCTCCAAAAAATTCCTGTTAGTTATTATATCACTTCAAGGTAATTTTATCTAGTTATTATAACCATAAATTTTAATTAGCCTCATATCCGGATTGTTATAGGCAGACAAAGGATAATTCTTTCTATCTGTGGTGTTTGAAACCGTGTTTATATCTATTACCTTGCCTTCCTCATCGTTAATTGTACCCAAAGAAACTATAGTATGTACAAATTCTCCGCTTCCATCAGCTACCTGTATTATGTCACCTGCCTCAGCGGTATATATGTTGGCATCCGTTTCTGCGCAAAGACCGAAGCCGGTATTTTGTAAAGCGTACTGATAGAAGTTTGTTACCCCGGTCCAAGACGATGATCTTCCGTTGGTGTCCCTGTCGGAGCTTGGATCAGTCCCATAGTATTTCCAGATCTCATCACCTTCAATGTCCATAGGAATTCCTCCCTCAAAGAGCACTTGGGATCCAAAGTTTTGACAATTTCCACCCAAGTCATCAAAGGCAAACCATCCCTCATTTCGCGTCAACGCGTATTGAAGGGCGTATTTCTTCGCTCCTTCCCTATCAATAGGAACATCACAAGAAACCTCTGTCTTTTCAATATTGTTTCTGCTTTCACCCAAGCTTATGAGCCTCTTTTCGCAATCTGCCAGCAGTTCTGTCTTAATATTCTCTATATCCTCCATCGGAGTCTCGCTTCCCGTTTCATAACTATCGGTAATCAAGGTGTAAAAATCTTCTTCCCTATGGTAGGATACCAGAGAGTATTTATCCTTCTCCTCCCTGATAACCATCTTGGATTCTATCCCTTGGGTCTGTGAGAGTTCTTCCATAAATGAGAATTGACAGTCATACCCTTCTTCAAAAGAAACTATATATACATCCTTTTGTTTTCTAACATCTGTTATTTTAACTGTAACCTCTTTAATATCACATTTCAAATCAACATCCTTGAGCCTACGCATCTCCACCATTAAATCATAGGCATTTTGGCAGATTAGTGCTTGCTCCCCCTTTTTTTCGTCAAACCAATCCGTCAACTGGGCCTTTTCCCACGTTGCCATGTAGTCGTAAGCCTCTGTCATAAAATTTTCCATCAACTCTTCTGCCTTTGATGGCAAGCTCTCTTCTACTCCTTCATAGCTAACAGACCATTTATTGCCGGGCGCAATGAAAAATGATACCAATGCTATACACAGACCTATAGAGGTTACGGTTATGACATAGAATCTGGGTTTTAGCCGTATTCTTTTGCGTTTCATTTTATTCCCCTTTATTTATTTTATTTTTATTAAATATATCGCAATTTCCTACACATTTTGATAAAATACATATTATAACCAGTATAACACACTGTTGATAATCGGAGTAGAAAAATGAAAAGAAAAATATTATTATTGCTGTTAATCTCACTGCTCATCCTCTGTGGATGCGGTCAGGGAGAAATTGAAAAGGATAAAGAAGATAATAAGGGTGGGACTTTGGCATCAAATTCTGCTGACATGCAGACAACGGAAGAAAATATTGAGAATGGCAATTCCTCTAAAGATAATGAAGCTGCATCAGATAGTAGCTCAGGAAGCGAAGGCTCTGCCACTACCTGGGATCCTTGCTTAGATTATGGCCTGCCTATTCCGACTGAGACACATACGTATGATAATGGAAGCAAATTAATTTTAGTAAATAAGCAATATGCCATCTCATCTGATTTTTACCCTACGGATATGGTGGCAGTAGACGGTTCCCTTTCTACCAACCAGAACCTATACTTCAAAAGAGAAGCCTATGATGCCTACCTAAAGATGCTTAGAGATGCCAATTCCCAGGGAATAAGCTTCCTCATCTGTTCTACATACAGAAGTTACAGTACCCAAGAGAGTATTTATTTTAATTATGTATCGGCTTACGGCACAGAGTATACCAACACAATTTCTGCCTACCCGGGCAGGAGTGAGCACCATACAGGATGGGCCGTGGACATAACGTCCTCCTCCATGGGCTATGATCTGAGAGAAGATTTCATCAACTATCCGGAAGGAATCTGGATTAATAACCATTGCAGCGACTACGGCTTTATAATTCGCTATCCCAAGGATAAAACTCACATAACAGGGTACTCCTATGAGCCTTGGCATCTTCGTTACGTAGGTGTAGATGTGGCCGAGGAAATTACATCCAGAGGAATTACTTTGGAAGAGTATCTAGGCAAGGCGTAACACTCTCCTCTTTTGGAGCTTGGAAAACATATATCATAAAAGGAGCCTCAAAGGCTCCTTTTATATTACCGTATTACCGTCTATATAATCAGTTATTATCTTTCAACGATTAAAGCAGTTCCCATACCGCCACCGATACATAATGTAGCTAAGCCGTACTTGGAATCTCTCTTCATCATTTCGTAGATTAAAGTGATTAAAATTCTGCATCCGGATGCTCCGATTGGGTGACCGATTGCAATAGCACCACCGTTTACATTGGTCTTTTCAGGGTCAAGACCTAAATCTTTTCTAACTGCTAAAGACTGAGTAGCGAAAGCTTCGTTTGCTTCTACTAAATCAATATCTTCAATAGTTAAACCTGCTTTTTCCAGAGCTTTCTTGGAAGCAGGAACCGGACCAACACCCATGATTGATGGATCTACACCTGCAGAAGCATAGGACTTGATTGTGCAGAGAGGTTTAATTCCCAGCTCTTCAGCTTTTTCCTTTGACATTACAACTACAGCAGCACCGGCATCATTGATTCCGGAAGCGTTAGCAGCAGTTACAATACCGTCTTTCTTAAATGCAGGTTTTAACTTAGCAACCTTATCAATTGTAGTTCCGAATTTAGGGAATTCATCTGTATCGAATACGATTGGATCGCCCTTCTTCTGAGGGATTTCTACAGGAACGATTTCGTCTTTGAACTTGCCTGCCTTAATAGCTTCTTCAGCTCTGTTCTGAGAAATTACTGCAAATTCGTCTAATTCTTCTCTGGTTAATCCCCACTGCTCTGCAACGTTTTCTGCAGTGATACCCATGTGATAGCCGTTGAATGCATCCCAAAGACCATCATTTACCATCATATCAACCAGCTGAGTATTGTTCATTCTTGCACCGAATCTTGCAGCCGGCATAGCATATGCTGTAGCTGACATGTTTTCTGCACCACCGGCAACTACGATATCAGCATCGCCTGCTTTAATGATTTGAGCGGCTAATTCTACAGCTCTCAAACCGGAACCGCAAACCTTATTGATTGTCATAGCCGGTGTCTCAATTGGAAGACCTGCATCCAAAGTCATCTGTCTTGCAACATTCTGACCTAATCCGCCCTGCAGAACAGCACCCATAATAACTTCATCAACCATCTCCGGCTTAATTCCTGCTCTTTCGATTGCTCCCTTAATAGCGATAGCTCCTAATTTTCTTGTAGGGATTCCCTTTAATGAACCACCGAAAGCCCCGATTGGGGTTCTAGCTGCACTTGCGATTACAACTTCTCTCATTTCTATGTATCCTCCTTAGATTTGAATTAACAAAAAGTTATCAATTCTATATATATTTTACCACAATGAAATTTAAAAGCAATTACCTTGAAGAAAGTATTTTTATTAACAAACCTTCTCTCTAATGCTTTCTCCCCCCGGCTCTACTTTCTCTCGTTCCTTCCGCCGGTTACCTTTTTCTGCTTTACTGCTCCGTAAAAACAGCCGTATATTTTTCCGCTAATTTGACAGGTCTGTATGACAATTTAGTCTGGCGGAGAGTTTCCATCCCCATATCTTCTTCACGGTTGATAAAGATGGTATCCTCGGGCAAAGCTCGACAAAATTCGTTGTTTATCGCCTGATATATACCCCTATACTTAGAAGAGGCTTTTTCCACATGAACGATAACCGTTTCTTTGGAGTTGGTTTTTGCAAACTCTCCCAAAGTAACAGCCTCCACCTTTCCATCTATACGTATTACCCCGCCCAAAAGTCCTTTGCCTACAAATTTCAAAAGTTCTTCTGTGGCCTGTGTTTCAAGCTCAAGAATGGTCTGCCACTCCTCAGGTGTTTCATCATATTTTTCTTTGTTGAACAACCGTATAAATTCTTTTACCTCATGGCAATTTTCCGGAGAAATCTCTTCGTAAATGTATTGATAGTTTCTCTTAAAATAATTGAGATGGTTCTTTTTGTGGTGTAGCTTGCGTCCCCCCAGTTTGACCAAATCCTCTCTGAGATAAATATAATCATCATCATCGCGAGTGTGGGTAAGCTCCACTTCATCTCCGAAGGCTTCCTTCAGCAAAGGGGCCAAAGTCCCCGGGATCAGGCTCATTTCAAATTTTATTCCCTTTTCCTCGAAGATTTCTTTTGCGGTACAGATAGTCTTCCTCAGTTCCCCTAGATTGTATTGCCCGTCCTTGGTCAGAGGAAAAGACATAAAATATTCTTCCTCTTGGGTTTCGGTAGTACCCATTCCGGCAATAAACAAATACGTTCCTATTATCTGCCATGTTATGTTATGAGTATTTCTCCATATATAGTTTGCAATAAAGGTGTGTCCTGAGGACTGGTAATCATAACCATCAAAATAGCTATTGAGTAATTCTATATCTTCACTTGTCAAGTTGTTAAAATCTCTGTCAAAAATCATTTTCCTACTTCACTATCCTTGATATTTCTTTAAATTCAGGAGCTATCGCACTTCCCAAAAGTTCAAACAAAATGCTCTCTCCCGTTGTAATAATTATTCCCGCATTTCCCATAAAGTCCAGTGCCACTTCTATGCTCCGTAGTTCCCTTGAACTTACACAATCAGCTGCCAACGCAACATTATAACCGGCCTCCATCAAATCCAAAGCCGTCTGTTGCACACAAATATGAGCTTCTGCCCCTATCAAGACTACGGTCTTTCTCCCTGTCTCCTCCAGTGCTTTCCTAAATGATTCATCTTGGTATGCACTAAAAGTGACTTTATCAAAGGTCTTATGCTGTCCCAGCGCATCCCCTACTGTAGCAACAGTTTCACCCAGTCCTTTCTTATATTGTGTGGTTTCAATTATAGGAATACCAAGTACGTCCATTCCCCTGACAAGCTTTGCTGCTTGCTTTTCTACCTTTTCCCTATCATAGACAGCGGGCATCAGCTTTTCCTGAAAATCTATGGCAATCAGTATTGTATCTTCTTTGTCAAATCTCATAATGCGTTTCATATCTCAATCTCCCAGCTTTGAATCTCTTTATTGCCCTCTTCATCAAGCAGTTCATACTTCACTACTGATATTGTGGCATAGTTTTCTCGAATAAGTCTGGCATCTGCTTTATCTTCCCAACAATCCATCTCTCTGGCAACTCCGGAATAAGTATATGTAATCTGTCCGTCTTCATCTTCTTTCTTTTTCTCTTCAGCCTGAAACCACTCATGATAAAGGACCTGTCCCAAAGATGCTATTTCCACCCCTCTTATTTCCTCTTTCGGAATGTCGGGAGTGTTTATGCTTATAACGCCAAGCTTCCCTTTGCTTGTCAGGGCTTTTGGCAAAACTTGTACTGCCAACCTACAGGCACCCTCAAAATAAGTAGGGGTATGGCTGTTTACCGATACGGCTACAGCAGGTAAACCTTTAAACAATCCCTCAGCAGCAGCAGATACGGTCCCCGAGTATATGGTGTCTGTGCCCAGGTTACCCCCGTGATTTACTCCCGAATACACCGCATCTATATTTATGCCCTCTTGCTGAAGAATATATAGGCCCAGCTTGACACAATCGGCAGGGGTTCCTCCCACCTGAAAGGCTCTCACCGCACCCTCCATCGGTATCTCCCTTACGGTTATTTTACCATTTATGCTGAGAGCATGACTGCTGGCACTTTTCTGAGTATCAGGTGCTGCAACATATACGTTGGCAACCTTGCTCAGCGCTTTAACCAACTCTTTAATTCCACAGGCATTTATCCCATCATCATTTGAAACTAAAATATTCATATTAAATAATTTCCATAACCTTTCCGATATAGTCGTTTATTACCAAGTTTGCCTTCCCATCATACGGAGTAGGCTCTTTATTTATCAATACTAAATTATTCCCACCAAAGTAACGAATCAAACCTGCTGCAGGATAAACGGCCAAAGAAGTTCCTCCTATAATGAGAGTATCCGCCTTTTCAATTGCTTCGATTGCTCCCATCATGCAACTTTCATCCAATGGCTCTTCGTAAAGCACCACATCAGGCTTGACAATTCCCCCGCATTCCTTACAACGGGGAACCTTATTTGTACAATTATCTTCGTTCATGATATACTCAACATCATAAAATTTACCGCAGTCCATGCAATAATTTCTCAAAACACTACCGTGGAGCTCATATACATTCGCATTGCCTGCTTTTTGGTGCAGACCATCTATATTTTGAGTTACCACCGCCTTCAGTTTCCCTTCTTTCTCAAGGTGAGCCAACGCCTTGTGAGCTTTGTTTGGTTCTGCTTCCAAGTAAATAAGGTTCTTCTTGTAGTAGTCAAAGAATACCTCAGTCTTACGCACAAAAAAAGTATGTGACAGTATTTCCTCAGGAGAACAACCATACTCTTGTTTCGCATGGTAAAGGCCTTTTTCCGAACGGAAATCCGGGATTTTTGATTCTGTGGATACTCCCGCACCCCCAAAAAATACAATAGAATCGGATTTTTTGATTATCTTTTTAAGTCTGTCATCCATATTTTCTCTTTCCCTCCATCACTTACCATCGGCTGTTTTTCTTGTTATTATACCATTTTTAGTTGAATTTTGATAGATATTTGGATATATTTATAGTATATAGTCTTTTTTAGGAGGAGGGCATTATGTTACAAAATCACAAAAAAACTGCTTTGGTTTTGGGCGGCGGTGGTGCCCGTGGTGCTTATGAGGCCGGAGTATGGCAAGCTTTGTCTGAACTGGGAATTGAAATAGACATAGTTACCGGCTCCTCTGTAGGTTCCATTAATGGAGCCATGGTTTGTCAAGGAGACTTGGATTTGACCATTGAAATGTGGAAAGAGATTGAAACCCACATGATCTTCGATATGCCTGAAGGTAGCCAGACCATTGATTACGCAAAGGAAATCGTATTGAATAAAGGTGCCGGCGCATCAGGCCTGAAAGAATTGTTAGAAGAGTATGTGGATGAGGAAAAAATAAGAAAATCACCCATAGAATACGGGCTGGTTGTGGTGGAGCTTTCCACCTTGAAGCCACACTTTGTTTTTCTGGAAAATATGAAAAGCGGCCAACTAATCGACTATATAATGGCAAGTTCTTCCGTATTCCCTGCCATACACGCCTACGAAATTGATGGTAAAGAATATATTGATGGCGGATACGCCGATGTTCTGCCCATCAACATGGCTATTTCCAAGGGTGCAGAAAAAATCATCGCGGTTAAACTTAACGCTCTTGGCATAGTAAATCATGATTCTATCAAAAATGCTCCGGATTTAACATTA
>JAZNUK010000050.1:0-14180 GCA_045592265.1 Candidatus Fimisoma sp. | reverse complement strand
GGCTTCCTATCGGTAAACTTGTCGAGAAACTTAAAAGTCTCTTCTGCCGATTCAAAATCACAAGCTATTATTACATCCTTCGCCATTAGTGTCCACCTCCTATTATTTCACTTACACTCTTTATATTGTATTTCTCCATAACTCGCGGCAAGTCTTCTATAATTTCCTTACACGCAAAAGGATTTATTAGATTGGCTGCGCCTATTTCAACAGCAGTAGCTCCGGCAAGAAGCATTTCAATAACTTCTTCAGCCCTCTGCACGCCGCCCATTCCAACTATAGGAATATCTACAGCTTCGTAAACCTGATACACCATTCTCAATGCCACCGGTAAAATGGCATGACCTGAAAATCCTCCCATCTTGTTGGCAATTACAGGCTTCTTTGTTTTTAAATCCAGTCTCATTCCAAGGAGGGTGTTTATGAGGCTAATGCCATCAGCCCCTTCCGCCTCGCAGGCCTTAGCAATTTCAGTTATATCCGTAACATTTGGGGACAGTTTAATGAGTAAAGGTTTATCAGTCACTTTTCGCACCGCTTTTGTCACCTCTGCTGCACCCTGACAAGTTGTGCCGAAGGCCATGCCACCGCCGTGAACGTTGGGGCAACTTATATTCACCTCAAACCAACCGATTTCAGGTCTGCTGTCAAGCTTAGCCACAACTTCCCTGTATTCTTCTATGCTGAAACCGCTTACATTTGCCATTACCGGCTTGTTAAAACAAGCTGTAAGTCTGGGAAGCTCTTCTCTGATTACCGCATCCACACCGGGATTTTGCAAACCCACCGCATTTATCATACCGTCGTTACATTCGGCTATCCTCGGAGTGGGATTTCCAAATCTTGCCTCTCTTGTAGTTCCCTTAAAGGAGAAGGTTCCAAGGCAGTTTATATCGTAAAGTTCCGCAAATTCGTAACCGTATCCGAAGGTTCCCGATGCAGGAATAACCGGATTATCCAATGTTATGCCGCAAAGGTTTGTCTTTAAATCTACCATATTATTTCCTCTCTTTCCAGAACCGGTCCATCTTTGCATATTCTTTTATTTCCGTACTTTGTTTTGCATGAACATCCCATGCAAGCTCCAAATCCACAGCCCATTCGTTCTTCAAAACTAAACTGTCCCGATGTCTTCGCTATTGCTTCAATGGCCTTAAACATAGGAAGAGGACCACAGGTGTAGAAATAAGTATACTTCAGATTTTTCATTATATCCGTAACAAAGCCCTTAGTTCCTACAGAACCATCGGCTGTAGCAATGTGAAGCTCCACACCCAGCCTTTCAAATTCTTCTTTATAAAAGACTTCTTCCAAGGTGTTGAACCCAAGAATAACCTGTACTTCCTTCCCTTCGTCTTTCAAACCTTTTGCCAGGTTATACATAGGCGGAACACCCACGCCGCCACCGATAAGAAGCGGTCTTTCTCCGCTTTTTCCGGTGTTATACCCGTTTCCAAGACCGGTAAGAAGGTCCAGTTGCTGTCCTTTTTTCATCTCAGACATTATCTCAGTGCCTTCTCCCACCACCTTATATATAATAGTAAGCATATCCTCTTGCACATCACAAACAGAAATAGGTCTTCTTAAAAAAAGTCCTTCTATTTTTATGTTAACAAACTGGCCTGCCTTGGTAATGGCAGATGTATCCCCTTGCAACACCATTTTCATAGTGTTTTTTGCTATAAGTTGATTTTGGTTTACAATAAAAACATTATGTTTCATCTTTTCTCTCCGTATACTTCTTAACGTCTTTTCCGTACCGGTAAAGCTTTTTTATATGCTCCACACAGTCTTTCCGTCTATCACCGTTTTGACACATCTACCATAGACCTTCTCTCCTGCAAAAGGGGTGGCCTTACCCATGGATAGGAAGGTTTCCGGATTTATTTCATATTGCGCGGCTAGATCCCACACGGCATAGTTGTTTGTCAAATCAATGTCCGGAAGACCAAAACGGTTTCGAGGATTTACTGCCATAAGCTCTATCACCTTTTCCAAAGTCAAGATTCCTTCCTTAACCAATTTGGTATACACCACAGGAAAAGCTGTTTCAAGCCCCGTAATTCCCATGGCACTATCCTTGAGTCCTCTCGATTTTTCTTCCATGCTGTGAGGGGCGTGATCTGTCGCTATCATATCAACGGCACCGTCAATCAAACCTTCAATGAGGGCGTCTCTGTCCGCTGCTGAACGTATAGGTGGATTCATCTTGAATCTGCCTTCATCTTTAATCATTTCATCTGTCAAAACAAGGTAATGTGGTGCTGTTTCACATGTCACATCAAGACCTGATTTTTTCGCCTGCCTTATGAGTTCCACGCTTTCCTTGGCGGAAACATGGCAAACATGGTAACTACATCCTGTCTTTGCAACTAAATTAATATCTCTTTCTATAGGTTTCCATTCACTTTCCGAACAAATACCCAGGTGTCCATGTTCCATAGCATATTTCCCTTTATGTATATATCCTCCTGCCCTCAGCTCCATATCCTCACAGTGAGCGACTATAGGTTTACCGAGAGATTTGGCAATTATCATAGCCTCTTCCATGAGCCTTTCACTGTCTACTCCTACGCCGTCATCGCTAAAACCTGCCACAAAAGGCGCCATGGCTTCCATGTCAGAAAGATTTAAGCCCTTTTCTCCTTTAGTAATGGATCCGTAAGGTATAACATTTACGACAGCATCTTTTTTAATGATTTCCAGCTGTTTATTAAGGTTTTCCAAGCAGTCCGGCACCGGATTAAGATTAGGCATGGAAAAAACATATCCATAACCGCTTTTAGCGGCGGCTTCCGTTCCCGTCTTCATAGTCTCTTTATAAAAAAATCCCGGCTCCCGAAGATGAACGTGAACATCAACGAAAGAAGGGACAATAATAGTGTCTTTATCAAATTTAATATAACTGTCAATACGATTAGTTAGGTCGGCATTTTCATGGCTATTTTTTTGTGTAAATAAGCTCTTCATAAGTTCCTCCAAATTTTTTCCTTGGGAATTTTAACACTTTATTGTTGGCTAGTCAAGAGATTTTTTTCTCGGCATCTGTACAAAATCCGAATATCTGTACAAATCTCTGCCGCACACCATATTATATATGTCTGTTGCTAAGATATCCTTGCTGATTCCTGCCCTAGCCCCCCTGTTTTCTTCTATATCTTTTATATCCTTGTTAATATTTGTTATGATTGGAAGACCGGACATACCTGACTTTTTTACACTTTTCAGATAAGCACTTCCCTCTTGGCTAAATGCCAACACTCTTATATAGTTGGAATATTCTTCTCCCTTTCCTACACCCAAAAGGAGCTGAATCATGAATCTCTCCAGCCTTGTCCTTGTATACCTTTTTGATTTCAGTTCTTCTAAAAGTTCTTCGTAAGATGAAACTTTTCTTATTGTATTTTTTAATTTATAACCCAAACCTTCCCCGGCGGAAAATATCTCATCAAGTTTTTCGGCATCTTGGCTGATAACACTATGACATATCATTTTAAAGAGAATTTCTTTGGAAGGTTTATGGCTATTTCTTATTATTTCCTCTGATTTCCCGGGCAATAGACGGGAAATATCTTTATTTTCTTCCAAGAGATATCTTATGGCAGTTGCAGATGCCAACTGGTCTTCAATCTCCATTCCATAATATCCCGGTCCTTTTCTGCCAATGGTTATAGGTTGTGGCCTTCTTGCTTCTGTTTCCTCAATGGCCTTTATATATTCCAAGGCTAAAATGTTGTTGGGTTTGTCCAAAATAAGGGCTTTGTTTTCTCCTAAAATACGAGAAACTATCTCTCTTCTTGCTCTTGGGTAATTAAGCCCTTCCTTCACCATTGTGCGTATTTCATCTTGTATTTCTACGTTTTTTTCCCTCATTTCCCGGGCAATACTTTTAAGTTCCTCAATATTTCCCGATTCACTTCCAAAGGATATATAATCAACTCCAAGATTTGAAAGAATTTCCACCCCTTTAGATGCAAATATGGGTGCTGAATTACACGCAAACACCGTTGGAAGTTCCACCACAAGATCTGCACCGCAACTTACGGCAATTTCTGCTCTGTCCCACTTATCCCCAATTGCCAGCTGTCCACGCTGTAACATATTGCCGCTCATGACAACAACCACAACTTCTGCCTCTGTAACCCTTTTCGACTCTTCAAGATGAAACAGATGCCCGTTGTGGAATGGATTGTATTCTGCTATGATTCCAACGCTTTTTTTCTTCATACACCTATAATACCACAAAATTTACAATTAGTGTAGCCAGAATTGCAGCTATCATACCGTGAGTAGCCTTAATTTTTACAATATCCCCTACCTTTATATCCGTTTTTCTAACCATGGATGCTGACTGACCTATGACAGACAACCCTCCAAAAGACACCAGCATAGATGCTAGAATGATTTTTAATTTAATTCCAATATCACACATTCCCACTAAATTTATTCCTATAGTCATCTCCATAAACCCTTTGATACAAGAATTTACAGTCTCATTTGCTATCACTACGAATATTCCCGTCATTTCCATAAAATTTATTCCTATGGTAAATACCATCAAATATGCCAGAATCACTGCCATGGCTTTAAATCCACCTAAAATTCCGTAGGTGAAATTTTCCATAAGATTATTTTCTCCAGCTGAAGATATAGGCCTGAATTTTGGGGAACTCTTGGCCCTGCAGGTTAAAGATTCTTTATAAAACCATCTGTTCATGAAGGCCCCCAGGTAATGAGCCACAGCAACAACTATCGCCCCTTCTCTGCTGCCTATGAACTCTCCGATTGTAAAAATGATAAATGCCGGCCCAGTAACAAGACTGTAGCTGAGAATATACTTACCCTCTCCATAAGATAATTCACCGCTTCTCATATAATCTCCCGTTACCTTTGCCCCCACAGGATATCCCGACATAAAAGCTATGATAAAAGTATAAACTCTCGGCGAAAGCCGGTTCAAACCCCCACTTCTTTTAATGAAGTCAGAAAAAATAAAAAAAGGCAGCAGCACCGGAACGATGGAATTAGCCCATATTATTATGGCAGCCTTTGAACCTGCCTCAGTTATCTGGGGTTTTACAACCATCATCAGTGCAAAAATCACTGCCATCCCAATTATTAATTTATTTCCAACGGTACCCTTGTTCATATAACATTCTATTCATTACAAGGTCTGTTGATTACCTATTTATTACATACGTCGGACTTGTTTCCTTCTTTCATCATTATGCAAGGCTATCCTATGATTCCCAAATGTTCCAGCAGTATTTTGGTGCCGATTAAGATAAGAATTATTCCTCCCGCCAAGGTAGCCTTGTCCTTGTATCGGGCTCCAAACTTCTTTCCTATGACAACACCAATAGATGACAACAAAAATGTGGTAATACCAATTGTCCCTGCCGCTTTTAAAATATCTACGTGTAAAAAGGCCATGGATATTCCAACTGCCAACGCATCAATACTGGTGGCAATAGCCAGAAGAAACACTTCTTTAATATCTATACCTCCGTCTATTCTGCAGCTTTCTCCCCCTTCATCCTCACCTTTGACAACATCTAAAATCATCTTACCACCGATGAATCCCAACAGAAAAAAAGCAACCCAATGGTCTACCGATACTATGTATTCCTCAAACTGCTTACCTAAAAAATAGCCGAGTCCGGGCATTAACCCTTGAAATCCACCGAAAAACAGTCCGATTATCATTATATTTTTAAATTGGGCTCTTCTCATGGAAAGACCTTTGCAGACTGCTGCTGCAAAGGCATCCATGGAAAGGCCTATTCCAATCATCAGTATCTCGAAATAGCCCATTGTGTTCCTCCGTATCCTTAATTTATTTTACAGCCATTATTGAGGGACAAATTTCAGTTTGCCATCTGCTATATCTATTGTCACCTTCTGACCACTTGTCACATCTCCCCTTATAATCATAGAGGCAATTTCTGTCTCTATATATTTTTGGAGATAGCGCTTCACAGGTCTTGCCCCATAGTGAGCATCATAGGCCTCTTCGGCAATAAATCCCTTGGCCTCATCGGAAAGCTCTAAAGTAATGTCCCGTTCTGCAAGGCGTTTTTCAAGTCCTGCAAGGGACAGCTCTATAATCTCAATAATCTGAGATTTTGTCAATGGGCTAAATAGGATTATATCATCGATTCTGTTAAGGAATTCCGGTCTGAAATAGTTTTTAAGTTGATTTGTAACTTTTTCCGTAACTTCCTCGGATATGGTTCCATCATCGGTCATGTTGTCTATAAGATCGCCGCTTCCGATGTTTGAGGTCATTATCACTATGGTGTTCTTAAAGTCTACGGTGCGGCCCTGATTGTCAGTCAATCTGCCATCATCAAGCAGTTGCAGCAGTATGTTAAACACGTCGGGATGAGCCTTTTCAATCTCATCAAACAGTATAACACTGTAAGGCTTTCTTCTAACCGCCTCTGTAAGCTGTCCTCCTTCATCGTAACCTACATATCCCGGAGGGGCTCCCACAAGTCTTGATACCGAATGTTTCTCCATATACTCTGACATGTCTATACGAATAATGTTTTTCTCCGTGTCGAACAGGGACTCTGACAATGCCTTGGCAAGTTCGGTTTTTCCTACCCCCGTAGGACCGAGAAATATAAAGGATCCAATTGGTCTTCTCTCATCTTTAAGACCTGCTCTGGCTCTCAAAATTGCCTCTGACACGGCTCTTACACCGGTTTCTTGGCCCACAACTCGTTTATGAAGAATATCCGGTAATTTGAGAAGTTTTTCTCTCTCAGTCTCAACCAATTTGCTGACAGGTATTCCTGTCCAGCCGGAAATCACTTCTGCGATTTCTTCTTCTGTTACTTCTTCCTTCAGAAGTCTTTCCTCTTGACTGTCTTCTACCTGTGCTTTTTCTGTTTCCAGTTTCTTTTCAAGTTCCGGCAATGTTCCGTACTTTAGTTGTGCGAGTTTTTCTAAGTCATAGTTTCTTTCGGCCTCTTCTATCTGATGTTTTACTTCTTCTATTTGTTGCTTAGTTCCCTTTAATTCAGAAATGGCTCTCTTTTCCGTTTCCCATTGAGCACGCATAAGGGAATCTTCTTCTTTAAGGGACGCCAGTTCCTTTTCCAATGTCTCAAGTCTTGCGGCAGATGCCTTATCCTTTTCCTTACCTAACGCCTGTTTTTCTATCTCCAACTGCATTATCTTTCTCGAAATTTGATCCAGCTCCTGCGGCATACTGTCTATTTCAGTTCTTATTCTCGCCGCTGCCTCGTCCATCAAATCGATAGCCTTGTCCGGTAGAAATCTATCACTTATATATCTGTCAGACAAGGTGGCACAGGCAATTAAGGCATTGTCTGTTATTCTTACTCCATGGTGAATTTCAAACCGTTCTTTAAGTCCTCTCAAAATAGAAATAGTGTCTTCCACAGTAGGTTGATCTACCAGAACTTTTTGAAACCTTCTCTCTAAGGCCGCATCTTTCTCTATATATTTTCTGTATTCGTCTAAAGTGGTTGCGCCTATGCAATGCAGTTCTCCTCTTGCCAGTTTAGGCTTCAACAGATTTCCTGCATCCATGGAACCTTCAGTCCTGCCTGCCCCTACAATATTGTGAATTTCGTCTATAAAGAGAATGATTCTGCCATCTGACTTTTCCACCTCGTTTAAAACCGCTTTCAGTCTTTCCTCAAACTCGCCTCTGAATTTGGCACCGGCAATCAGAGCTCCCATGTCAAGAGCAAATATGGTCTTATCCTTTAACCCTTCCGGCACATCACCGTTAAGTATTCTTTGGGCAAGGCCTTCCACAACAGCTGTCTTACCTACTCCCGGTTCGCCTATGAGTACAGGATTGTTCTTTGTTCTCCGAGAGAGAATCTGTATGGCGTGACGAATTTCATTGTCTCGCCCGATAACAGGATCAAGTTTTCCCTCTCGCGCCATCTCCACCAAATCTCTGCCATACTTGGTCAAAGCATCGTAGTTGTCCTCTGGAGTTTGACTTGTTACCCTTTGGTTTCCCCTAACCTTTGAAAGAGCCTCCAGAAAGCTTTCCTTGGTTATGCCAAACTTGCTGAAAAGTCTGCTGCTTGGAGTCCCCTTTTCCTCCAGCAACGCAAGATACAAGTGTTCAACGCTGACATATTCATCTTTGAACTGCTCGGCAATTCTTTCAGCTCCGAGTAAAATCTGGGAAAACCTTCTCGATGAGTACATACTGTCAGCAGCACCGGAAACTTTAGGAAATTTATCTATTTCCATCTCAAGGTCTTCTCTGATAGAATTCACGTCCACTTTAATATATTGTAAAAGTTTAGGAATAAGACCTTCCTTTTGTGTGAGTAGCGCCAGATGTAAATGTTCCCCCTCAAGCATCTGATGTCCTTGTGAAATAGCAATATTCTGGCATTCCATTATGGCACTTTGTGCATTTTGTGTGTACTTTTCTATGTTCATAAAATCACCCCTTTCTTGATTACAACCATATATTACACCTAAAAAAGTCAAATGTAAAGAGTTTTTTGGCACTCACTATTATAGAGTGCTAACAAATTATCTTCCTTTAAAACTTTTAGGCTGTACTTTTGTCTATATTTTCTTCTCTTATTTCTTTTTTCATACTATAAAAAAGAAGGCCTTTACAGCCTCCTTTCCTACTTTATAAATATCTTAACCATATGATTGCCGTTGCTATGGACAGCACCATAATGCTTGCCGGCACCATGTACTTACAGTATCTTCCCCATGTAATTTTATATCCTTTTTTCGCTGCGGCGGCTATTCCAACTACATTGGCAGAGCCTCCTATAGGGGTAGCGCTTCCGCCGATATCTGTACCTACCGCAAGAGACCAGGCCATGACATCTATTCCCAACGCTCCCGAAAGAGAAAGGCTTTTAATTACCGGAATCATGGTAGCAGCAAATGGTATATTGTCTACAAAAGCACTGGCAATTGCGGAAATCCATATTATTATAACCACCATTACAAGCGGATTTCCCCCGCTTATGGTTGCTATAAAATCAGCCACCACTTGTAACATGCCGGTCTGTTCAAGACCACTGATTACAATAAACAAACCTACGAAAAACAGAAGAGTCTTAAAGTCTACTCCATGTATCACTTCATCGGCATGCTTACCTGCAGCAATCAAAGTAAGAGTTGCTACAAACAAACCTATAAAAGCAACTGTCAAGCCTGTGTAGGAATGTGTCAGCAGTAACAGTACTGCTATGAAAAAAATTACAGTGTTAATGGCAAAACCTTTTTTATCTTCAATAAGCTCTGATGGTTTTAGAGATAATTCTTTGTAGCCTCGCTTTGACCCTCCCAGCTCCTTTCTGAATATGAGATAGAAAAAGGCAACGATAAATATCATTCCTATACCTGCGATCAGCCCTGTATTAAATAAAAAATCGCTAAATGAATAATCCAAAGCCGTTCCTATTATAATGTTGGGAGGATCACCGCACATGGTTGCCGAACCTCCCAGATTGGCACAAAATATCTCCGCTATGATTACGGGAACAGGATTAAATCTAAGAGTTTGTGCCAGTTCTATAGTTACCTCTGCCAAAAACAGTATTACCGTTATGCTGTCTATGAACATGGAAAGCACGGCAGACAAGCACATAAATACTATGAACACAGGCACTGCCTTAAAATT
The DNA here is from genome assembly GCA_045592265.1 of Candidatus Fimisoma sp. Lineage (GTDB taxonomy): Bacteria > Bacillota > Clostridia > Peptostreptococcales > Anaerovoracaceae > Fimisoma. Next base: position 4,528 of record JAZNUK010000050.1, on the reverse strand, counting down.
TACCGCCTTTGCTATGGCAATGCAAAGCCACCTGAAAAATCCTACCCGGGCCATTCCTTCCACCATTATCATCATTCCCGCAATGAAAAAAATGGTTTCCCAGTTTACCCCGTGAAGCAATGCTTCCTCAATGGCATGAACATCTCTCATGCACACGCCAAATACAAAAATCAGCGTTAAAACCCCGCATGCCAATGTTACCAGATGGCGCTCGAATTTTTCGGTTATGATAAATCCGAACATGGCAACAAATATGGCACCGGCCAAAATTTGTGCAATCATTTTTTTGTAACCTTTCCTTGCTGCTCTATTCCAAAAATACTAGAGCAAAATCTCAATAAAAAAACCAACAGCCGGACTGAGAATCATGTCCGTTATGTTGAAAACTATTAATAACATGAGAATTAAAAAACCGTTATCGTAAATTTTCCAATACCAGTCGTGTCTTCTCAAGTTAAAAATCTGTGTAACTACCCCGAAACCGTCAAGGGGCGGCACGGGTAATAAATTGAACACCATGAGAGATAGATTTATTACAATCATGTAATACAAAATATCAAACAGGGTCTGCGGTAACAAATCTATATCTACAACGCCTTTTCCATAAAGGCTTTTTATTGCAAATGCTGAAATGGCAGCGATTACCAAATTAGTCGCCACCCCTGCAAGGGATACTATCAATTCACCCCTTCTTGTGTTTTTATAATAGGACGAATCTATCTGTACCGGTTGCCCCCAGCCGAAACCACAGAAAAACAAAGCGGCAAATCCTATAGGATCAATGTGACGGATAGGATTCAAAGACAATCTGCCTTGCAACTTTGGGGTAGGATCTCCCAGCCAATAAGAAACATATCCGTGTGCTGCCTCGTGAAATGTAAGGCCGACTACGATAGCCGGAAGTATTAGGAGTTGATCCATCAACCAGTCACCTACACTCTGATTTGAGTTAAGCATATTATTTGCCAACATTACCAGCAAAATTATCAATATAGCCGGATTCACTCTCCTAAGCATATTCTCTCCCCTCTCTCATAATCCTTCCCTTTTTCAAAAAACATATTTATATTTTAGCACATTTTCCATATTTATCAAATATTATATTGTAAGAAATAAGGCTCTTTTGCCTGACTGAAAGGTGGTTTTTATGAATACATCTCTTGTTTGCATTGATGTTTACACAGTTAGTGAAGGTGATACCCTTTACTCCATAGGAGAAAAATACGATTTACCTGTAAGCCTCTTAATGAAGGTTAACGGAGTTGAAGACCCATACAATCTGCAAGTAGGTCTCAGGTTGTGTATTCCGGGTACGCAGGACCAGCTTCCCCAAAAGCCGGAAGAATGTTTTGAAACCCATACTGTGGTTCCGGGGGATACACTGTACTTAATTGCCAAAAAACACAACATACGTTTAGAGCATCTCATGGGTGCAAACCCAAACATAGACCCTTATAACCTTCTTATTGGCACAGAATTGTGCATACCTAAAGAAAGATAAATATCAAATTAAAAAGGTCTGTAGTTTGTTTCACCAATAGAAATTCACTGCAGACCTTATTTTCTCTAATTCTTATTTAATTTTTATTTGGTTTTTATTTAATAATATATGCCGGTAGTCGGATCGGAATATTCCTTTACCCTTTCTTCATATGCATCTATTATTGCCTCCCTATGAGCAAGAGTAAAATTGTCCACCTTCATGACTTCTTTACCAAGCCATTCTGTAAAAGGAGGATTAAGTACAAGCAACGGCCCCGTTATCTGAGTTGCCAAAAAGTTGCCTTCTCTGATTCCCTCCCCTACGGTCTGTGGATTTAATCCGACGCCTCTCTTGGTTTTGAAGAGAGCATTCTTTTCATTATCTCCGTAAACATATCCAAACAGGCTTTTAAAGCCTACTATATCCAAGGTTTTCTCCCCGGTGTCAAATTCTCCAAGGTACAGTGAATTAAAGCGTTTTCTCGCCTTTCTCTTAGCCTGGAAATCCAAAATTGCCAGCCCGTCGCATACTTTTTCATCTTCTTCGTAAATAGCATTGCAAAAGACTTCCATTCCATTGCCGGTAATCAAAAAGGCGACTCCTCTTTCCATGGCCTCTTTAATTTCATCAATATATTGGCTTAGTTTCTTTATAATCAGCTGTTGTCCTCTTTCGGTGGTAGTTCCCATGTAAACCAAAGAAACCTCTTCTCTAAGAAATGTAGGTTCATCATTGAGTCCGGTATTTATGATTTCCGCATCAGGCAGACATTCCTTCAGATATTTGACATTGAATAAATCTCCGTACAGATTGCAGATTTCAGGAAATAATACTTCTATTTTCATTGTATTTCACCCCTTTCTGCAATTTCTTTTTCTATATTGGCAACCACATTGTTTCCCAGCACTATGGAATCAGTGCCGTAAAAAACATATATGCTTTCATTGGCATAAAGTTTGAGAGCCTTAGGTGCCTCCAATTCCTTTTCAACAAAAGTTATCTTCTCATCAGCTACTCCTGCGATTTTAAGTCGCAAATAATAATCCTTCGCTCTAGGTCCCGTTACTATAATGTTCTTGATATTTTCTTTATTTAAAAACTCAAAGTCAGCATCGTAGAGCCAGCATATATTTTCTGACCAGTGTTTGGTATCCCCCAAACAATTCATCATAAGAATAAGTTCTTTGTCACCATCTCTTCCCGATACATAGTCAAAAGCCCTGGAAGCTCCCAACGCATTTTTGTCTTTTGACATTTGCCTTACGATGGTATAGCCTCCCACTTTCTTTTCGCTGAAACGGCTCTTTACAATTTCTATCTGCTCTAAAAGCTGGCATATTCTTTGATGGCTGTATCCCAGCTCACGAAAAAGTGCTACTACGGCTACCACATTGTAGATGTTAAACACGCTGTCATTGAGAAGTCGGTACTTGCATGAACCTTGAGAGTCGGTAAGCACTATAGACATGTCATCAACATTTACATCGGAAGCCTTGTAATCGTATTCAGGTGACTTAAATCCGCACTGCGGGCAGAAAGCATTGCCGATATGATGGTACCTCAAATAATTATACTTTAACTTTCCGTTACATTTTGGACAAATCTGCATATCGTTGATTAAATTGATACATTCTTCCACATCTGTATCCATTTTATCAATACCAAAATATTTTCTTTCATTTTCAGGTGCAATTCCGGATGCGATGAGATCGTCCCCATTTATCAAAAGTCTTGTTTCTTCCGGCATTTCTTCCGTAAGTATTCTGCCGATATATTCGGGATGTCCGTTTCTCATTATCGAATCGCGGGTAAGGTTATTGATAAGGAGAATTTCCGGTGAAAATGCCGGGAACACCAAAGGTGCCGATCTTTCATCTATTTCGATTAAAGCCGTATCATATTTACATTTTCCTAAGACATTTACTCCGTTGATAAAGGTAGTAGCAATTCCGGAATCAATGTTAGAGCCCATGTTGTTGTCAAGTACAACTCGTCCATCTGCTTTGAACATATCCCTTGCAAGGTTGCATACGGTGGTCTTGCCATTGGTTCCCGTAACCCCTATAATCTTCGCCGGTTTGTTTACCATTTTAAGAAATGAAGGACAAAGTTTAAGTGCCACTGCTCCCGGAAAGTTGGTCCCGTTATGTCTTGTTATCTTTAAAGCAACAATGGACAGCTTTGCTGCCCACAGTGCTATCAGAAATCTGATATTTTTCATCTTTTGCGCATCCTTTTCTACAGCGATTAGTATTTAAATTCAGGAATTAATTTTTCTATGGTAGGCATGATTCCTATGCCCCCCGGTGTTTGCCCCGGAAGCTGCCAAAAGTCGTGGGCACAATAGTTGTTTCCCTCTATGATAGCCGGTCCCGTAGGAGTTATGGCAACGTCCCATCCCACATATCTCATCTGAGGAACTTCCAACGCTGCTTTCTTTACCATCTCAACAGCCTCTTTCATAAATGGTACTCTATAGCCAATTAAAGGAGTATTGCTGTAAGGATGTTCCGTATAGTGAATGCCTGCTGTAGTATCTCCGGAATGGGCAGGATACAAAAACTCTCCGGTTTCTATATCTACAGGGCCGTGAAGACCGTAATTGTCCACTACCCTGCCGTTTATACCCATCTTAAACACAGAGTATACGCAGTGAGGAACACCTTTGCCGTCTATCATGGTTATCATTCTCATGGTATTAGCAGAAAAAGGATAAATCTTTGCTATTTCAGGATGATTTTCGATAACATCTTCAATGGTGGCAAATCCCTTTTCTCTCACATACTTTACAAAGGCATCAGCATTATCAAATTTTTCAGGTTCAAGTTTTTCACACCCTATACCGCAGCTGAGATCCTTCATTTTGGCAAATATTTTGGTTCTTGTATTGAAAAAGGCCTTTATTTCTTCGTCTGTTGCAACTTCAAGGTCTAAGCATTCTCTGCCGATATAATCTTTGAATTTTTCGTTAAATTCATTTTTATTATCAAAATAATGAGCGTAATCATGGTCATTCATAAACATAATGAATTTTTTACTTCTCAT
>JAZNUK010000049.1:0-16656 GCA_045592265.1 Candidatus Fimisoma sp. | reverse complement strand
GACCTTGAAGAAGGAACCATCCTTATGCTTGCAGACGGAACAACCGCAACGGTAGTTAAGGTAACCATAGAGAAACTTGAAACACCTGTAACGGTATACAACTTTGAAGTAAAAGACTTCCATACATACTATGTAGGCGACAATGGCGTACTGGTGCATAATATGTGTGGAAAGGGAGGCGGAAAGAAGAAACAAAATCAAGCCGGGGGCGGAAATGGGAACCTGAATAATGGCCAAATTGCCCTTCCGGCAAGAGAGGTTACTCCGCCGCCGGTGCTAGTGGATGATGAGATTTTAAGCTCTAATCTTCTTAGAGACAATACTTTAGGGAGCAATTATTCTGGGGGAGATTCTTTCGGAGATGATCTTCTTAGAGACAATACTTTAGGGAGCAATTATTTTGGGGGAGATTCTTTCAGGGAGATTCCTTTGGGAGATGATCTTCTTGGAGGCAATTCTTTTGAAGCCAATCCTTTAGGGAGCAATCATTTTGGGGGAGATTCTTTCGGAGATGATCTTCTTGGAGGCAATACTTTAGAAGTAGATTTGGAGTCGATGCATCTGACACAGCAGGCACCACAACCAGAAGCAGATAGACAAATGCCGACGTTAATACCGGTGACTACTCCACTACCACAGGAGCTATCTATCTCTAGAATACGAGAAAAAAGGGGAAGAAGAGGGAAAACAAAATGGACAAGTACCCAGGCAAAAGGGAAGAAAAGAAGTTTTGAGTATAGTGGATATAGGAAGTCTCCTGCTAGTGCAATAGTAAAAACAGATGAAGTACTTATTTTATTAGGACAAGAGAAAAAAGGTCTTACCCTAAAAGAGATTGCAAAAAAGATCAACATAGTAGAGAAAAAAGATGTAGAAAACCTTAGGGAGCGGCTTAGTAGACTACGTCAATTCAACTTGTTGAAAAGCGAGAAAATTGGAAAAGAAAAGAAAAAGAAAGGTCAAAGCGGTCGAAGAAAAATAATATATAGGTATTATATAGAATGAGAAATAAACTCTGCAAATTAACCTTGTATGATAATTTGAGGCGAGAAAAGGCTAACTCCAGCTGATCCTAATTGACAACAATCATATGAAATATAGGTTAATCAATTCTTTGATGGTCAAATCAGAGGGTCTGGTTTGAGAAAAACAGAATATTAAAAGGAAAAGGACCTGTATTCTATTGCTGGAATGCAGGCCTTTTTTGCCGATAATGATAATTTATAGGGACTCCTGAAATAGGTACAAGGAGGCTGGGAAAGTCAATTCCCGGCCCTATTAAAATGCACTACCTCACCAGACTTTTTCCCGTCATTTCCGGAGGTACGGAAAGACCCATCAGGGTGAGCATTGTCGGTGCAATGTCACATAGCTTGCCGCCATCATCAAAACCGGTTACAGCCTCTTTTGCTATGTGTACCAATGGAACTTTATTGGTTGAGTGGGCGGTGATAGGATTACCTTTTTCGTCCATCATGTCGTCGGCATTGCCGTGGTCCGCAGTCAGGAGAATCTGGCCGCCGGCTTCCAGCATAGCCTCCGCGATTTTTCCCACACACTCATCTACCGCTTCTATTGCCTTAACGGCGGCATCAAAAACTCCCGTGTGGCCAACCATATCTGCGTTGGCAAAGTTGAGTATGATGCAGTCGTATTTTGATGATTTAATTTCTTCTATTACCTTTTCGGTTACTTCGTAGGCGCTCATTTCCGGCTGTAAATCGTAGGTTGCCACCTTTGGAGAAGGCACAAGGATTCTGTCCTCCAGAGGGTTTGGTTTTTCAACGCCGCCGTTGAAGAAGAAAGTTACATGGGCGTATTTTTCCGTTTCGGCAATTCTCAGTTGATTAAGCCCCAGAGAGGCCAAGTATTCTCCCAAGGTGTTGTTGATGGTACTCGGTGGAAAAGCAACTTCCACATTTGGCATGGTGGCATCGTATTGAGTCATGCACACATATTTTAAATTGTCAATCTGTTTTTCTCTTTCAAAACCGTCAAAATCAGGGTCCACAAAGCAACGGGTGATTTCCCTTGCCCTGTCGGGACGGAAATTACAGAATATGATGCTGTCTCCGTCTTTCACTGTGGCGGCAGGATTGCACACCGTGGGAAGGATGAATTCGTCAGTTTCGCCCAAGGCATATGCCCCGGAGACGGCTTCGGAGCCGGAGCCGGCCTTTCTGCCTTCGCCGAGAGTGAGAGCATCGTAAGCTAATTTAACCCTTTCCCATCTCTTATCCCTGTCCATGGCATAGTAACGGCCGGAAACAACACCGATAGACAGGTTTTGTGCCGGTGAAAGGTTCAGTGAATCATCCCTTGCCGGTGTTTTTAAACCCTCAATAAAATCTTCCATTTCTTTAACATAATCTATTCCCGATGTAGGCGGCACATCGCGGCCGTCCATAAAGCAATGAACATAGATGGCAGGGAGACCTTTAGCTTGTGCCAAGGCCACCGTAGCCTTTATGTGATCTATGTGGCTGTGAACACCTCCATCGGACATGAGGCCCATAACATGAAGGGCGCCCCCTGTCTTCTTTACATGGTCAATTGCATCGTTAATGGCAGCATTCCCGTGGAATATGCCTTCCTCAATGGCTTTGGTGATTCTGGTAAGTTCCTGATACACCACCCGGCCGGCACCGATATTCAAGTGTCCCACTTCGGAGTTTCCCATCTGTCCCTGAGGAAGCCCTACGGCAAGACCGCTGGCATCAAGGGTGGTGGAAGGATAAGCAGCGAAAATTTTATCAAGATTAGGTTTGCAGGCGGCGGCGATAGCATTGCCGTAGGCCTCTTCTCTGAGACCGAATCCATCTAATATCATAAGCATAAAAGGTTTTTTCATATGTAAATCCATACCTTTCTTAAAAGTTCTTTAAACAACACCAACAATATACCACAAAATCAGTGGCTTATAAAACCCCTATTTGAACCGAAAGCTGTTATATGATAGAATAAAAATCAGATTTAATGCAAAGAACATAAAATTAAGATAAAAAAGAGAGAAGAGAACTAAGGAAGAATGAAGTGGACAAGAGAGCAACAGGAAGCTATTGAATTAAGAAATAAGAACATACTGGTGGCAGCAGCGGCCGGATCGGGAAAGACTGCAGTTCTGGTAGAGAGAATCAAAAGGCTCATTCTGGAAGAGCGATGCCCTGTGGATCGGATGCTTATAGTGACTTTTACCAATGCGGCGGCGGCAGAAATGAAGGAAAAAATTAGAAATTCCATTTCAGACACCTTGGCACAGCTTATGGGGGAAGTGTCATCTAAAGGAACAGGAGGGCATCAAGAAAGTTCCCGGGAAAACCGAGGGGAGACCGTAAAGTTTCTCAAAAGACAGCTTGACAGCCTGTCAACAGCAAACATCAGCACTTTTCATGCCTTTGCCTTAGATGTTATAAGAAGGTATTTTTATATAATACAAATAGAGCCTGATTTTAAAATTTGCGATACTATTCAGGAAACTTTATTGAAAGAAGAAGCTATGGACAGACTCCTTGAAGAGCTTTTTGAAGAACAGGATCCTGAGTTTTTCCATTTTCTCAAATGCTACAGCGGAGATCGGGATGAAGGTAAATTTCGCAGTCTTATTTTAAAGAGTTATGATACCATTAGGAGTTTGCCGGAGCCTTTTGACTGGCTAAAGGAGAGTGTGAGACAGTTAAAAGAGGGGGAAGGTCTTGGTCATGGGCCTGCAGGTGAGTATCTTTTTAAATTGGCAAAAGAGAAAGGCGAGTCAGCCGGGGAGGCCATAAGAGGAAACATGAGTATAGCCGAGACTCATGGTCTTGCGGCTCTTGCAGACTTGTGTGACAGAGATTTGGAACAGGTGGAAATGTTGATTGGGGCTTTGGAAGAAGACGACTATGAGGCAGTTCGCAACGCCATAAATCAATTTAAGCTTCCAACCATGAGCAGTAAAATTTTTTCAGGAGCAGAGGATCCGGAAGGGTTGAAGGAGTTGGTGGCGGGAAACCGCAATTTTGCAAAAAAACAGGTTAAAGAGTTAAAGGAAGTTTACTTTTCAGGGAATTTTGATGAACTAAAACATGAGATGAACTTAACCTATAGGTCAGGACTTTACCTACAGGTGCTACTAACCAGATACCATGAGCTTTATAAAGAGAAAAAGGCGGAGAGGAATTTGGCAGACTTTTCCGATATCGAGCATTATGCTTACAGAATTCTCAAAGATGAAGAAGCGGCAGAATTTTACCGCCACAAGTTTAATCACATATTTATCGATGAATATCAGGACAGCAATGTGATTCAAGAAGCTCTCATCGACCTTATAAAAAGACCTACCAATCTTTTCATGGTTGGCGATGTGAAGCAGAGCATATATAAATTCAGACTGGCAGAACCGGAAATTTTCCAAAACAAATACAGAAGTTATGCAGAAGGTCTTGTTGAAAATTCCGTAAAGATAGATCTGAACAAGAATTTTAGAAGCAAGGCCCCTGTCATAGACTTTATAAATAAAATATTCACAGATATCATGGAAGGATATGACGAAAAGGCCGCCCTGCATCAGGGAGATCCTTGGGCTGAGAAGTCATACCATAGCCCTGAGTTTTTTCTTACTCAAGTTCCGTGGGGAGACGAAAGGGAGATAGACGAAGAACTGCGGAATATTATAAAGGCAGAAAAAGAGGCATTGGCAGCGGCAAAGATAATCAGGGACAGTCTGGGGGAGACTATATTTGACAGCAAAAAAGAAATGGAAAGGCCTTTGGAAAAAAGGGATATAGTTATACTCATGAGAGGAGTCAGAAACTATGGAGATGTGTTCCAAAAGGTACTGGTAGACAACAATATTCCTGCGTATATAGACGATAATGATGGCTTTTTCAATACCATGGAAATAGAAGCCTTTCTTTCAGCATTATATATAATAGACAACCCAAAACAGGATATTCCGCTGCTTACTTTGATGCGTTCGGAAATGTTGGGCTTTTCCATCGAGGAAATGGTGCAGATAAGAATAGAGTGCAAGAAAGGTTCATACTACACTGCTTTTAAAAACTACAGTATTGAGGGGAAGCAACTTTCCCTTAGGGAGAAATGTCACAACGCCCTTGAAAAAATAGGCAAGTGGAGAGAGCTTAGCAGAATCATGCCTCTTGACAGGCTGGTGTGGCAACTTCTCATGGACACAGGTTTTTATATCACCATGGGTGCTATGCCTGCCGGAAGTCAGAGACAGGCAAATTTGCGTGCCCTTACAGACAAAGCCTTGGCATATCAGAGAAGCGGAGGGGGAAGCCTTTACGGATTTATAAGATACATTGAGGCCATCAAGGAAAAGAAAGTGGCAATGGGCCAAGTAAAATTAATGGGAGAGAAAGACGATCTTGTCCGTATTATGACTGTTCACAAGTCTAAGGGACTGGAATTCCCTATGGTATTGTTGGCCGGTTTCTGTCGCAGACTGACTTATAGCTCTGCCGGAAAAGCTCCTATGATGCACAAGGATCTTGGAATAGGTTTTCCTATTGTGGACCCTGAAAATCGTTGGTACAAAACAACGCTTCTTCAAAATATGATAAAAGAAAGATTCCATAGAGAGGAAGTGGAAGAAGAGAAAAGAATTCTTTATGTGGCTCTGACAAGGGCCAAGGACAGGCTGGTTGTTCTGGGTATATGTAACGATGCCGAGGAAGACTTGGAAAAAGTAAAGACGGGAAGTCCCAAGGATAGCAGTTACTTTACCATGGCGGGAAAAGCACTCTGTCTAATTCCGGGTGTTACCAAAATAGTGGGTGACGAAAGTTTTACGCGGTTTTCTCAGAAACGCCGTGTAAATACAGACAAAATACTCAGCTTCATGGATGAGGTAAGAGAACGTGGTCATATATCTTCGGAAGTCTCCCGATTGATGGAATTTGAATATCCTCATGAGAAGGAGCTTACGGTCAAATCCAAATATTCAGTAAGCGAAATTAACGGACAAAGGGATTATCAAGTAAAGAGTTTGGCAGAGCCGCTATTTGCCGCACAAACCAACAAACTCAATTCCATGGAAAGAGGAACGGTTTACCATACTCTCTTGGAGCATATGGATATGAAAGAGGCTCATAGAGGTGGAGAGGAATATATCAGGACTTTAATAAAAGACCTTATGGACCAAGAGATTCTTTTGGAAGAAGAGACAAAGGTTTTGGATGTGGAAAAACTCCGGGACTTCGCAGCTTCTGCCCTTGCCGGAAGGATGGCAGAGAGTAGGGCACTATACAAAGAAAAACCATTTAATCTGTTGACGGAATATGAAGGGAGCAGAGTAATTGTTCAAGGTATAATTGACTGTTTCTTTGAGGAAGAGGGCCAGCTTGTGCTTGTGGACTATAAGACCGGAAACAGCCGTGATATAGCTGCCGGCAAGGAGGAAGTAGTGAGACAACGATATGCCGGACAGATGGAGCTTTATAAAAAGGCTTTGGAGGAAGCAACGGGTAAGAAGGTAAAGGAAATCTATCTTTATCTGACCGATGTGGGAAAGGTAATTGCTATGTAGTCGTTTACCGGTACATTTGGCAGTTATGGAAAGTATGAGAGTTAGCGTAAACAGGAGAGTGAGGAAATATGTCCTTTGCATCAGAAGTTAAAAATGAATTATCCAGAATAGAAACGGGAAAAAAGTGTTGCGTTCTGGCAGAAATTGCAGGTTTCATAAGGGTTGCCGGCAGCATAAGGCTGGCCGGGGGAGGTAAGTTCAGAATTGTAATAGCCACGGAAAATCCGGCGGTAGCCAGGCATTACAAGAAACTCATGGAGGAATATTTCGACATCGAGACTCTTTTGGAAATGGGCGAAGGCAGTTCAGTGGGCCATAAGAGAACTTATTACATTACCATTGACCCGGAAAACAGAAGCGAACAGATTTTGCGAGAGACGGGAATTTTGTTGGTTCGTGAGGGAAACAATTATATTTCCGACGGTATTTATGATGGTATAGTCAGAAGTAAATGCTGTAAAAAATCATACTTAAGAGGAACCTTTATGGGTGCGGGAACCATGAGCTCTCCTGAAAAATCATATCATCTTGAATTTGTTTGCCGCACGGAGACTTTTGCCACAGACTTGAAGAAACTTATAAACTCCTTTGTGGATATTTATGCCAAGGCATATAAGCGAGGTAAAAAGTACATAGTATATATGAAGAAGGCGGACTACATAAGTGATATGCTTGGAATAATTGGGGCCGACAGCCATTCCCTCTTTATACAGAACACATGGGTAGAAAAATCTGTTAAGAATGAGGCGAACAGGCACACTAATTGTGATACGGCTAATTTGGACAGAGTGGTGGCGGCAGCCATGAAACAACGGCAGGCTATTGAAAAAATTGAGAGTACAAAAGGACTTTCTTGGCTCCCGGATAAGTTGAGGGAAATAGCAATCTTAAGAAAGAATAATCCGGATTTATCCATTTCATCTCTTGGGGAATTGTGCGATCCGCCACTGAAAAAGTCGGGAGTTAACAGCAGACTTAAAAAAATTGAGGAACTTGCCTCTAAATTATAAAAAAATTGAGCAGACTATTAAATAAATAGTCTGTTTTTTGTTAACAAATGGTTGATTAGTGGTATAATAGCAGTATAAGGGGAAGTTTTTTGGAAAGGTAAGGAGGATAGGAAAGTGTTTGCTGAAGAACTTAATTTGATTAAGGACGCTGAAGAAAAGGCGGAGCAAATGAAGCGGGAAGCAAAGATTTCTGCAAACAATCTCACAGGAGATGCTAAGGCGGAAGTTACCGGCATTATTGATGCGGCCTTTGCGTATGAAAAGGAGAAATGTCAGGAGCTTATCACTCAGGGGCAAGAGGAAGCTCAGAGAAGATATGATGCAGCTATTGAAGCTGCGCAAAATCTTTGCACGGACATGAGGGAAGAGGCAAAGACAAGAGAAAAAGAAGCTATAAAATTTATTGCAGAAAGGATTGTGAAGTCAAGTGTCAATTGTTAAGATGCAAAAACTTGCAGTAATAGGACTTGACCAACAGAAAGAATCCATAATGACCAAGCTCATGGACTTCGGAGCGGTGGAACTGACCGATCAGAAGAAAAAGTTGGCAGATGAGAAATGGAATACCATAGTAACGGCAGATGACAGTACGTTGGTAGCTGAGTATGATGGTAAACTTTCGCAAGCGGCCCAAGCCTTGAGCATACTTGAAAAGTACGACAAATCCAAAGCACCTTTGTTTCAGACCAGAAGGTCGGTAAGCGGCAGCTTTATTAAGGATATAAAGGCTGAAAGAGAAGAAACGGAAAAGGCCATTTTAGAAGTTTTAAACATGGGAGAAGAGCTAAAGGAAATTGCCGACAGAAACAACAAGTTGGAGCAAGACAGGATTCTTCTTATTCCTTGGGAGAAGTACGGAGCACCGCTGGGAGAGCAGGACACTCGCAAGACTAAAGCAGTCACCGGGGTCGTGCCAAGCAGCACCGATACAACTGAGCTTAATCGTCTGATGGAATTAAAGGCAGGCGGTGCAGTGATGAAGGTTATCGGAAGCGATAAAGATTTTAAGTATATTGCTGTGGTAGCTCTAAAAAGTCGATGGGAAAAGGTAGCAGCTATCTTAAAAGAGTTTGGCTACAACGAAATTTCCCTGAAGGATTTCCAAGGTACTGTTGCGGAAAACCTTGCAAGAATTGAAAAAGAAAAGGAAAAACTGGCAGAGGAGAAGGATGGTATAATTGCTGAACTTGTCCGTCGGTGCTCACTGATAAAGACCATAGAAAATTACTACGACATGGTTACCATTGAGGCAGATAAAGAAAGGATAAAGTCAAAGCTATTAAAAACCAAGACCACTTTCTATATGGAGGGATGGCTCCCTGCACGGTATGTAAAGCAGGCGGAATCCTTACTGGAGGAGGAAGGTTGCTTTTACAGATTTGCAGAGCCTGAAGAGGGAGATGAAGTTCCCGTACTTTTGGACAACAAGAACTTCTTTGTACCTTTTGAGGCCATAACGGAAATGTACTCCTTGCCTGATTATAAAGGTTTTGACCCTACCAGTATTTACGCATTTTTCTATGCCTTGTTCTTCGGAATGATGCTCAGTGATGCAGGGTACGGAATTATAATGACAATAGCCTGCTTTGTAGCATTTAAGAAGTTTAATCTGGAAGGAACCATGAAGAAGATGGCGAAACTCTTCTTCTACTGCGGCATATCCACAACATTTTGGGGAGCCATGTTCGGGGGCTGGTTTGGAGACATAGTCCAGGTATTTTCAAGAACGTTTATGGGAAAAGAAATTATTATTGAGCCTATATGGTTTAATCCTCTGGATGACCCTATGCTCCTTCTCATTTTCTCACTGGGGCTTGGAATTGTGCACCTTTTTGTGGGAATGGGGATAAAGGCCTATATGCAGATTAAAGAAGGCAACTGGTTTGATGCTCTTTGTGACGAGGGCTTTTGGTATTTTACCATAGTGGGTTTAATCGCTTGGCTTGGTGGAGGTTCAATATCCCCGGCGTTGCCTAAGATAGGTATGTGGCTTGCAATCATAGGAATGGCAGGGCTGCTTCTTACAGGAGGAAGACACAACAAGGGCTTCGGAAAGATTACCGGAGGTCTTGGCAACATATACAACATTACAAGTTATATGTCGGATATTTTGTCCTATGCAAGGTTGCTTGCGTTGGGACTTGCAACAGGTGTAATTGCACAGGTTGTTAACACTATGGGGTCCCTATTCGGAGGAGGGGTTGTAGGATTTATCCTGCTTCTCATAATATTCGTAGTGGGACATGTGCTGAACTTTGCAATAAATGTACTTGGCGCATTTATTCATTCCAGCAGATTGCAGTACGTAGAATTTTTCGGAAAGTTTTATGAGGATGGCGGTGAGCCTTTCGATCCTTTCCGTAAGAAAACAAAATATATTAAAATCCAACAGGAGGAGGAATAAAAAATGAATATGATAGATGGTAATACATTAGCCCTTATGGGAGCAGCAATTGCGGCTCTGGCAGGTATAGGAAGTGCTATGGGTGTAGGTATCGCGGGGCAGGCTGCTTCTGCCGTGCTTGCAGAAGACCCTAAGAAATTCGGTAAAACTCTTATTTTGCAGGCTTTGCCGGGAACACAGGGTATTTACGGATTGATTATCTCATTCCTTATTATGCAGAAAATCGGACTTTTAGGCGGAGCTATGGTTGATTTGAGTCTTGCACAGGGTGCATACTTCCTGGCAGCAGGTATTCCAATCGGATTGGTGGGAATATGGTCAGGTATTGCTCAGGGTAAAGCAGCGGCTGCAGCGCTTCAGTTAACGGCCAAGAGACCGGATCAGATGGTAAAGGGTATCATATATACAGCTATGGTAGAAACTTATGCAATTTTCGCCCTGTTGGTATCCGTTCTTATCTGGCTGCGTATAGCAATCTAAAACCGAAAGGCAGATGAACTATGAGTATTGATAAGATTACATCGGCTATATTAAGTGAAGCTGCCGCTGAAAGTGAGCAGATACTCAATGTGGCAAAAACCAAAAGAAGAGCTCTTATCAGAGAAATAAAGCACAGAACCAAAGTTGAGACGGAACTGGCAATAAGGCAGGCGGAAGAGGAAAAAGAAAAGATAATATCCCGCCGCAAAGCCGTTGCTGACATAGATAGCAAGAAAATAATTCTGGCATGCAAACAGGAACTTATGGATAACTGCTTTAAGGAAGCAGTTGGATATATTC
Organism: Candidatus Fimisoma sp.; assembly: GCA_045592265.1. Lineage (GTDB taxonomy): Bacteria > Bacillota > Clostridia > Peptostreptococcales > Anaerovoracaceae > Fimisoma. The sequence continues at coordinate 5,936 of JAZNUK010000049.1, read as the reverse complement.
TGTCGATGAAGGAAGAGGAGTATGTGGAATTTCTGGTGTCTATGGGAAAAAACTCCGGAATCACAGAAGGAGAGCTGATTTTCAACGAGAAGGAGAAAAGCTCCATAGGAGCAAAGGTTACATCGGCACTTTCTGCTGCTGTAACTGACGGTAAGTTTGTTTTATCAGAAGAGACGAGGAAAATACAAGGCGGCTATATGATTAAGCAGGGTCAAATTTATATAGACAACTCTATAGAATCAGTGGTTGAAGAAAACAGAAGAGACCTTACTGCGGAAGTCGCTGAAATACTTTTCCCGCCTGAAAAATAAGGAGAAGGTTCTATGAGCAAACATAGAGAAGACTCATACATTTTTTGTGCCTCCCTTATGAAAGCCGGCGAAAGAAACTTTATTTCAAAGGAAAACCTTTTGGAAATTGCTCAGTCCAAGGACTTTAACAGTGCAATAACATTGCTTCATAGCTTTGGGTATGGTGATGGTAAGGAACTTGAAAATCCGAGAGATTTCAACTTTATGTTGGAAGAGGAAGAAGAAAAAGTTTCGGAGTTCGTTTTTTCCGCCTTACCTGAAAGAAGCCAGCTGGAACTGCTGAAATTCCCTAAGGACTATCACAACGTGAAAGCTGTTTTAAAGGCAGAAGCCCTTGGGATTTCACCTGAAAGTTACATGGTTTCCGGCGGTACTTTGGAAAGAGAAAGTCTTGCAGAAATGATTAAAGAAAGGAACTTCATATTTCTTTCTGTAAACATGAAAGAGGCTATCGACCAAGCATTGGAGGTATTCGCCAAGGGGAAAGATCCTCAAGAAATAGACATTATACTGGACAAAGCGTGTTACAAAGATATGCTTCAAGAGGCAGAGAATCTAGGAAATTCATTTGTTACGGGATATGTAAAACTGCTTATTGACATACTCAATGTAAATATCTTTGTCAGGTTGAGACAGATAAAGAAGCCGGTAGAGTTTTTCAGCAAGGTTTTTCTTGACGGAGGAGACATACAGGAGAAGTTTTTCCGGGCTTCCTATGAGGAAGGATATAAGCCGTTGGCAGAAAAGTTTCAGCCTTTCGGCTTTGGAGAGGCTTTTGGAAAAGGCGCAACGGCGGTGGAAGAAACGGGCAAGTATTACTTGCTGGAAAAGCTTTGTGACGATGCTCGCATAGAGTACATTAAAGGTGCAAAGTTTGTGTCTTTCGGTATTGAGCCGGCGGCAGCTTATCTGATAGCCAAAGAAAGTGAAGTAAAGAATCTTCGGATGATTCTTACAGGTAAAATAGCCGGAACAGCCAATGAGACTATTGTTGAAAGGTTAAGGGAAACTTATGTATAAGATAGGAATTATAGGCGACAGGGAGAGCGTTCTCGGGTTTAAAGCTGTAGGCCTTGAAGTTTTCCCTTGTGATGGGCTTCCGGAGGCGGAGGCGGCCATGGAAAAGATGGCGGAGGATAAATATGCCATCATATATATAACAGAACAGCTATACAGCGAAATGGGAGAAATCCTTTCGGAATATGCAGATATGAGGCTACCTGCAATAATTCCTCTTCCAAGCAAAGACGGAAGTCTTGGGATAGGAGTAAAGGGAGTAAAGAAATCTGTAGAACGCGCCGTAGGTGCGGACATCCTGTTTGGAGGTGGAAAATAGTAATGAGTCAAGGTAGAGTAGTAAAAGTATCGGGTCCACTGGTAGTTGCTTCCGGAATGGAAGATGCCAATATGTTCGACGTTGTTCACGTAGGAGAGCAGGGTCTGATAGGTGAAATAATTGAAATGAGAGGCGACGATGCTTCAATTCAGGTTTATGAAGAAACAGCCGGCATTGGGCCGGGAGTTCCGGTAGTTACTACCGGAGCACCTCTTTCCGTAGAGTTGGGTCCCGGGCTGATTGAAACAATGTACGATGGTATTCAAAGACCTCTGGAAGAAATGAGAAAAGTGGCAGGTTCCAATATTACGAGAGGAATCAAAGTACCTTCTCTTTCAAGGACAAAGAAATGGTCATTTGTTCCTAAGGTAAAACCGGGGGATGAAGTAGAAGCCGGAGATATTATCGGTACCGTTCAGGAAACCATAGTAGTGGAACAGCGTATAATGGTTCCTTATGGTGTGGCCGGTGTGGTTGAATCCATCGAAGAGGGTGAATTCACCGTAGAAGATGTAGTATGCAGGGTAAGACTTGCAGACGGAAGCATCAAAGAATTGACAATGATGCAGAAGTGGCCTGTAAGAAGAGGCAGACCTTATAAAGAAAAATTAGTTCCCGATATGCCGTTGGTAACGGGACAGAGAGTAATAGATACACTTTTCCCTATTGCCAAGGGTGGCGTTGCAGCAGTACCGGGACCTTTCGGTTCAGGTAAGACCGTGGTACAACATCAGCTTGCAAAATGGGCAGATGCGGAAATCGTAGTGTATATCGGATGCGGTGAGCGTGGAAACGAAATGACAGACGTATTGATGGAGTTTCCGGAACTGAAGGACCCTGAAACGGGAGAATCAATCATGAAGAGGACAGTGCTTATTGCCAACACCTCCGACATGCCGGTAGCAGCCCGTGAGGCTTCCATATACACAGGAATTACAATTGCGGAATACTTCAGAGACATGGGATATTCTGTAGCCATTATGGCAGACTCCACTTCAAGATGGGCTGAGGCCCTTCGTGAAATGTCCGGTAGATTGGAAGAGATGCCGGGTGAAGAAGGTTATCCTGCATATCTTGCTTCAAGACTGGCGCAGTTCTACGAAAGAGCAGGAAGAACCATTTCTCTGGGTAAGGAAGGACGTCTTGGGGCTCTCTCTGCCATAGGTGCAGTATCACCGCCGGGAGGAGATATTTCAGAACCGGTATCTCAGGCCACATTGCGTATAGTAAAGGTTTTCTGGTGTCTGGATTCCAGCTTGGCATACAAGAGACACTTCCCTGCAATTAACTGGTTACAGAGCTATTCGTTGTATGTAAGCAGACTTGAAAAATGGTATGAAGAAAATGTAAATAAAGAGTTCCCTAAGTTAAGAGATACAGCTATTGGACTTTTGCAGGATGAGTCGGAGCTTAACGAAGTAGTTCAGCTTGTAGGTGTTGATGGTCTTTCCCATGAGGACAGAATTAAGCTGGAGGTTGCGAAATCCATCCGTGAGGACTATTTGCATCAAAACGCATTCCACGATGTGGATACTTACACATCTCTCAACAAGCAGTACAAACTTCTCAAATTGATTCTAACATACCATAGGGTTGCTCGTGAGGCTGTTGCAAGAGGAATGAACTTCAACAAGGTTTTGGAACTTCCAATCAGAGAGTCTATCGGTCGTTTTAAATATGTTGAAGAGAAAGATGTGGATGAAACCTTTGACAAATTGATGGAAGAAATGAGAACGGTTAGTTCAGGATATTCAGTAGAGGAGGCGGATTTAGATGATTAAAGAATATAAGACTATCAGCGAAGTTGTCGGTCCTCTTATGCTGGTAAAAGATGTAGAAAATGTAACCTATGATGAGCTGGGAGAAATAAAACTCCCTACAGGTGAGAAAAGACTTTGCAGAGTGCTTGAGGTTAACGGTTCCAACGCCTTGGTACAGCTCTTTGAAAGTTCTGCCGGCATCAACCTTAAAGAAAGTACGGTAAAGTTCCTGGGAAGAGGTACCGAGCTTGCCGTTTCTCCTGATATTCTTGGAAGAGTCTTTGACGGTATGGGTCGTCCTAAGGATGGCGGACCTGAAATTATACCGCAAAAGAGAATGGATATTAACGGATTGCCTATGAATCCGGCAGCCAGAGACTATCCGTCTGAATTTATTCAGACAGGTGTATCGGCCATAGACGGTTTGAATACCTTGGTAAGGGGACAGAAGCTTCCTATCTTTTCAGGGTCAGGTCTTCCTCATGCTGAACTTGCGGCACAGATTGCGCGTCAGGCAAAGGTGAGAGGAAGCGAAGGCAACTTTGCAGTTGTATTTGCCGCCATCGGTATTACTCACGAAGAAGCGGACTTCTTTGCTTCTGACTTCAGAAAGACCGGAGCTATTGATAGAACGGTACTGTTTATGAATCTTGCCAACGACCCGGCAGTTGAACGTATCGCTACACCTCGTATGGCATTGACTGCGGCTGAATACCTGGCCTTTGATTTAGGCATGCATGTACTGGTTATATTGACGGATATTACCAACTATGCAGAAGCTCTTCGTGAAGTTTCCGCTGCAAGAAAAGAAGTTCCCGGTCGTAGAGGATATCCCGGTTATCTTTATACAGACCTTGCTACCATGTATGAGAGAGCAGGTCGTAAAAGAGACTGCGAAGGTTCAATAACCATGATTCCTATTCTGACAATGCCGGAAGACGACAAAACCCATCCTATTCCTGACTTGACAGGATATATTACGGAAGGTCAGATTATATTGTCCAGAGAGCTTTACAGGAAAGGTTTAAAGCCGCCTATCGACGTTTTGCCGTCTTTGTCCCGTCTCAAGGACAAGGGTATCGGAAAGGGTAAGACAAGGGAAGACCATGCTGACACTATGAACCAGCTTTTTGCTGCATATGCTAAAGGCAAAGAAGCTTTGGAACTGGTGACGATTTTAGGCGAAGCAGCTCTTACACCTATAGATCTTAGGTACGCTCAGTTTTCACAAGCCTTTGAAAAGCAATATGTGTCCCAAGGCTATGAAACGGACAGAAGTATAGAAGATACCTTGGAAACAGGATGGAAGCTTTTGTCACTTCTGCCTAAGAGTGAGTTAAAACGTATTAGAGACGAATACCTTGAAAAGTATTATGTAGAGGAAGATAAGTAAGGAGCAGATTATGGAAAGATTGAATGTAAATCCTACCAGAATGATGCTAACCACCCTCAAGCGTAGGCTGGTGACTGCAAGGCGTGGCCACAAGCTGATGAAGGATAAGCGAGATCAGCTCATGAAGGGATTCCTTGAATTGGCTCGCGAAAACATGCGGCTTCGCCGGGAGGTAGAGGCAAAGCTTGCAGCGGTGTATGAAAGTTTTTCCATAGCCAGTGCCGTAATGAGCAAAGAGGTTATGGAAGAGGCTCTCATGTTTCCTAAACAGGGAGTTGAACTCGGTGTGGGGCAGAAGAATATAATGAGCGTAATCGTTCCTGTCTTTGAGTTTAAGACTAAGGCAGAAGATGCGGCCGATATATATCCCTATGGTTTTGCCAACACATCGGGAGAGCTTGATGGAGCCATCAACGGTTTGGCGGAAATTCTCCCTGAGCTTTTGGAGCTTGCGGCAAAGGAGAAGGAAGCAGCGATGATAGCTGCCGAGCTGGAAAGAACCCGTCGTCGTGTAAACGCCCTTGAGTATGTGAAAATTCCTCAATTGGAAATGACTATCAGGTATATAAGGATGAAGCTTGACGAAAATGAGAGAGGAAATCAAACTCGCCTCATGAAGGTTAAGGACATGATTCTGGCAGAAGCTTTGGAAGAAAAGCGTCAGCGGACTCAAGAAGCTTGCCAGTCGTAAGATGATGGCTGGCTGCCAGTGGATACAGGTTAATATATTGTGTAAATAAAAGGAAGGCAGTATGACCTAACCTAACTTTGAGGTCATCGGTAGCTTTCCTTTTTCCTTTACCCTGGGGAGCAGTTCAGTGGCCTTCCTTTTTCCTTTTAACTAAATCGCTATTTTACGGCCTTGGACAGGAATTTTTATAGAAACCCACAGAAAAAAATTAGAATTTCCCTGTAATGGTGATTTTGGAGGTGTCTATAGAGAAAAAATTCCCGGCGCCGGTCAGAAAATTACCGGCACACGAGAAAACGAATAATGAACTGTACCCCATATAGTAGACAACACTAAGTCCCTAAAGAGACTTTTTGTTTCTGCAATATAGGGGTATTTTTAGTTGTGATTTGTTATATGTCTATCTCCAATAGGGGAGAATAGCCTGTTGTTATGTATTCATAAT
>JAZNUK010000048.1:0-13150 GCA_045592265.1 Candidatus Fimisoma sp. | reverse complement strand
CCATGCGGCAGGCATCTTCTGCCGCAACTTCAGGAGAAACTCCCAAGGATATGAGCCAATCTGTCAAGAGAGTGTGACGCTCATATATTTTTTCGGCGATTACTTTGCCCTTATTTGTTAAAACAATGTAACCGTTACTGTCTATTTCTATGTAAAGATTTTCTCTTAAGTTTTTCATGGCAACGCTTACACTGGGCTTGGAAAAGCCCATTTCATTGGCAATATCTATAGAACGGACAGAGCCGTTATTTTTTTGCAATGTTAATATGGTTTCTAGATAATTTTCAGCAGATTCCTGTATCTTCATTTTCGCCACCGACCTAAATAAGATTATGTAAAAACCATAACATATGAAGGATAATTTTTCAAGGATTGTTAATATATTCAATGCAACAAACTTTTCAGCTCACAACTCCGCAAATTTTTTGGAAATAATTAGTTGACAAAACGGTTAGGCTGTGCTAACTTAATATGTGTTAGCGGTGACTAATCGCTTTTAATACTTAGGAGGATGACATGAATTTAGCCGAAGCACATGAAGGAGAAGAATATATTATAAAAGATATTCTTACTGACGATGAAGAATTGAATACCTTTCTTTTTTCCTTGGGTTGCTATAGCGGAGAGCCTATAACGGTGATTTCCCACCGGAAGGGCGGATGTGTGGTTTCCATCAAGGATGCCAGATACAATATCGACCGAGAACTGGCTAAGGCTATTTTGATATAGGTGGTGCAAAGGCATCACATATATTTTTACAACAGAGTTAGGCAAGACTAACTGAAAACCGTTTACCTTTCAGAACAGGAGGATAATTAAATGAGAATTGCGTTGACGGGAAATCCTAACAGTGGAAAAACCACTATGTATAATGCCCTTACAGGAAGAAACGAGAGGGTTGGAAACTGGGCAGGTGTCACAGTAGATAAAAAGGAAAGTTTAATAAAGAAAAGCTATTACGATGGGGAGGAAGAGCTTATTGCAGTCGACTTGCCGGGAGCATATTCCATGTCCCCTTTCACATCTGAAGAAAGCATCACAAGTGCATATGTAAAAAACGAAAATCCTGATGTGATAATAAATATTGTTGATGCAACTAACTTGAGCCGCAGTTTATTTTTCACAACTCAGCTTTTGGAACTTGGAATACCTGTGGTAGTTGCGCTCAACAAGAGTGACATCAATAAAAAGAAAGATACTTCCATTGATGCAAAGTTGCTACAAGAAAAATTAGGCTGTCCGGTAATAGAGACAGTGTCTATAACAGCCGGAGACGAAGGGTTGAAACAGGTTGTAAAAAAAGCTGTTTCCTTGAAAAATTCCGGGCAGAAGGCTCCATACATACAAGAAAATGTAAATCTTCAGGACAAATCTCAAGTAGAGGCGGCAGACAGAAAGAGATTCGCCTTTGTCAACGAACTTGTAAAAACTGTCGAGCAACGCAAGGTTTTGACAAAAGAAAGAAACAACCAAGATACCATTGATGGTATACTTACCAACAAGTGGCTGGGAATACCTATCTTTGCTGTAGTAATGTGGTTGGTATTTGATATTTCTCAGTCAACTTTGGGACCTTTCCTCGCCGACGCATTGGTAGGCTGGATTGAAGCTTTCCAAGGCTGGGTTGCAGGATTGGTGGAAAATGCTTCTCCGTTTATGCAAGCACTTCTGGTTGACGGTATCATCGGTGGTGTAGGTGCTGTTGTAGGCTTCTTACCGCTGGTAATGGTAATGTATTTCCTAATTGCTTTATTAGAAGACTGTGGTTATATGGCACGTGTAAGCGTTGTAATGGATCCTATCTTCAAGAGAGTCGGTCTCTCCGGCAAATCCATCATTCCTATGGTCATAGGAACAGGATGTGCGATTCCGGGAGTAATGGCTTGCCGTACAATTCGTAATGAAAGAGAAAGAAGAGCAACAGCAATGTTGACACCTTTTATGCCTTGCGGAGCAAAGCTACCGGTAATAGCTCTTTTTGCCGGAGTTTTCTTTGCGGATGCTTCATGGGTAGGAACATTAATGTACTTTGCGGGAATACTGCTCATATTCTTCGGGGCATTACTTATCAAGAAGCTTACAGGATTTAAATACAGAAAATCCTTCTTTATAATAGAGCTTCCGGAATACAAGTTGCCAAGCCTCAAAAGAGCTACATTTTCCATGTTTGCTCGTGCCAAGGCATATATAATCAAAGCCGGTACAATAATTTTGGTTTGTAATGCTGTGGTTCAGATTATGCAGACCTTTAGCTGGAATCTCCAACCTGTTGCAGAAGGCATGGAGCATACGTCAATTCTGGCAACAATAGCATCACCTTTTGCAGTTTTGCTGATTCCTTTGGGTTTTGGTGTATGGCAACTTGCCGCCGCAGCAATTACAGGATTCATTGCAAAGGAAAATGTAGTTGGAACTTTGGCTGTAGTTTACGGAATTTCAAACTTTATTGATACGGAAGCATTGGAGTTAATGGGTGGCGCAAGCGAAGTTGCCGCAGCTTTCGGACTTACTTCCGTGGCAGCGCTTGCATATCTCATGTTCAACTTGTTTACACCACCATGCTTTGCAGCTATCGGCGCTATGAATGCAGAAATACAGGACAAGAAATGGCTTATGGGAGGTATCGGACTTCAGCTTGGAACAGGCTATGTAGTAGCATTTCTTGTTTACCAGATAGGAACATTGATTACAACGGGAAGCTTTGGAACGGGATTCCTTCCGGGACTAATGGCGGTAGGTGCCATGGTTGCTTTTGTTGTATATCTTATCATCAGAAACAACAAAAAGTTTGAAGCGGAGTATGTATTGAAAAAGGCCGCATAGACGGGGAAAATAAATTAGAAATAAAGGGGTGATAGTATGACAAATATTATTGTCGGATTAGTTATACTTTTAGTAGTTGGGGCGGCAGTCATATATATCATAAAAGAAAAGAAAAAAGGCGTGAAATGTATTGGCTGTCCTGCGGCCGCACAATGTGCCGCCCACAGACAAAATATGAATTGCCGAGGGGTAGAGGGCAATTCATGCAACTGTAATGACTATAAAGATTAAAAAGATATATCAAGATTGAAAGACCGGCTTCTTTAGATGTGAATCCCGAAAAGATTTCATCAAAAGAAGCCGTTTTCTTGTGGCTTTGACTCGTGAGCTACAAGATGATAATATATAGAAAGATATAGAAAAAAGACATTGTGGAGGGAGACCGTGAAAAAAACCAAAAAAGTTGGATTTTGGATTTTAATTATTCTATCTGCCATTTTACTGATCGTTTTTGTAAAATTTTTGATGACGTTAGTATTGATAGGTATTGATTCCATGGAAAAACCAATCGAACAGACCACTACAGATGTGGAGGAATATCTACAAGTCATAAGAGAGATTAAAGGAGATGAACACGATGTGCACAGTGGTCTGTTTGTGTTCCCCCGATCAGCTGATAATATAAGTAATATAGAGCACAGGTTTTATCATAAAACCGGTTTGTTTGACGATACATATTTAATATACCTGGAGGCACATTATATTGATGAAGAAGCTTTGCGGAAGGAAAAAGAGAGATTGGCCGGTATAAGTTGCACCATTAAAACTCTTCAAGGTGAAGTTACAAATTATGTGGAATATAGCGAAGACGATTTTGAATACCCGGCATACATAACCATCAAGAATGCAGGGGCTTGTTATGAATATGCTTTGATAGATGAGAAAAATAAGCGGATAATATTTGTTTTTGCACAGATAAGTAATGGGGAAGGGATTGTGCCTAAAGAATATATGCCTATGGGAATGCAGGATGAAGAAGGGTTTCGGTATGACCATAGTTGGCCGTGGGTAGGAAAAAATATTTACTACGCTCCGGAGGAAGTAGAGGGAGAGATAGATGCTTATACGTACTATCTCGATTAGAGTGGACTGGGTATGAGTTGCAGATACAACATTAAAGCCTCCGATTAATTGCGGAGGCTTTAAGTTTTTAGATATCTGATTTACAAAACATTCAAACTCTTATTTCATAAATTCCTTCACTGATGTTGCAAGCCCTGCAAGGCCTTGAATTTCTGAAGGGATTATAATCTTTGTTGACTGACCGTCGGCAGCTTTTTCAAAAGCCTCTAAGCTCTTCAGCTTGATAACTGAATCATCGGCACCGGCTTCTTTGATGAATTTAAGACCGTCGGAAGTAGCTTTGTTAATCATCAAGATGGCTTCGGACTGACCTTCGGCTTCTCTGATGGCAGCTTCCTTATTAGCTTCTGCTTGCAAGATTGCAGCTTGCTTTTCAGCCTCTGCCTGCAGGATTGCAGCCTGCTTGGAAGCTTCTGCCTGAAGAATAGCCGCTTCCTTTTGACCTTCTGCTATAAGTACCTGAGATTTCTTTTCTCCTTCTGCAATGAGAATGGCCTCTCTTCTTTCACGCTCAGCTCTCATTTGCTTTTCCATGGCAGTTTGAATGTCACGAGGAGGAGTGATGTTCTTAACTTCCACACGATTGATCTTGATTCCCCATGGGTCAGTTGCTTCGTCAAGTACCAGTCTAATCTTGGAGTTGATGTGCTCGCGGCTTGTGAGAGATTCGTCCAGTTCCAGTTCACCGATAATGTTTCTAAGGGTTGTTGCCGTCAGATTTTCGATGGCATCCATAGGACTTTCAACACCGTATGCGTATAACTTAGGGTCAGTAATCTGGAAATATATAACCGTATCTATTTCCATTGTTACGTTATCTTTGGTAATTACAGGCTGCGGCGGGAAGTCGATAACTTTCTCCTTCAAAGAAACCTTTCTTGAAATCTTGTCAATTAGAGGAATTTTGAAGTGGAGGCCTACCTGCCATGTTGCGTGGTAAGCGCCAAGTCTTTCAACAACATAAGCCTTTGCCTGAGGAACGATTCTGATGTTGGAAACTAAAAGCCAAACAATAAGAAGCGCCAAAATTATCAAAATAATTACTGTTAACATTTTTCCTATTCCTTTCTTTATTTATCATCAACGGGTCTCACGATTAGTTTAACGCCTTCAATGGCACGAATTTTAACCGTTACACCCTCATCGATAACTATATCTTCTTTGCAGATAGCAGACCAAACCTGACCTTTTACTCGAACTTGCCCCATGTGAAGAGGTTCGATTTTGCTGATAACTTCACCCATTTCGCCAATGAGTGCATCTGCATTGGTATCCACTTTTCCGGTTTTCAGTTTTTCTACAAAAATTTTCCTGGTAAAAACCAAGAGACAGATTGATACAATCAAGAAAACTATAATCTGTGCAATAACCGGTACATTGAATAAGGCTAAAAGCAAGGCTACCAAAGAGCCGGCCGCAAACCATATGCAGGTCAGGCCCACAGTGGAAGCTTCAATGGCTAAAAATATAATCATTATAATCAGCCACACTACAGCCATACTGATATGTAGTCCAAAGATTGTCATGACATATCCCCTTTCTGTATTTAATCTTTAATATATTATATCACTATTTATAGTCATAAGGCTATAATAATTTAACCCCGTATGGAATCAGCCTTCAGCAAAGGATTTATCCACGTCGATAACGGCGAAAAATTCCGGATATTCTTGCTGTATTGCGTGATTAAAAGCTCTCTCAATTTCACTTTCAGAGAGTTTGCAATCGTGGGTCGCCACTACGTCAAAAATTATATTTGTATGGGTTGGGCCTGCAATCATGCGTAAATCATGGAAACTTTGGACGCCTTCAATAGTGGGAATGGTGGTATTAATTATGTTTATTATTTCTTCCCTATGAGGTGCAGACAAGTCAATAGGATCCATGTGAGCAGTCAGATGAATGCCCAAATCCCGTGAAACCTGCCTTTCAACCGCATCGACAAGCTCATGACTTGTCATGACATCTACAGAGGCGTCTACCTCCAAATGTATGGAAGCAAAAATTTTGCCGGGACCATAGTTGTGCACTACCAAATCATGAATGTCCAGAATTCCCGCATAGCTTTTGGATAAGTTTTCTATGTCCTTTACCAATTGGGGATCCGGAGCCTCGCCTAAGAGTGGACTTATGGTTTCTTTTACAAGGCAAATACCCGACCAAAGAATAAAGACGGCAACTGCAAGACCCAAATACCCGTCGATACATAGTGAAAAGAAATGTTCCGCTAATACCCCTGCCAAAACCACGGCAGTGGATATGACATCATTCCTGCTATCGGTACCTGTAGCAATGAGGGTAAGGGAATTTATTTTTTTCCCGGCGGAAATATTAAAGACGGACTGCCATACTTTGATGATGATGGCAATCAACAGTACGATAACTACGGCGGGGCTAAAGTCCACAGGGGAAGGATTGAGAATTTTATCAACAGAGCTTTTGCCCAGTTCAATACCTACAAGAATAATCATTATGGAAATTACCATGCCTGTTATATACTCTATTCGGGCGTGGCCGTAAGGATGATCTTTGTCTTCCGGAAGACTTGCCATTTTAAATCCAACAATAGTTATTATGCTTGACGACGCGTCGGCCAGATTGTTGATACCGTCTGCCACTATGGCAATACTCCCCGAGATAATTCCAATCAGAATTTTCATTCCGCATAAAAAAGCGTTGGATACAATACCGATAATGCCTGCCAGTTTCCCATAACTGTCACGCACCTTAGGGTCATTGATATTGTCGGAATCATTTATGAATTTTTTAAAGAGAAAATTACTCATATCAGGGTCCTCTTTACCTTAACATTGAAAGACTATTTTGTCGCCAGCTCTTCTAAAGCCTGTGCTAACTGATCAGGGCAAGATGTGGATTTGAAGCCGCATTTGATTCCCTTTAGGCGAGTTTTTACATCTTCTACGGTCATTCCCTCAACCAGAGCGGCGATACCTTTCAAATTGCCGTTACATCCGCCGACAAATTGCACATTTTTTACTTTGTTGTCTTCTACTTGAAAATATATTTCTCTGGAACAGGTTTGAGAAGTCCTGTAATTATATTGCATGGTGAATCTCCTTTTATTTTGTGTATTTTATGGTATAATTTAGATAAGTAAGTATACCACAGTTAAGAGGTTTAAGCCACCTATGGATAAAAAATTATTGCTTAATATAGTTGAAGATAGATACAGAAAATTTCAGAATGATTACGCGGTGGTTTCCACAGATTTCTTGGATTTAAACGAGCAATCTCTGGTAATGCCATTTGTAAAGAGCCATGCCAAGGAAGGGGTTTTTCTTTACGGAGGTTTTGAAGACGCGGAGAGAAAGCAAGTGGTGTTCGTGCCTGATTACACCATGATATGCGGAGAAGAAGAACTCTTTCACTATTTCAAGGAAAACCCGGAGCAATGCCCATTGAGAGTAATCGATGTGGTCGCCGGGAAGAAGGACGCCTCCCTTCGTCATTCAGACTATCTTGGAGCACTTATGTCCTTAGGTATAAAAAGGGAGAAGATGGGGGATATTTTGGTGCTTGAAGAGGGGGCGCAGATTGTGGTAAATGAAGAAATAGCTTCGTATCTGGCTCAAAACTATGTAGCCGTAGGAAAAACACCTATATCAACGAAAGTTTTGACCATCGATAAATTGAAAAAATCATCTATAAAAAAAGAAAGGCAAAAATTCACCGTAGCTTCCCCAAGACTTGACAATATCGTATCGGCAGCCTTTGGAATTTCAAGGAAGACAGCAGTAGAAGCTGTAAGTAGAGGAATTGTCTTTGTCAACAGCATTGAAACGAAAAAACCGGATTATATGCTCAAGGGCGGAGAGAAGGTAGTGTTGAGAGGTAAGGGTAAAGTAGTGTATAGGGGTGCCACGGGAACTTCTCGCAAGGGGAAAGCCTATGTAGAACTGGATAAATATCTATGACGGTCAATTGGCCGTTGGTTAGTGCTACTTTTATATGTATGAAAAGAGGAGGAACTTATGGGTAGAATTGTACTAATTGGATTGTTTATTGTATTAGCGGCTATTGGAGGAATTAAGGAATGGCAGGAGAGGAAGGAAAGGGAAGCTGAAGGAGAAATTCTTATTGAAGAGGACGATAAGGGGGAAATTCTCACCAGTAAACTTCTCCACGAGGAATGGACAGATGAACGAAAGAGCAAAGGAGATTCAGAAATCCCGGCCATAAACAATTCAATGGGTGCCAATACCGGTAACTTGGCGCGAAAAGACAAATCGTGGAAAAGTGCACCGGATTTCTTCGCAAAAATGTTTAAGAAAGAAAGATAGGCAAGGGGAAAGTTCACATGAAAAAAAGCAATAAACCTTTGAAGATGACGGTTGCTGCATTGTTTTTGGCAATCGCATATATTATGCCATTTTTGACCGGGCAGATTCCGGAAATTGGTGCCATGCTGTGTCCATTACATATTCCGGTGCTACTCTGCGGATTCATATGCGGATGGAATTGGGGGCTTGTCGTTGGCTTAATCGCACCCTTGTTACGTTCTTTGACTCTGGGGATGCCTCCTTTGTTTCCAACTGCAATGGCAATGACTTTTGAACTTGCGGCTTATGGAGCAATAGCAGGATTGATGTACAAATTACTTCCGGGCAAAAAACTGTATATTTACTGTTCTCTGATTGTTGCTATGGTTGCAGGAAGATTGGTGTGGGGTGTAGCAATGGCGATTTGTATGGGAATCAGCGGAGGAGTTTTTACCTTTGCTGCGTTTATTGCAGGTGCTTTTACCAACGCTATTCCGGGAATCGTTGTACAATTGTTGCTGATACCGGGAATTGTTATGGTGCTGGATAATCCAAAGATAACAGATTTCAGTAGATAAGTGTGAGAACTGTGGAGTAGCAGAATGCAGAATATAATTGGAAAACAGAAGGAGAAAAAAACAGAGGCTGGCAAAGGGATTGATAATCAGCGGGAACAAACCTTCGCCTTGTTGCTCAGTCATTACAGAAAATATCCACAACTACAGATGGAGGACATATTTAAATACTTATATCAAAGTTCATTTGGTTGTGAACACATGATATCTTCGTTGGAAAAGGTGAAGGAGCGCATACTGGAAGAGAAGGATTATGTTGACAGAGGGAAGGACACCCATTTGACGGGGGACTTCTTAGTGGATGTTCTTGATGGTGACTACAGCCGTGTCCATTTGAATTATCTGAACCTGGGGCTCAAAGGAGAGACGTTGGCACAGATTTTCTTAAACTCCGCCGTGACAGAAGAGAAAGGGAGAGAGAAGCTGCAAGAAAAGCTCATTGTGGTTAGCGGCATGGTGGAAAAAGGACTGCTTCCTTTTTCTTGGAAAGAGTTTGAAATTGAAAAGGGAGAATGGGAGGCAGCTGGGTATCCTCCCGTACATCATTCACAGATGTTTAGAGAAGCATATGCCCCTGCATACAGAGTCGTTGCCAATAGATATGTAGAATTTTTGCCTTTGCTGGCAAAGATTGACCAACTGCTTGTAGGTGACACGAAGATAACCATTGCCATCGATGGGCGCAGCGGCAGCGGAAAGACCACTCTGGCAAAGATTTTGAAAGAAGTTTATGATTGTACCGTTTTTCACATGGATGACTTTTTCTTGCGACCGGAGCAGAGAAATGCAGAAAGATATAAAGAAGCCGGTGGGAATATCGATTGGGAAAGATTTTTGGAAGAAGTTTTGATTCCTCTGAGAAAGAGCAAAGTGGTCAAGTACAGAAAATTCGATTGCTCCACCATGGAATTATCACCATACATTGAAGAGAAAATGAAGAAACTTATCGTAGTTGAAGGAGCTTACTCCATGCATAATCAATTTAACGGCTATTATGACTTTTCTGTGTTTATGGATATTTCGCCTAAACTTCAGCGGGAGAGAATAGGGAAGAGGAATTCTCCTGAGGCAGCACAACTTTTTTATGAAAGATGGATACCTCTTGAAGATGTGTATTTTTCTGAGATGAAAGTGAGAGAAAGGTGCGACATGGTTATTCCTGTACAAGAATAGAAGACCGTGGGTTTTCACGGGTTCTCACCCCTTCAGAGATTAACGTAAAACAAAAGCGAGCACCATTTGGTACTCGCTTTTCTTTTGGTGGATCTTCAGGGGTTCGAACCCTGGACACCCTGATTAAGAGTCAGGTGCTCTGCCAGCTGAGCTAAAGATCCGTATTCACTTTATGCTTCTTGAATGACGTACAATGAATGATACCATTTTTAACAAGGGTTGTCAACAAGAAAATCTAAAATCAAAGAAAAAATTTTCAAAAATAAAACCTTAATTTGCCTCTAATACTTTTTTGCCCGGTGAGCAAAATATTTGATGAGGAGGGATGAAAAATGAAGGAAACAAACAAGAACAACAATATGTTCAAGAACAATTCTGAAAGAAATTCAAATGAAAGCAACAACAATAACTCAAATCAGAATAAAAATGAAAAGAGCCAGAAAAATCAGAATAAGCAGAGCAATCAGAACAGCCAGCGCAGCGGAAGATAATTAAATTATCAAAAAAACATTATTTTATGAAAAAACAGAAGAAAGAGCAGAGGCAATCTGCTCTTTTTTCTTTGCAATGTAAAGAGTTTTGGTATATAATGAAAAGAACTATACGATGGGAGAAAAGGCATGCTCGACAAGGTAACGGAAGTTTTAAATGAAATAATACAGATATTAAAAGACGAGATTGAAATTGTACTGCTTACAGCTATAATAATTTCGTCGTTGCTTGTCGTTGTTATATTGGGAAAAATCATAAGAACCACCTTGGAAAGAAGAAAAAACGAGAAAGAGGTTTTCAACTTTCTGGAAGGGGAAGAGAAGCAGGATTTGTCCGAAAAAACAGAAGAGAAATATGTGCCTACGGAAACCACATACATAGAAGAAATCGTTGCCCAACGCTTAGAGGCTGATTTGCCGGATAGGGCGAAAAGGGTTGAACAGATCGAAGAGGAAGAGGAGATACAAACTTTCTTTGCCAAAGAAGAAGCAACCTGGGAAGAGGAGATGAAAAAAGCTTTTTTGGAAGAAGAAAAAGAGTCTTTGCAGGAAAAGAGGCCGATAGATTATTTGGAAGAGAGAAAAATTAATTCCGAGGTAGAAAAAGAAATTTATTTCACCGCGGGGGAAAAAACACATTCCGACAAAGGACATGAAGATACATATAATATTCAACAGACGGCAAACTCAGCAATGGCGGATGATGATAGCTATTACGACCAAAGTGCTATCAATTGTGATGAAGGAGGCAACTTACAACTGATTTTGCCTTCAAACATTATTGAAGAAATTTCTAGATTATCCGCACGAAACTTAGACGAGATAGAAATAAAAATACAGGGGGCAGAAGTAAAATTAAAATATGCCGGAAATACTACTCTTAAAAATGGAAAGGGTCATGTATATCAGGTAGGTGAGAATCCATATAATGAAAAAGGTGTTCAAAGCCCGGTGATGTGCGAGGTTCAAGAAGATGAAACAAAGAGAGAAGAAAGAGCTGTCGCACAGGGGAAAATACCTTACGACATAAAAGAAGGTGCTGTACGGGAGGATGAAGATCTAAGAAGAAAGAGACAGAAGCCCGGAAAGCAACTTCTTGACGGCGAACAAAAGATTATTCAGTTTGAAGAAATGCTTGAAGAGATGGAGCAGCAGCACGTCAAGGAAAGCCAAGATACTGTGGATGTTTTTGTGAAGTTTGGATCTGATAATTGTAATACAACAAAAACAGGCAGAGTGTTTACAGAGAAAGAATTAGAAGAGCAAATCAGAGATTAGTGGAGGAAACAAAATGTTTTGTACAAAATGTGGAAAGCAAGTGCATAAAGACGATATGTTTTGTGCACGTTGCGGAAATAGAATTCTGCCTGTGGACGAAAGGTCTTGTACATCCAGTGGAAACCATCTCGATGTTATTTTTAATCCTCCATTTAAAATAGAGGCGGAAAGAAAAACGGAAGAGATTGGAAAAGAGCTTAAGCAATACAGTGTGGAAGTGAAAAATGCCCCTTTGCAGCTCCAGTGGAATCTGGAAGGGTTCCCTAAAAATGAAAGCAGACCTAAGGTTGCTGCAGATTTTGAATGGGGTGTTTTTGACAATAGGGAAACCACTGTTAACGACATAGATGTTGAGAAAATCATACCGAGGGGGGAGATTTTTGAGGAAAGAGAAGAGAGTAAAGACATTGGAGCGGAATTTTCTTGGGATGTAGAATCAGCGGGGGGCGAAAAGAAATCTGCAGATGAAATTTTTGACTTGAATTTTGACTTTGCCTCAGAGGATAATATGCGGGAATTGGAAAAAGAACTTTTCCAATTTGAAAATAGTGATGAGACTTGGGCCAAGAACACGCGCCAAACCATACGATATGATAGAGAAAGCATAGAAGTGCATACTCCACAGAAACAGACTATGCCTGTTAATGTGGGTAAAGAAGAATATGAGGATTCATTCCAAAGGATGCTAGAAGAAGAACGAAAGCGTGTGGACGAGTTGGTTGCTGAAAGAAAGGCACAGTGGGATGCTCTTTCGCCTAAAGGTGATTATAGCACTAGAAAACCCAAGGAACCTGCGACCTTTGAAGAGATGTTTTCCAAGTTAGACTTCATAAAAGCAAATTTCCTAAAGCAGGTGGACATGGCAATGCCACCTACTCCCATTGCAGTGATGGCATTTGAAGATGGAGCAAGGGTATGTTCGGACGAATGTGTATCTACTGCGAAAACCAAGGAAGAGCAACGAGCTCAAATATTGGATGAGATGTGGGCCCCGATACAAACACCTAAAGCGGAAGATAAGAAGGAAGAAAGATTCTTTGAAAATAGTAAAAGTTTATGTCAAAGACAACTGGAGTTAGAACCGGAATCAGAACCGGAATCAGAACCAGAATTGGAGCCGGAATCAGAACCGGAATTGGAGCCGGAATCGGAACCGGAATTGGAGCCGGAATCAGAACTGGCGTTGGAACCGGAATCAGAACCGGAATCAGAACCGGAATTGGAGCCGGAATCAGAAACGGAATTGGAGCCGGAATCAGAACCGGAATTGGAGCTGCAAGCGAAATCTCAACCGAAACAGCGTGTTGATGAGAAAGGCGAAGACGTAGTTAGTGTAGAAAAAGGTGTAAACTTCTTGACATCGGAGTTTTGGGATAGTAACGGGACTGGTAGCAATAAGAAATCTCTATTTAGCAGGGCGAACGAGAACAAGAAGTCTGAAAGTAAA
>JAZNUK010000047.1:0-2549 GCA_045592265.1 Candidatus Fimisoma sp. | reverse complement strand
ACTCCCCTTTGACCCTTTTATCCCATTCCCTCTTTTTGCTTTTCAATTTTGTTCCATATTTTACATTTATTTACATCTTGCCATTATAATAAAACAGCTGCCGGAAAATTGCAACTGTTTTTTGTAATTATTTTACATTTTTTCTGCTATGGCCTCCACATCTTCGGCAAAAGTACCTTCCATGGAAATTTGAATAAAACCGTCTTGCTCCACAAAGCTGTCCACATCTTCTCTTATCTGAAAGCTTTCCACTTGATTGTTATCAGAACAGCAAGAGTATGAAATTTCACTGAATTTCTTGGCAGCAAATTCCTTATTACCGAAGTCTGCATTACCAAAATTCATATTATCGAATTCTTTACCAACAAAATTATATATAGTCACTTCCTCACCCTTTTCACAGATGCCACTGCACGGATACTGCAAATACTCTTGGTCAAACTTCTTCATACCACCTTCGATGGACTTCTCTTTGGCTTCATCTGAAATAAGCCTACTTCTCATATCTCTTTGATCATACACCCTGCAAACCAAGTGGCATAAATCCACATATTCTTCCTTTCTCCCCAGATCCACGATTACATAGGAAAACAATCCGCTTTCTCCGACCAATCTTAGCACCTTCTCAATGTATGTCCTTCTATCAAAGCAGTTTCTACCTTCCCCGGGAAGAAAGTACTGCACATTATGCTCATCGGATATGAGAAACTTTCGCAGTCCTTCTTTTCTCCCTTCTTCTATGGAAAAAAGAAGTTCTTTCTTACTTCTAACAGCCGATTCATCGCCTCTCACATAAAAAAAGTAATCATCCCGTTCTCCCAGATTCATATACAAAACTCCGGTCTCCCTTTTGTAGGCCAGCGCTCTTGCTAAAGTTATTGACACAACAGTTGCACCACTACCTCCAAAAGGAGATAAAATTCCCACCACAGATACATCCTTAAACGCCAGCGGTGTAAACTCTTTACCGGTGTTATCAATATATATATCTGTCAGAAGGCTGTAAATTGCTCTTACAGGAGATAATTTGTCAAGTTGGTAAATTGCTTCGCCCACTGTCTCAAGTCCATTTAAAAACAGAATATTCGATGCCGGCATCCATTGGAAGGCCCGTGCCATGTCAGTTACCAATATGCGGTGGTTATTTGCAATTTCTTTATGTGGGTCCTCACCTTTCCTCTCTCTTGATTCCCTACAAAAATCATCTTCCGAAAAATAGCAGATTACTTCCAGACCCGAGCCCTCCCCCATGATGCCTCGGGCCAAAGCCTTCCCAAAAGCATAATTTTCAGTTAATACAGCGACCCTCAACTTATTCATAAGTATCCTTTCCCTGCTTCCCTTTGCCCTTTAAGACTACATCAACTGTAAATTTCTGTCAATATTTTTTCTCCCGCTACGCTCACATTCCTTTCCCATCGGCAGCTTTAAACACCGTAATCTTCGTTTTTAGGGCACCCATATGACCGCTGTTCAGACAACGTTATCTCCCTTTTTTAGCATACCTCTCACTATTTTTAATTGCGCTCGCTATTTTAATTACTCTCGCTGTTTTTTAGATACCTCTTTTGCTTTTTTTTAGGCATCCCGCTCACTGTTTTTAATTACTCTCTCTTTTTTTCAGATACCGCTATTGCTCTTTTTTAGGCATCCCTCTCACTGTTTTTAATTACTCTCTCTTTTTTTAGATACCGCTATTGCTCTTTTTTAGACATCCCTCTTATCGCTTTCTTTAATCATCTCTCTCAACTTTCTAATAGCCTGTGTCAATGTGCCCTCCTCATCTATTAGACCCATCTCCACCGCATCCGGTCCAAAGAGCAACGTCCCCACATCATTTGCCATGTTGCCGGTACAATTCATCTTCTTCTCTATATCTTCCTTTTTTGCATGGGAATGTTCAACTATAAAGTCCACCACTCTCTCCTGAGTCTTTTTCATATATTCAAAAGTAGGTTCCGCCGTGATGAGTGTTCCGCTGGTTCTTATCGGGTGAAGAGTCATTGTCGCAGATTTTGCTACAAAGGAATAGTCCGCAGACACTGCTAACGGAATTCCTATACTGTGACCGCCACCTATAACTAAAGATACCGTAGGCTTTGAAATTCCTGCCACCAATTCAGACAGTGCCAGCCCTGCCTCCACATCTCCGCCCACCGTGTTAAGAATAAGAAGCAGTCCCTTTATCTCTGGGTTCTCCTCAACCGCCACCAACTCCGGAATCAAATGTTCGTACTTGGTGGTCTTATTGTCTTGAGGCAATACGGAATGTCCCTCGATACTTCCTATTATGTTGATATACTGTAAATCACTTTTAAAATTGTTTCCTCCTGCTAACATTCCCAGCTCCTTTATAATATCCGTAGCTGCCCCTTCGTCTTTCTGACAAGTTTCATTGTCAGTTTGACTGTTGATGCCAGTGATGTTCTTATACCCTCTCGTGTTGGTGTTGTTTTGACTATACATTTCATTACTCCTTTGCTGGCTTCCCGCGCCCATTTCACTATACCTCCAATTGTTCCTTTGCCCGTTTTTCGTATCTATTTGAC
>JAZNUK010000046.1:0-2589 GCA_045592265.1 Candidatus Fimisoma sp. | reverse complement strand
CTCAATCTGGTGGCGGCCTGTCATGGAAATTTCAACATCTTCAAACTCCACGCCACTGATATTCACCGAGAACCTGGACCCCGTAACCGTCTCTTCCTTCACCATGACAGGCACATCCTTGGTGCGAAAAGCCATGGCACCAAGGCTTGCCGCCGTATCTTCTATCACCTTAAGCGCCCTTTGATCCTTAACTCCCGTAACCAGCGGACACCCTGTCTTGAGGATTCCCGCCTTTTCTGCCGCAATTTCTTCAATTGTATCCCCAAGCCTGTCCATATGATCCATGGAAACAGAGGTGATTACCGTCATGAGAGGCTCATCACAGACATTGGTGGAATCTCCCGTTCCTCCAAGTCCCACTTCAAGAACCACATAGTCAGCCGCCTTTTCCTTGTAATACAGAAATGCAATTGCTGTCACCACTTCAAACTCAGTGGGAGATTGCTCTCCCCTGTCGGTCATTACCTTGGCTGCAGCCAGCACTCTGTCCGTATACACAGTCAAGTCCTCGTCACTTATAAGTTTATCGTCAAGCTCTATACGCTCATTGAAAACCTCAAGAAAAGGCGAGGTATAAAGTCCCGTCCTATATCCTGATTCTTGAAGAATCCTGTAAATATATCTGCATACTGACCCTTTACCATTGGTCCCTGCAACGTGAATTACCTTCAAATCACGGTGAGGATTCCCCAAAATCTCCAAAAGTCTCGTCATTCTTTTAAGTCCCAAAATACTTCCAAAACGCTCAAATTCATGAATCTTTGCTATGGCTTTTGCTGTATCCGTCATTTAATCTCCCCCTTGGAAAAAGATTTCTAATTGCCGGTTGCCGGCTGTCAATTGCTGTTTCCCAGCTATTTACCCAGCTTTGCACCTATAGTTGCCAGTCTGTCAGTAACCTTTTCCAGCATTTCTTTGTATTTAACCATCTTTTCCTTTTCTTCGTTGATTACCTTCTCCGGAGCTTTGCTGACAAATCCCTGGTTAGACAGTTTGCCTTCAACTCGCTTAACCTCACCTTCAAGTCTCTTCTGCTCTTTAATAAGCCTGTCATATTCAGCGTTATAGTCCACAAGGTCTTCCAATGGGATAAAGATTTCCGCACCGTCAATTACTGCAGACATGGCTTCCTCCGGCGCCTGTTCTTTACCTGTTATGAAAGTAACTTCAGTAATATTGGCAAGGTTCTTGATATAACTTTCACCCATCTTGATAGTTTCCAGTCTTTCATCTGTTGCCAAAATAACAGCTCTCAGTTTTTTGCTCGGAGCGGCCTCTGCCTCCGCCCTTATATTTCTAATGGCGCGAATTGCATCCATTGCCGTTTCCAAAGTCTTAGTTGCTGCCGGGAACATACAGTTAATACTTGCCTTAGGCCACTGTGCCTTAATGAGATAGTTGTGCGGATTATCTGCCTGTTCTTCGCCGTGAGGCAGGTAGCTCCAAATCTCTTCCGTAATGAAAGGCATAAACGGATGGAGCATTTTAAGCATATTCTTCAAGCACATTACAAGGGTAAATCTTACTACCTTCTTGTCTTCTTCGTCATCTCCCCAAAGTCTGGCCTTAACCAGTTCAATATACCAGTCGCAATACTCATTCCAGATAAGGTCATAAACCTTCTGTCCTGCCAATGCCAGATCGTATTTTTCCATGGCTGTGGTCACATATTCGATGGTCTCATTTACCTTGCTTATTATCCATTTATCTTCATCTTTCAAGGCAATATTAGTAAAGTTTGTGGTATCTCCGCATGCCTTACCGCAACAATCTGCACAGCACTTTGCCATTTCCTTGAAGTTTCCGTCTTCATCTTGAAGGTTCATTATTACGAATCTTGAAGCGTTCCAAAGTTTATTGGCAAAGTTACGGCAAGATTCAAGTCTATCGTCCTTAAACCTCATATCGTTGCCCGGCGTAATACCTGTGGTCAACATGAATCTCAGCGCGTCGGCACCGTATTGGTCTATCACTTCCAGCGGATCTATTCCATTTCCTAGAGATTTGCTCATCTTGCGACCTTCCGCATCTCTCACCAGTCCGTGAACATATACGTGATGGAACGGCACTTCTCCCATAGCCTCAAGTCCTGAAAATACCATTCTAACAACCCAGAAGAAAATAATATCATAGCCTGTAACAAGTACATCTGTCGGATAGAAATATTCCAGCTCGTCTGTCTTTTCAGGCCATCCTAAGGTCGAGAAAGGCCACAAAGCTGATGAAAACCATGTATCAAGAACATCTTCATCTTGAACCCAACCTTCTCCTTCTGGTGGAGTTATACCAACATACACTTCATCACCTTTATACCAAGCTGGTATTCTATGTCCCCACCATAATTGACGAGAAATACACCAATCATAAGTTATTTCCATCCAGTGATTCATAGTTTTTTCAAATCTTGTTGGTACAAAATTTACTTTTGTATCTTTATTTTTTTGATTTTCTAATACTCTATCTGCAAGTGGTCTCATTTTTACAAACCATTGTTTTGATAAATATGGTTCAACCATAACTCCTGTACGTTCAGAATGTCCTACAGAATGTGTCATTTCTTCTATTCTTATTAATAAATCTTTTACTTTT
>JAZNUK010000045.1:0-7729 GCA_045592265.1 Candidatus Fimisoma sp. | reverse complement strand
TTGTTTCTTGCCTGAGATTCCCCGGCAAAGGCGGCCCATAAATTAGCTTCTGTCTTAGTTCCTTTTAATTCTTTCATTTTAATCTCCTCCTCTTTTAATTTAATTTTATTTTATTTTTTATTTAAATTTTATATTTCTATCTTCTCGAAATCCTCAGCCCCGTGCTTGCACAACGGACATATGAAGTCTTCCGGCAATGGTTCTCCTTCATATACATAACCGCATATTTTGCAACGGTACCCACTTTTTTTAGGGGCCTGTGGTTTCGGCTTCACATTTTCGTGATAATACGCATAGGTCAATGACGGTGCCTGAGAAAGAACATCCATTTCTGTCACATTGGCTAAAAACATGGTATGAGTTCCCAAATCCACCATTTGGAAAACTTGACCGCTTATATAAGCGTTAGTAGCCTTATTTACATAGTACAAGCCGTTTTCACTCCGTACAACATTTTGAAAACCTTCAAATTTATCTGTTTCTTTTCCGCTTTGAAAGCCAAACCTCTTAAAGATTTCAAAATCAGCTTCCGTTGACAGCAATGAAACATTAAATTTCTCTGTCCTCTTAATCATGTCATGGGTATAATTCTGCTTGTTTACCGTTACAGCAACGGCATTTGGAGTTGTGGTAACCTGTTGCAATGTATTTACGATACAACCGTTGTCCTTTTCCCCTTCTTTTGCAGTCAACACATAAAGTCCGTAGCTTATGTTAAACATTGCATTACTGCTCATAATATTACCTCCCTGAGAGAAATTTTCCCTCATCTAAAGATTACTAAATATTGGTTCATCGGTCAACAACCATTTTGAAATTTTTCTTTTTCATCTCAAGGGTGCAGCATCAAAATTCGTAAATATTCTCAACCTCTGCCTTTCATCATCCCTTTATATTCACTATTTCTGCAGATTCCACAGCCGCCCGAATAAGTCCTTCACAATCTAACTTGCTTTCAGACTCAAGGATCTTCTCAAGGCGAGGCTTTGTAGTAGGATGTTTAGGCAAAAATACGGTACAACAGTCTTCATACGGCATTATGGAGGTCTCATAGGTGCCTATTTCTTGAGCCTTTTCCATTATGTCCACCTTATCCATTGCTATAAGAGGTCTCATTACCGGCATGGCTACGGAAGCATCTGTTACTACCAAAGATTCAGCTGTCTGACTGGCAACTTGCCCTAGATTTTCACCTGTAATAAGCATCATACATCCGTTGTCAGCGGCAACTCGTTCTGCAATTTTCATCATGAATCTGCGTACAAGTATGGTGGTTTCCTCTTCAGGGCAATTTGACACAATGGCTTCCTGTATAGGTAACAGATTTATGACATGCATCTTAAATCTGCCACAATATCCTGCCAGTATTCCTGCTAATTCTTCTACCTTCTCCTGAGCTCTGGGGCTTGTATATGGATAAGAATGAAAATGTACTGCTTCAATTAACATTCCCCTTTTGGCCATCATCCATGCCGCAACCGGACTGTCGATTCCTCCTGAAAGAAGGATTAGCCCTTTGCCGTTGGTTCCAAGAGGAAGACCTCCGAAGCCTGCCACCTTGCCTTCATATATATATGTTCTGTCTGAACGCACATCCACATGAAGAAGAACATCGGGATTATGAACATCAACTTTAAGTACTTTGCATCCCACTAGAACCTTTGCTCCAATAATCCTTCCAATTTCCGGTGACTTTACCGGAAAAGTTTTATCTGCACGCTTTCCCTCTACTTTAAAAGTTTTTACACCTTTTTCATTTATAAGCTGTTGCATATATTGACACGCCGCTTGCCCTATGGCATTAAGCTCAGACTCGGCTTCCACTGCTTTGCTGATAGATGCTACACCAAAAACCTTTGCCGTTTCTTTTATTATAGCATCTATATCCAAGTCTTTTTCAGCTCTTACAAAAATCAATCCTTCATGGCGTTTAACCTCTACGCCTTTGAAATTCCTAAGATTTCTTCGGATCCTGTCTTGTAACATTTTCTCGAAATAAGGTTTGTTCATTCCCTTTAGGGCAACCTCGCCACACCTTACTATAAGAATATTCTGTTCGTTCATTTCTTATCTCCTCGTATAATAACATTGGTAGTCTTTATGGTCATAAGTCAACTGTCACTCTATCTGCTATCTGAAACTTCCAAGCTTTCTAAACCGCATAACTGAACTTTTGAGTTTATCCACCACGTAATCCATTTCTTCAACAGTATTGAATTCACTAAAGCTAAAGCGAATGGCCCCTTCAATTTCCTTGTGAGATAGTCCCATTGCTCCAAGCACATGACTCTGTCCCTTCTTGTTAGAAGAGCAAGCAGACCCTGTAGAAACATAAATCCCTTCTTGTTCCAGGCTATGCAGCAAAACTTCTCCTCTGGTTCCCAAGAAAGAAACATTGAGAACAGAAGGGGCGGACTCATCTCCTTCAGGGGTGTTTATTAAAATATCTTTTATCTCTTCGCCTATTCCTTTCAAAAGATACTCTCTTGAATCTATCATTGCCTTTATGCGATTCTCAAATTTACCATGAGCTATGTCTATAGCTTCCCCAAAGGCGGCAATTGCCGGTGTGTTTTCTGTTCCTGAGCGGAAATGCCTTTCTTGTCCTCCCCCTATCATAAAAGGTGTAACATTGACTCCCTTCCTCACATATAATCCGCCTATTCCCTTTGGTCCGTGGATTTTATGCCCGCTTACAGACATGAGGTCCACTCCTTTAAAGTTACCATTCATATAAATAGGTATTTTACCATAGCCTTGAACTGCATCTGTATGGAGTAAAATGTTTGTACCCTTAGTTCTATTAAAGTCATCTTTTATTTTAGCAATTTCTTCTAGGGGCATTATAGTTCCTGTTTCATTATTGACCGCCATAACCGATATTAAAACAGTATCCTCCGTCAATTCTGATTTTAAATGTTCCACATCAAGGCGGCATTTTTTATCAACACCTACATATTCTATCTTAAATCCCATAGCTTCCAACTTTCTGGCAGGCTCCATAATGGCCGGATGCTCCACTTTGGTAGTGATAATTTTTTTGCCTTGCCGGTGTTTGCTCTGGGCCACTCCCAACAAAGCGGTATTATCCGATTCGGTGCCGCAGGAGGTAAAATAAACCTCATCTTCCCCCGCACCAATACTGGCCGCAAAGGAGCGACGTCCTCTGCGCACATATTTTTCCGCCTCTATACCCATGGTATGCAGGGAAGAAGGGTTCCCGAAATCTTCCCTCATCACCTTGACCATGGTTTCAACTGATTCTCTGTACGGTTTTGTAGTTGCACTGTTATCAAGATATACAACCATCACACACTCCTATTTTCTATTAATTTCGATTCTCTCAAAAAAGGAACTCCTTTTTTCAAAGGAGCCCCTTGCAACTTTTCTTTATTTTGCGTAATCCACCGCTCTTGTCTCTCTGACAACATTAACCTTAATTTGTCCTGGATATTCCAATTCGGCTTCTATCTTCTTGGAAATTTCCCTGGCAAGGAAAACAATTTCCTCATCATTGACATCATCAGGTTTTGCGATAATTCTGATTTCACGACCTGCCTGAATAGCAAAGGATTTTTCAACTCCCGGTGTGGTATTTGCAATTTCCTCAAGTTTTTCCAATCTCTTGATGTATGCATCAAGGGTTTCTCTTCTGGCTCCCGGTCTTGCTGCTGAAAGGGCATCTGCTGCTGCTATAAGTACCGCTTCCATGCTCTTCGGCTCGTAGTCTCCGTGATGAGCTGCCATACCGTTAATAACCGCTTCTGATTCCTTGTACCTTCTCAGAACATCCATTCCTATATCAACGTGGGTTCCTTCCACTTCATGGTCAAGAGCCTTTCCAATGTCATGAAGTAAACCTGCTCTCTTAGCCAGCTTAATATCAAGTCCCAGTTCTCCTGCCATAAGACCTGCCAAATGAGCTACCTCTACTGAATGTTTAAGCACATTCTGACCGTAAGATGTTCTGTATTTAAGTCTTCCCAAGAGTTTTATCAATTCCGGATGAAGGTTATGGATTCCCACCTCAAAAGTAGCTCTTTCACCCTCTTCTTTTATGATGGCATTGACTTCTCTCTCGGCTTTCTCCACCATTTCTTCGATTCTAGCCGGATGGATTCTTCCGTCAACAATAAGTTTTTCCAAAGCCACCCTTGCAATTTCTCTTCTTACAGGATCAAATCCTGAAAGGATAACTGCTTCAGGAGTATCGTCAATAATAAGGTCTACTCCCGTAAGGGTTTCAATTGCTCTGATATTTCTTCCCTCACGACCTATGATTCTTCCCTTCATTTCGTCGTTAGGCAATGCAACAACGGAGACAGTGCTTTCTGCCACATGATCTGCTGCACATCTTTGAATGGCATTTGTAATGATGTACTTGGCTTTTTTATCAGCCTCTTCCTTTGCCTTTGTTTCGATATCTTTAATCATGATGGAAGCATCGTGGCGAACTTCTTTCTCAATGCTGGAAAGCAAAATACCTTTTGCCTCCTCCGCAGTGTACCCTGAAATTCTTTCAAGTTCTTCCAGCTGCTTGGATATAACCTTATCCAAATCGCTTTGTTTGTTGATTAAAGCCTGTTCCTTCTGTACAATGCTTTCTTCTTTTCTCTCAATGTTTTCCAGTTTTCTGTCCATAGACTCTTCCTTTTGGATAAGTCTGCGTTCAGAACGTTGTATCTCTGCTCTTCTTTCGCGGGCATCTCTTTCGGCTTCACTTCTCAATCTGTGAGCTTCTTCTTTAGCCTCAAGGATGGCCTCCTTTTTCATCGTTTCGGACTTATTCTCAGCGTCCAGTATAAGATTTTTTGCCTTTTGTTCAGCGCTTCCTATAGCTTTTTCGCCAACATTTTTTCTGTAAATATATCCGATTAACGCACCTGCCAACAGAGCGGCAATTGCAATAATTATATCAATAACCATTGGAGCCATTACAACACCTCCTTATCTATTAAATTTTATATATATGTTAGAAAAAAATACATTCATACATGGAACATTATATATCAAATTCTGTTTGTTGTAAACAATTTGTTGGTCGTATTTTAGATGTACTTACTGCTTCCGGTCTTGATATATTAACAAAATGCGGTTATAATATCTTGGTAAAGGAGATTACCCATGGGAACATTTTTTGAACCACTTAAATTAGCTGACAAAGCTACTCTGGCAATCATAGGGACATTTTGTTTTATCAGCCTTCTCATGCTTGAAAGTACTGTATATGACGGAGGCTTTGTTTTTGACCGTGTTGTACTGGTACAGGCAGCATCATATATAATAGGATTCATTTGCCTAGTGATGGTTCTTCATATAGATTACACCTTCTTTTTGGGGCTTGAAAACCTGCTATACGGACTTTCAATCGCCCTCCTTCTTTCGGTATATATTCCTGGTCTTGGAGATGAGCGATACGGATCCAGAGCTTGGATTGATCTTAAAATCACCACAGTACAGCCTTCGGAGTTTGTAAAGATTCTTTTCATTATCATTATGGCTAGCTATTTATCCAGACATAGAGAGGATCTTAAAAAATTCAGAGGCGTGGTTATGGCAGGCCTTTATGCTCTTCCAATTATAGGGCTTGTTTTGAAAGAAGATTTGGGCAGTGCCTTGGTATTCATGGTTATATGGGCCTTTATGATTTTCTTCGCCGGCATAGATTACAAGATACTTTGGAAATCGCTTATCGCAATTGCTGCTATGATTCCCATAGTATACAACTTCTTGGACAGCTATCAAAAAGACCGTATTGAGGCTTTTCTCCATCCGGAAAATCTTGATCTTCCCGGTAATTATCAGGTGTGGCAATCAAAAGTAGCCATCGGTTCGGGGGGCTTTTGGGGTAAAGGGCTCTTTCAAGGCACGCAGAAAAGTTTGGATTTCATACCGGTACAACAATCCGACTTCATCTTTTCAGTTGTTGTTGAAGAATTGGGATTTTGGGGAGGTGCTTTTGTAATACTACTCTACGCAGGTCTCCTATATAGATTTACCGTAATTGTAAGAGGGGCTATCGATATGTACGGCGCACTAATTGTTGTAGGATTTATAGGAATGTTCTTATTCCAAGTGTTCGAAAACATTGCCATGACAATGGGAATAATGCCGGTAACGGGAATAACATTACCTTTCCTCTCCGGTGGCGGTACCTCCGTAATGGCCAGCATGATAGGCGTTGGGGTAATTCTCAACGTAGGTATCAACAATAAAACTATACGATTCTAAAAAAAGGATTAGCTTTGAGTAATAACGGTGCAAACCGACTTCTCAGCTAATCCTTTTCTGTTTTCTTAAAGTATTTTGGTAATTCTTTCTGCCATGGCGTCAAAACTCTTGGCTATATATGTTCCTTCTTTTTTCACAATAGGAATCCCGATGTTGGTAGAAATATGAATCTTTTCATCTTCCTGTATTATTCCCACTATCTTGGTCCTTATATCTTTAGTAACTTCCGCGAAAGATGGTGCATATCCTTGATCAATAAGTTTCAGATTAATTTTGTTAATCACATAAAATACCTTGCTTACACCTTGTTGTTCTAAAGTTTCTTTAACAACATCGGCATTTCTTATGGATGAATATTCCGGCATAACGACTATAATTCCCATGTCCATCCCCATAGATGCCATAACCATTCCATCGTCAACACCTGCCGGTGCATCTATAATCACATAATCAAATTTTTCCTTAAGTTTTTTACACAAAACTTTTATATGGAGGGGGGTTATCTCTCCCGTGGCTCGCTGCGGAGAAGCTGCCATAAAATACAGCCCCGGAAAATCCTTGTGCTTTATAAGGGCCTGCTTTATTCGGCACATACCGGTGAGAACATCGTTTACATCGTAAACTATATTGTTCTCCAAACCCAAGTACAAATCCAAATTCCTCAGGCCTATATCAAGGTCAATCAAAACCACCCTATGTCCCCGGCGTGCCAATGAAGCACCCAAATTGGCAGTGAACATAGTCTTGCCCGTGCCGCCTTTTCCTGATGCTATTACGATGGATTTGCCCATGAGTCTTCCTCCTTTTTCAAAATTCACTTCATAACCACTACTGCATCTTCATATTCAAATCTACTTGTTCTACACTGCCGACACTATCCAAATAAGTTCCTATTACCTCTCTGGCTATCGGCGCAGCGTTGGATGATATACCGCCCTGTATTAGCAATACAACCACTGCTATCTTAGGATCCTCCGCCGGTGCCATGGTTATAACCCAAGCAAACTCATCGTAGGTATCCTTGAACCTATCGATTTGAGTCTGAGTCACAGTGTTTCCGCTGGCACGTATCAAAGCTCCGTCCACAGCATCATTTTCTGTAGGATATTTCTCCGGTTCTTCTTTCATCATTGCTGCCATAGTCTCTTCCACCTGTGCCCAGGAAACCTTTGAAGTAATTCTTCCTAAATTATTCTTTACATAAGAAACTTCGTCAGCTGGGTTAATGTATCCGGATCTTTCGGCAGTTCCCGTCTTTCCGGCCACCGAATACTTGAAGTTTGCAAAGGTTCCGGCAAGGGTTCCTCTGGTGGCTACACGCCTCATTCCTTCAAGAACGTTGCTCAAATCTCCACTTTCCACATCTATCTGATAGGGCGCTTTCTTCTCATTTTTCCCTTCACCTTCAATGCCTTTAACGATGCTTACCTGATTTCTGACGCCATCATTTCCCAATGTTGCCACATAATTTGCCATCTGTAAAGGAGTATAGGCATTG
>JAZNUK010000044.1:0-7356 GCA_045592265.1 Candidatus Fimisoma sp. | reverse complement strand
CACGATGGTGCTATGATAGTCAGAGGTGACAGAATTCATGCTGCCGGATGTGTATTGCCGTTAACACAAAACAAACAGCTAAGCAAAGAGCTGGGTACTCGTCATCGGGCGGGGATAGGAATAACTGAAAATTCGGATGCCATGGTAATAATAGTATCTGAAGAAACAGGTGTAATTTCTTTGGCTCAGAACGGAATACTCACAAGGTTCCTGGACGGAAAGAGAATAGAGAAGATTCTTTTAGACATGTATCTGGAGGAAGATAACAAAACCAATTTGACCGAGAAAATTAACAGTTTAATCAGAGGTGTGAAAAATGCTAAAGAATAATAAGTTCAATATGGTGTTGGCGGTTATTGCGGCCATAGTCCTATGGGCCTATGTTCTGGGAGAAATAAATCCGCCCTCCGATGCTGTTGTAAAAGATGTATCTATCTCATTTGCAAATGAGGAAACCTTGACTGAGGAAGGGCTAACCTTGTTAAGCAGTAGCCATACAACGGTAAATATAAGTATTTCGGGCCAGAGATCTGCAGTAACCCAAGTGAAAAAAAGTGACTTTTCTGTGGTGGCTGATTTGGAAGCCTTGCCGGTAGGAGAGAGTATGGTTCGCCTCAATATTTCAGGACCTGATGATGTAAAGATAGAAGGCGTGGACACAGAAAAAATAGCCGTAATCATAGATAAGGTAGTGCAGGAAGAGAAAGCGATTTCCGTTGTGGTAACAGGCGAAGCTCAGGGCAATAAAGAAGCTCACATTCTGCAGGTAGGAAAGAACAGTGAAATCATTTCCGGTCCTAAAACAATTGTGGATACGGTAGAGTCCTTGGCAGCTTATGTGGATGTGGCGGAAATAAAAGACCATGTTACTGAATTAAAATGTGAACTTGTGCCTGTAAATCAAGCCGGGAAAAAGGTGGAAGGTGTTGTGGTGAGAGAAAGTAGCCAAGTTAATGTAAAAGCTATTCTCCTCACGACCAAAACTGTTTCCTTGGAGACTGCTGTTATAAATGGCGAAAGAGAAGGCGTGGATATAAAGTATACGGCGCCTAAGAGCATAGTTATAAAAGGTGCAGAAACAATTTTGGCAGGTATAAGCAGAGTTACCTGTGATGCTATAGACTTGAAGGATGTTACGGAGGATGTGAGCATTCCTCTTGTGGTAAATCTTCCTGAGGGTGTACAGTTGGCAAATGCTTATAAAAACATTGTCATGACGGTAACAGTGAAATCGAATGATAATGTGACAAAAACTTTTGAATTAAACCGGGAGAATATTCAACTTTCAGGTCAGGAAGAAGGGCTGAGTTACACAATCTCGGAAACGACCATCGAGATAGAGGTGTCAGGAAAAGAAAGTGAAATATCCAATCTGAAGGAAGAAGACTTTGTGATTGCTGCAGACGTAACGGGATTGGAACGAGGAACTCATAAAGTTCCCATATCCGTAGCAGGGGAAAAAGAAAACCTAATCACAAAGGTTGTACCTGAGGAGATAGAGATTACAATAGAGTAGTGAGGTAAAGAAATGGGAAGATTATTCGGGACCGATGGTGTGAGAGGCGTAGCCAATAAAGAGCTTACACCTGAACTGGCGTTTAAGTTGGGAAAAGCAGGGGCTTATGTCTTGAAAAAAGAAAACGAAAGACCTGTGGTTGTAATAGGAAAGGATACAAGAATATCAGGAGATATGCTGGAAAATGCTTTGACGGCCGGCATTCTCGCAGTGGGAGGCAATGTAATAAAGGTAGGAGTCATACCCACACCGGCAGTGGCATATCTTGCAAAATACTACAATGCCGATGCAGGAATCGTTATAAGTGCATCCCACAACACCTACGAATATAACGGAATTAAGTTCTTCAACGGACAAGGATACAAGTTGGACGATCTGTTGGAGGAAAAGATTGAGGATATTATTATAAGCAGCGTGGATGTAAACAGTCATATTACAGGAGAAAAAGTGGGAAAGTGTCTTGATGCAGGTGAAGATGCAGCGGATCTTTTTGCAAAACATCTCCTTGGGACGGTTAATTTCAGACTTGACGGAAAGAAAATAGTCTTAGACTGCGCTAACGGGGCATCTTATGTAATTGCGGAGAAAGTTTATAAGGCCTTGGGTGCAGATATTACAGTAATAGGAAATCAGCCCAATGGCATTAACATAAACGATGGTTGCGGATCCACTCACCCTGAAAAACTGGCAGCAAAGGTTAAGGAGATAAATGCGGATATCGGCCTTGCCTTTGACGGAGATGCAGATAGGTTAATTGTGGTAGACGAAACAGGTACCGTAATAGATGGGGACAGGGTTATCGCCATATGTGCCCGTATGCTGAAAGAACAGGGAAGACTGGCTGAGAACAAGGTAACGGCAACGGTTATGAGTAATATAGGATTCCATAAGGCAATGAAGGAGTCCGGCATAGATGTAGATGTTACCGGAGTTGGTGACAGGTATGTTCTGGAAAAGATGCTGGAAACAGGCTGTGTAATAGGCGGTGAGCAGTCAGGACATATTATTTTCAAAGAATACACCACTACCGGAGACGGAGTCCTTTCGTCATTGCAATTCATGGGTGCAATATTAGCCAGCGGAAAGAAACTGTCAGAACTTGCTGCTGAGATTGAAATTTTCCCGCAGGTTCTTGTAAATGCAAGGATAAACAATGACTACAAGAAGACCTATATGAAAGATCCGGAAATTGCCGGAGCCATTGAAGAGATGGAGTCTAAGATGGCAGGAAACGGAAGAGTACTCATAAGACCGTCGGGAACAGAACCTTTGGTAAGAGTTATGCTTGAAGGAGACAATGAAGAGGAACTTGAGAAAATGGCCCGTCAATTGGCGGATTTAATAGAAAGAAAGTTAAAGTAGGAAACAAATTATGTGCGGAATAGTAGGATATATCGGAAAAGGCAATGCAAAAGATGTTATTATAGACGGCTTAAAGAAACTGGAATACAGAGGATATGACTCTGCCGGTATTGCCGTTATCAGAGATAAGAAATTGGAAATAAAAAAGCATGTTGGCGGAATTGCCAATTTGGAAAATTTGATAGGTAACGATCCTATGGAGAGTCCTGTAGGTATAGGTCATACCAGATGGGCAACCCACGGAGCGCCTTCAGATGTGAATTCCCATCCCCATGGGAATCAAGATGGCAACATTGCCATAGTTCATAACGGAATCATTGAAAACTATCAAGAGTTAAAACAGGAGCTAATTGAAAATTACGGAATAGTCTTTAAATCGGAAACCGATACGGAAGTAATTGCTCAGCTCATAGGTGTTATTTACAGAGAGAAAAAGGATTTAATGGATTCTGTATATGCTGCCGTTGAGAAGATGAGGGGAGCATATGCCATTGCGGCAATAGCCCAAGATGAGCCGGATAAGATTGTTGCAGTTCGTAAAGATGCCCCTCTTATTGCAGGACTTGGCAAGGGAAGCAACTTTATTGCATCCGACATTCCTGCTTTGCTTAAATATGTAAAAGAAATTTATCTCATTGAAAACAACGAGGTGCTACTCATAACAGCAGATGAGATAAAGATTTTTGATGACAAGAGAAATGAGATTAAACGTGAAGTTCTTCACGTGACATGGGATGCAGATGCAGCCGAAAAAGAAGGCTACGATCATTTTATGCTGAAAGAAATTTATGAGCAGCCTAAAGGCTTGGCGGAAACATTGAATCGTCGCCTTGATGAAAGCGGCAAGATAAATCTTGAAGGTATAACCCTTACAAAGGACGACATAGATAACATAAGCAAGATTTACATTGTTGCTTGCGGTACGGCGTACCATGCAGGTTTGGTAGGAAAGTATGTTATCGAAAAACTTGTGGGAATTCCGGTGGAAGTTGATGTGGCTTCTGAGTTCCGCTACAGAGATCCTTTGATTGATGAGAAAACTCTGTTTATAGCCATCAGCCAATCGGGAGAAACCCTTGATACGCTGGCAGCGTTGAGAGAAGCTAAGAACAAAGGAGCAAGAGTGCTCAGCGTTGTTAATGTTGTGGGAAGTTCCGTGGCAAGAGAGTCTGACGACGTATTCTATACATGGGCAGGTCCTGAAATTGCCGTTGCATCAACAAAGGCGTACACTACACAGCTTATGTGCATGTATATGATTGCTCTTTACATGGGTCTGGAAAAAGGAACTATCACAAGAGAGTATTATGATCAATTTATCAGAGACTTGCAGGAAATCCCTGAAAAGCTAACCAACCTCCTTGAGAAGACGGCAGAGATAGAGAAAGATGCAAAGAAGCTCTACAACAGAGAGCAAGTATTTTTCATAGGAAGAGGTCTTGATTCGGCAGTTTCTTATGAAGGATCTTTGAAATTAAAGGAAATTTCCTATATAAACTCCTTTGCCATTGCTGCAGGAGAGCTTAAGCACGGAACCATTGCCCTCATGGAGCCGGGAACATTGGTTATTGCGCTGGCTTGTCAGGATTTCTTATATGAAAAGATGGTTTCCAACATTCAGGAAATAAAGGCAAGAGGAGCTTATGTTATGGCCATTGCCAAGGAAGGAAACACATCAATTGAAAGCCAGAGCGACCAAATGATATATATACCGAACTGTCGTGACGAAATCGTACCGCTTCTCAGCGTTGTACCTTTGCAAATTTTCTCATACTATGTTGCGAAGGAGAGAGGATGTAACATCGATAAGCCAAAGAATCTTGCAAAATCGGTTACTGTAGAATAGGAAACAGAAAAAAGGAAAAAAAGGATTAGAAAAAAGGATTAGAAGAAAATGCAGAAATATGAAGTCAGAGATTTATCCCTTGCTCCATCGGGGCACAAGAAAATACAGTGGGTAAAGGACAATATGCCTCTTCTGAGAGGTCTTGAAGAAGAATTCGTTAATACTAAACCTTTTAAGGGAGTGAAAATCTCCCTTTCCGTGCATCTTGAGGCAAAAACCGCCTACCTCTGCAAGGTTCTGGCAGCAGGAGGTGCGGACATGTCTGTTACAGGGAGCAATATTTTGAGTACCCAAGATGATGTAGCAGCTGCGTTAGTTGAGGACGGATTAAAAGTTTTTGCATATCACGGAGCTACCACGGACGAATATGCAAGGCACATTGAAATGTGTCTTGAACATAAGCCGAATATAATCATTGATGATGGGGGAGATTTGGTAGGTTGTCTTCACGAAAAGCGCCAAGACCTTATGGATGAGGTATGGGGAGGATGTGAAGAAACCACCACAGGCGTGATAAGGCTTAAGGCTATGGAGCGGGAAGGAATTCTCAGCTTTCCTATGGTTGCTGTAAACGATGCGGATTGCAAGCATCTTTTTGACAATAGATACGGCACCGGTCAGTCTGTATGGGATAGCATCATGCGCAACACCAATCTCATCGTAGCAGGTAAAACAGTTGTAGTTGCAGGTTATGGATGGTGTTCAAGAGGTATAGCCATGCGTGCGGCATCCCTTGGGGCACAGGTTATCGTTACAGAGATAAATCCGGTCAAGGCTATTGAGGCTAAGATGGATGGATTTTCCGTAATGACCATGGAAAAGGCAGCACCACTGGGAGATATTTTTGTATCCGCCACAGGCTGTTGCAAAACTATAACCACAGAGCACATGTTAACCATGAAGGAAGGGGCTATTTTAACTAATGCAGGCCATTTCAACTGTGAGGTTGACATGGAGGCGTTGGAAAAATTTGCGGTTAGCAAGGAAGAAAAAAGAAATAACATAATGGGTTACCGGCTTCCAAATGGAAGATGGGTAAATGTAATAGGCGAAGGACGGCTTGTCAACATTGCGGCAGCTGACGGCCACCCTGCAGAAATCATGGATATGAGCTTTGCCGTACAAGCTATGTCAGCTCTATATATTAAGGATAACTATAAAAAACTTGGTAATAAAGTGATAGATGTTTCCTCTGAAATCGATGATATTGTGGCAAGAAGAAAGTTGGCCGCATGGGGAATTGAAATAGACAGACTGACCAAAGAGCAAGAGGAATATCTTAACAGTTGGCAGGTTTAGGAGGCAAAATTATGAGTCTAACATATGAAACCATTAGAGAACAAGCCAGACAGGCAACAGAAGAACTGGTTGAAATTGCTAAGCTGTCTAAAGGAGATATACTGGTAATTGGTTGCAGCTCCAGCGAAGTCATGGGGATGAATATAGGAAAATCCTCTGACATAAATGCGGCAGAAGCCGTTTACGAGGGAATTGTTTCGGTTTTGGGGCCAAAAGAAATACATCTGGCTGCTCAATGTTGTGAGCATCTCAATCGAGCTGTAATTATAGAAAAAGATGCACTGCCTGTAGGAATGGATATAGTAAACGTAGTACCCCATCCAAAGGCAGGAGGCTCTTTTGCTACTACGGTGTACAACAGATGCAAATGTCCTGTTGCCGTGGAGGAAATAAAAGCAGATGCGGGAATGGACATAGGAGATACTTTAATAGGAATGCAGCTTAAAAAAGTGGCAGTTCCTGTAAGACTTTCTATAGATGTAATAGGGTATGCTCATCTTACTTGCGCCAGAACAAGACCTAAATTTATAGGAGGTTCAAGAGCCCATTACGATGATAAACTGTCGGGAGGAGAAATACCAAGATAGAAAAGTTTCGATGAAAGTCACTGAAGAAAAATGTTTTAACAAATATTTTAACAACGGTAACAAAAGACCTTCTAAAGTCATATTTTATACTACAACTGAATAAGTTTTAAATTTAAAAAATATGAAAGAAGCAGGTGAATTAAATGGGAAATAATTGTGGACTTTTAGGCGAAGGCGGAGTAGATACCAGCTTATTATTCTTCTTCTTGTTATTGGTAATCATCTTCTGCAACTGTTACAACTAAGACATATAAGTAAAGCTTATACGGCTGCCCCAAAGGGGTGGCCGTTTTGCATTTAATACTAAAGTTTAGGCTGGTTTATACCTTTGGGTAATTGTTAAAAAAATACTGAAACAGTATATTAAAGTAGTCAGCAGCAAACCCCTGTTGGCGAAATTATACTTATTTATCTAATTTAATAGGAGGACTTATTATGGGTAAAAAGATTCCTATGTGGCAATGTATTCTGATCATGGTTGTACTGTTAGTACTTCTGTATTGGAACATCGTTGTCGACACAGACGCAGCTGAAGGTCACGTTGCTTTGATCTTAGCAGGCGCATTCGCAGCAATTATCGCAATTTTAAACGGTTGGAAGTGGGCTTATCTGGAACAGGGTATCCTCGCTGCAATCAACAGAACTATGCAGGCCATCTTAATCCTGGCTGTAGTAGGTCTGATGCTCGGTTCATGGGTAGCCGGTGGTGTAGTACCTTCAATGATGTACTATGGTATCAAGGTTAT
>JAZNUK010000043.1:0-33052 GCA_045592265.1 Candidatus Fimisoma sp. | reverse complement strand
GTCCATCTTTGGTAATAAAACTTTCGCCCTCCTCGCTGTTGCAAGCAACAACTTTCTGAAGGGCGAAAATCATCTCTTCTTTGTTTTTCTCAAGGAACTTTTCGTATTCCATTATTAAACGTTTTCTACACCTTTGATTTCAGGGTAGCTTTCCTTAAGAATCTTCTCAACTACATTTCTCAGTGTCATCTGTGCACCAGGGCATCCGGCACAGTGACCCTGCAGTCTTACTCTTACAACATTATCTTCTGTAAGCTCAACAAACTCGATATCTCCGCCATCTCTCTGGAGGAAAGGTCTTATCTGACCTAAAGCTTCTCTGATTTTTTCTTCCATGGTTTATTATTCTCCTTCTATTTTTTCTTTATCTACAGTGTGGGTTTTTTGTACCGCTTTGCCTTTATCATAATAAACTACTTCTATTGACTTTGTAGCTTCATTATTACCCCTGTAACTGATAATTCCCGAAGCTCCTTCAAAGCCATCTATGCTCTTAATAGCATCTCTTATGGCCTTTCCTGTAGGAATTCCCGTTTTCTTGGTATTTTCAAAATCTTCCTTTATAGCCTTGCCTTCAGCTTCTGTAGGTGTAGCTTTTACCAAAGATTCAACATCCCAAGCCATGGTGTTATTGTATGCTTTCTCTATGGATTTTAACGCCATTACATATGCATCAAAGGCAACGGCTGTAGCCTGTGCAGGCTCTGCATCTTGCCCGTACCTATACTTATATGCCTTTACAAATTCTTCCGACATGGCGGTGGTAGAGGACTTAGCACTGTAGTCTGCGGCAAATCCGATGCTTAATTTTCTGTTATCGGTTATATATTTTAGGAATTTTTCATCATCCCAGGTCTTTGGACCCACATAGAGGATGTTGGTCATGTTTGCTGTATCAGCTTGTTTCAAAAATTCCTCAGCAGTAGCCGGCGCCACATCCAGAAAAACAGCCTTTGCTTCTGACTTCTTAATTTTCTCCAATGTCTCAGTATAGTCCTTGGACGCATTGTCAATTTGATAGTTGCCTACAACGCTTTCACTGTTTCCGGCCAAAACCTTTATTCTGTTATTAAATCTCTGAATATTTGCGGTTGCCGTATCATCGCCGGTTATTTTTACCGTGGCTACTTTATCTAACTTTTTATTGGTATATACGAAATCTGCAAGGGCATCTCCCTGTTTTGATTCGGAATATGTTGCACAAAAGTAAAATGCATTATTGACTGTAATAAGTGGATTTGTGCTTGTGATTGTTATGGCGGGTATGTTATTTGCCTTTATGGTATCGCTGGCAACCAGGGTCAGAGTCTCACCATAGCTCCCCAAAATCACAGAAGGTTTCTGAGCTGCCAACTCATTTATCACCGTCTCGGCCACATACATATCCGACTGATTGTCTGCTAAAACAAGTTCCACTTTTTTTCCGAGAACCTCAGGATAAAGCTGGTTTGCCAATTCAATTCCCATAAGCTCCAAATTTCCCTGTTCCTTATTCTGCCCCGATAGAGGCTCAAATACCCCTATTTTTATGGTTCTCTCTTCAGCTTCCTTTCCCGGCTGCTGTGTCCCGAAAAAAGCATTCTTAAAATTGTTAAATGTGGTGCATCCTGTCATCGTGCTAATAATTAAGACCAGACACATTACAATCGTTAATTTCTTTTTCATAAATCTCTCCAACTTATTCTCCCAAATATGCCTTTTTAACCCTTTCATCAGTCAAAAGTTCTTTTCCTTTGCCGGACATGGTTATTTTACCTGTTTCCATTACATAGGCGTAATCTGAAATTTCTAAAGCCGCCTTGGCATTCTGCTCAATGAGAAGTACATTTACTCCCGCTTCCTTTATCTGACCTATGATGGAAAAAATATCTTTTATAACCAGCGGTGCAAGGCCAAGAGAAGGTTCGTCCAACATCAATAGATTTGGTTTTGTCATCAAGGCTCTTCCTACTGCCAGCATTTGTTGTTCCCCTCCGGAAAGGGTTCCCGCAAGCTGCCATTCTCTCTCCTTCATCCTTGGGAATAACTCGTACACCCAATCTCTGTCCTTTTTTATTTCTTCTTTATCTTTGCGCAGATATGCACCCAGTGTGAGGTTTTCCGCAACGGTAAGATCCGGGAAAACTCTTCTTCCTTCAGGGCACAAAGCTATGCCGGCTTTTACAATTTCTTTTGTCTCAGCCTTTGTAATATCCTCTCCATCCCAACATACGGTTCCTTCTGCCTTCGGCACCAGTCCCATTATGGATTTTAAGGTAGTGGATTTTCCTGCACCGTTTGCGCCTATCAACGAAATGATTTGTCCTGAAGTTACCTCTAAATCGATACCTCTGAGAGCGTGAATACCACCGTAATATACATTTAGATTCTTTATTTCCAACATTACTCATCCACCCCCAGATATGCTTCTATAACCTTCGGATTATTCTGAATCTCCTCAGGATTTCCTTCTGCAATCAATGCACCGTAATCCAATACATAAATACGTTCGCAGATGCCCATTACGACTTGCATATGATGCTCAATCATAAGCACTGATAAATCAAATTCATCTCTTATCTTTGCCACTAAATGCATCAGTTCGTCAGACTCCTGCGGATTCATTCCTGCTGCAGGTTCATCCAAGAGCAACAACTTGGGTTTTGTGGCAAGAGCTCTTGCTATTTCCAAGTGTCTCTGCTTTCCGTATGGTAAAGATGTGGCCAAATCGTCTTTATTTTTATCAAGATCAAACATCCTTAGAAGCTCCAACGCCTCTTCTCTCATCTTTGCTTCTTCTTTGTGATTTTTTCTGAAAGTGGCAGCCATTATTCCGGCTTCCATGTTCATATGCATGGCTACCAAAACATTCTCAAACACTGTCATGCCTTTAAAAAGTCTGATATTCTGGAATGTTCTGGCAACTCCCAATTTTGTTATTCTGTCAGGTGTCAGAACCTTTTTTTCCTTATATTTTCCATCGTTCTGGCCTTTATACAGATTCTTCATCTTTCCTTGCGGGAAATTTTCCACCACTCTTTTTCCTTCCAGCGATACTGCTCCATTGGTAGGTGCATATACCCCTGTAATAACATTAAATGCGGTAGTCTTTCCTGCTCCGTTAGGTCCTATCAGCCCTATTATTTCTCCTTTATTTACCTCAAGGTTCAGATTATCGACGGCAACAACACCACCAAACTGCATAGTAATGTCAGAAACGCGAAGTATATTTTCCTTTGTCATTTTACCGCGCCTCCTTTCCCTTTTTTGTGTTGTTTGTGAGTTTTTTCAAAGAATTTTTTATCTTCTCAGGCATTGCCTTCAATCTACCGGGAACAGATTTCACAAAGGCCGCCGTTCTTTTCGGTAAATTTTTAAAGAAGGCAATGAATCCTTCCCATGAGAATTCTTTTGTGCCCATTATTCCCTTGCTGTAGAAAAGTACAATACACATTATTATTACGGCAAATACTACTTTTCTGAAGCCCGGACGCATAAAGTCAAATCCCATGCCCAGAAAATCTCCCGTGTCAAGGCCTCTAAGCCACCATTCAGAGCAAGCTACAAAGAGGAAAGCCCCTAAAATGGAACCTGTGATGGAACCTATTCCTCCTATTACAACTATGAGCAATAGCTCGTA
This sequence comes from Candidatus Fimisoma sp., assembly GCA_045592265.1. Taxonomy (GTDB): domain Bacteria; phylum Bacillota; class Clostridia; order Peptostreptococcales; family Anaerovoracaceae; genus Fimisoma. The sequence continues at coordinate 29,433 of JAZNUK010000043.1, read as the reverse complement.
TGTAAGGTTGGATGTAAAAGGTGTTGAAGTAATTGAACTTTGGAACATGGCCAGAAGAGCTCCGCCTATTCCTGCAAAGAAAGAGCTTATTACAAAACTCCACTGTTTATGTTTGAATAGATTTACTCCCATGGCTTCTGCCGCAATTTCATCATCTCTTATGGCCTTGAAAGCTCTTCCGTAGGATGAATTGATCAGTAGTATAATGAACACTATACATAACCCTGCAATTATAACAGGAAATACAGATGACTGATATGTGGAAAAACTTCTCAGTATGTTGGAACCGTTGGTGATAGGTCCCAAGGTATTCCACTGGAAAAATGCCCTTAAAATTTCAGCAAATCCCAAGGTTGCTATTGCAAGATAATCGCTCTTCAATCTAAGTACAGGTATTCCTATGAGAAAAGCGATTCCTGCCGCCAGCAATCCTGCCAAAATCATAGGTATAAACATTCCTATATATTCACCCAAAGTTGCTCCAAATTCTCCCAGCACGCTTCCCAAGGCATTGCTGCACACCTCAGGAATTGAGAACTTAATTAAACCTCCGTCAAAATATTGGTATACGGAATCTCTGCTGGCTGCCGGTATGCTGAGAACAGCATATGTGTATCCACCGATAAGCATAAATCCTGCCTGTCCCAAGGAAAAAAGTCCGGTAAATCCGTTAAGCAAGTTCATGGATACAGCAACCAACGCGTATATAGCACCCTTTTCTATAACGGTAAACATCATGTTAAGACCCGAAGAAGGGGATATAAGAATGTCTCCCAGATATATCAACGCCAAAATCACAACACAGGCAATCAGGGTAAGGGTATTCTTTTTTCTGCTACTCATCTCATTATTCATTTTCATCTCCCCCTTCCCTATACTTTATCTATATTCTTTTCGCCGAAGAGACCCGTCGGCTTAACCATCAATATGACTATCAGAAGCACAAATGTAAAGGCGTTGGAAAAGGTTGTAAGTCCTGCTCCTTTAATGATATTTTCACAGATGCCTATAATAAATGCGCCGATTACAGCTCCCGGAATTGAACCGATTCCTCCGAATACGGCAGCTACGAAAGCTTTCAGACCAGGCATGGCTCCCGATGTAGGCATTACCCCTGTATAATTGGTAAAGTAGAGGACAGAGCCTACGGCTGCCAAAAATGATCCTATGATAAATGTCACAGTTATGACCTTATTTATATCGATTCCCATAAGCTGAGACGTTTCAAAATCTCTGGATACGGCTCTCATTGCCATACCTATCTTGGTTTTCTTAATAAGCAGCACCAGCCCTACTACCAATACGAGAGTGAGAATAGGCGTTACCACCGTAACCATCTTGGTGTTGGCACCAAAAATCTCTACCGTCTGTGCCAACCAAGGAATTGCAGGATAAGTCTGTGTCAGACCTCCTGTAATATACAGCGCCGCATTTTGCAAAAGGTAACTTACACCTATTGCAGAAATCATAATTGACATTCTCGGTGCACTTCTCAGCGGTTTATACGCCACTCTTTCAATGGCACATCCAAGCAGCACGGTAAGCACAATCACTATAGGTACTGCAATGTACAATGGCAAAGACGCTGCCAAATACACCATAACCAAACCTGCTATCATGAACATATCTCCGTGGGCAAAGTTTATCAGTCTAAGTATTCCGTATACCATGGTATATCCTATGGCAATAAGGGCATACTGTCCGCCAACAGAGATTCCTGCCAATATGTAGGGTAAGTTTTCTACTATAAAGTTCATCTCCCAACCTCCGACTTTTTTAGTGTATATATTCCATTGCAAGGGCCGACACCCTGCAGACACTTGATTTCCGCCATTGCAATGGCTCTCCTTAAATACAACGATAAGCGGGAGAGATTTTCCCCCGCTTTTCGCCTATTTTATTATATATGATTATACATCAATTTTGAATATGAAGCAACTATTTAACAGTCTGAGTTGCAACGTATTCCCATGTTCCTGTTTCTGTATTACACTTCTTAACAACTGCTTCGCTTCTGTCAGCATCGCCTGTTTCAGTAAATACAACTTTACCGCAAACGCCTTCATAAGTTACATCAGGTAATGCAGCAAGAACATCTGCAGGTTCTGCACTTCCTGCAGCCTTGATAGCTTCAAGAGCAACATAGTAAGCATCATAACCCATAGCTGTTACAGCAGCTAACTCAGTGTTGCCACCATTGTTTGCCAGGTTAGTATCGTCGCCTTCAATCCAAGCCTTGATTCCCTTATCAAATTCAGGTGAACCACCTTCCTGATAGAAAGTAGTAACTATGATTTCTACGTCCGTACCCTTTGCAGCTCCTGTAATAACGTTGGAATCCCAAGTATCACCTGCCAGAATAGGCATTCCCAATTTCTGTGCGTCTGCCTGGTTTATGATGAGAGCAGCAGCTTCAGTTGATACAGGTGAGAAGAATACATCGCATCCATTCTTCTTTGCATTTGCAACGTATGCAGCGAAGTCAGAATTGCCCTGCTCAAACTGTTCTTCAACAACTGTTCCGCCTAGCTTAGTGAAAGCTTCCTTGAAGTAGTTAACAAGACCTACGGAGTAGTCATCGCCCATCTTTGATAAGCAATAAGCTTTTCTCATTCCGTTTTCATATGCATAGTTCGCAAGAACTGTTCCCTGGAATGGGTCTAAGAAGCAAATTCTGAAATAGTTAGCAGCAGAAGTTACCTGAGGATTTGTACAAGTAACACCTATTGCAGGAACGCCTGCATTGTCGAATGTAGGACCTGCAGCAATAGCAACCGCTGAACCGTATGTACCTAAAACTACGGATACGCCTTTGGATACCAAAGTTTCTGCAGCTGTGATTCCCTTAGCAGGATCTGATTCGTTGTCGGCAACTACCAGTTCAACTTTGTAAGTTTCACCGTTAATTTCAACAGTAGGAGTTACTGAGTTTGCATACTGAACACCTAATGTTTCCTGTTTTCCGCCTGCACCGTTATCACCTGAAGCAGGTTCGAAAACGCCGATCTTTATTGTTCCTGCATAATCTCCGTTATCTCCGCCACCGCAACCTACGAACAGAGTGAAGACCATTGCAAGAGCCAAAACTAAAGCAACTATCTTTTTCATGGTTTTAGTCCTCCTTATTAACTGCCCTCCGGCAGTTTTTTTGAAAAATGCTATGGTAAAATTATACTAGGTTAGAGTAACATTTGCAACGAATTTTTATTTTTTTTGAAAATTATACACAATTAAGTCCCTTTTATATGTGAAATATAACAACATAAAAAAAATAATATATAAATTCAACAATATTTCCTTTTTCTATGTTCCCTTTGCAACTTTGGTGGTATAATTAGATTAGATTATAAAAGTAATTAAGGAGGTACCGCCATGAAATGGGTTTGCATCGTATGTGGATATGAGCACGAGGGAGAAGAACCACCTATGGAATGTCCTATCTGTCATGTTACACCGGACAAATTTAAAGAAGTTGAAGAATAGTCAAAAATACCGGCTGTGTTGGCCGGTATTTTTAAATGCTTTCAATCGCCTTAGTTAATAACTCAATATCTGTAATCTGATTTACTTTACCGCGAAAAGAAGCCGCTCCGTGTACCCCTTTCAGATACCAACCTACGTGCTTCCTCATTTCTCTCACCGCCGCGTACTCACCTTTTAGGTTACGAAGGTCTGTCAGATGGCGTATCATCATGTCTTTTTTCTCATCGATGGTAGGCGGATGTGGCAGTTCCTCACCTCTCCATGCTGCCAAAACTTCCCTGAAAATCCACGGATTCCCCAAAGCCCCTCTGCCTATCATGACAAAGTCGCATCCGGTCTGCTTCATCATCTCCATGGCAGATTTGGCATCGGTCACATCTCCGTTGCCTACAACAGGTATATCAATAGCTTTTTTTACCCGGGCTATTTGAGTCCAGTCTGCTCTTCCGCTATAGTACTGTTCTCTCGTTCTTCCGTGAACGGTTATTGCTGCAGCTCCTGCTGCAGAAACAGCATGAGCCACTTCCACAGCGTTTACAGTTTGTGAATCCCACCCGATTCTTATCTTAACGGTAACAGGCTTTGAAGTGTTTTTTACCGCGGCAGAAACTATGTCGTATATCAAATCGGGATTTTTCAACAGTGCAGCCCCTTCTCCGTTCTTTACGATTTTGGGTACGGGGCATCCCATATTTATGTCTACCAAGGCACACTGTACTTTATCCATTTGCCCTGCAGTAAATGCCATAACCTCAGTTTCATGACCGAAAATTTGAACACCTACAGGTTTTTCTTCCTCATATATGTGGAGAAGTTTTCCCGTATTTTTATCACCGTACCAAAGGCCCTTGCCACTTACCATCTCGGTAAATGTCAATGCCGCTCCCTGTTCCTTGCAAAGCCTTCTTGTAGGTGCATCCGTTATCCCTGCCAAAGGCGCAAGAAAAAAGGGATTGTCCAGTGTTAAGCTGCCTATACGCAATTCTTTCATGGTTCTCCCTTTCTTACATCTTACTTGTATGAACTTTCCAATCTCTGTAGCGCCAATGCCATGGTCAGACCGGGGATAACTCTGTTCCCCGTAATTTCGGCACCGAGAATATCGTTTATCTTTTTCAGCCTATATTGAACGGTATTTACATGAATACCCATGAATTCGGCAGTCTTGCCGCCATTCATACCTGCATCCAGAACGAAGGTTTCCAAAGTATCGAGTAGGTGTTGTGTCTTTGTATCCATTTCTTTTCTGAAGTATTCAATCAAGTCCATGTAGCTTTTCTTCAAAGCACCGTCCTTTATTTGCAAGCTTATGCAATTGCTTACAAGAGTAAGTTCATACTTGGTGAACACTCTCTTGTACGGGAATATTGTGCCTACTACCGACCAAGTTTCGTTAATCAATCTGAATCCGTCACAAGCTCCCTCAATACCATCAAGGGCAGTAACATGGAAAATTCTAACATCTTTATTTTCCTTTAATTCTTCATAGAGCTTAATGCACATGGCATTTTCATTTATATCATCTTTTACATGCAACTTAGGGCCTCTGGTCAGAACTCCATATATGATGCCCTCTTCTTCTGTTTTTAAGATTCTAAGGAGGCCTTTTTCTTCATAAGCTTTTATGGCTTTGTTTTCTTCCAGACCTTTAAGCCCCTTGGCACTGAAAACAGAAAGTATATTCTGATTCTTTACATCTACTTCTTCTCTTAGAGTAAATGCTAAGCTGCGATTGCCTCTCACCAAGGCCTTGACAAACTCCGCCTTTGCATTGCGCTGCGGGGTGTACTTCCACATTCCCATGGAAAGCTTTATTATTTCTGCCAGCTTCGTTATTTCAGTGGTGGAATAGTTGTCCCCGTTGTCTACAATGAATAAATAGTATTTCTCATTTCCTACTTCTACGGCACTCCAATAAACCATTATTCCGTCTACATCTACCAAACTGCAGGCTGTTCCCAAATTTGCAATAACCTTACGGCTCTTGGCTATTGCATCATCAATGGTGGCATCGTGCCTTGTTTCCACAACGAAAAGCGGTGTTAAATCTTCGCTGAGGAGCACTGCCTGAAATTCATTGTTAATGGCAGCTTCTCTAAGAGCCTCATAAAAACTCCCATGATTATCGAAATTCAGCAAATGGGTGATGGTATTGTTTATCAGACCCTCTGTTCGATGGTTGTAGTAAAGAATTTTTTCCATCACATCGTTGATTATTTGAGAATAATCACAATCTCTTCTGCTCAAAAGAATGATAAGGGGTAACGCAAGCTCTTCTGCAGCTCTCACAACTTCCTGATAGCTGTGATGAGCCGTGTCATCCTCTGCATTGATTATAACCAGTGCTGCCACATTGTGCTTTACCAACTCCCTAACAACACCAACCTGCAAGGCTTCGTCTTTCCTCATTCCGGAAAAGGTGGTCAAAACCAACTCGCCCTCATTTCCATTGCGCGTAACTGCTTCATTTACGCTGGTGGCGTCCATAACCGATACTGTCTTTACTATATTGTCAAGATTCTTCTCTCCGGCAACAACGACACATTGTTTGAAAACATCCAGTTCTAAACATTCCCTAACGGTTATTTTCATTTTCTTCATCTTTTCCATATTCGTCCTCTTCTTCTAAAGGGGTTTCTTCCGACATGTAATTTACATCATATTTGGCAAGTTCGGCTTGTATTCTCTCTTCTTCTTCCTTGAGAAGTCTTTTTCTTTCCTCTGCTTCCTGTGCATTCTTTTCCTGCTTTTCTTCAAAGGAAAGTCTCACCTGTTCTTGCAATCCTTCGGCAGATATTCTGCCGGTAAACAATTCTTCAAACTGTTCTCCATCTATGGTCTCTACCAAGAGCAATGCTTCTGCAACCCTTCTGAGAACCGCTTCATTTTCTTTAAGAAGCCTTTCCGCCTCTGCATAGGCCTTGTCTATGATATCTTTAACTTCTGCATCTATCGCACGAGCAACTTCTTCCGAATAATTCTTGTGAGTGGTGAAATCATTGCCTAGGAAAACTTCCTCGCCGCTGCTGTAATTAACAGTTCCAATCTTTTCACTAAAGCCATACTTTGTTACCATATCTCTGGCAATTTCGGTGGCCCGCATAATGTCGTTGCTTGCACCGGTGCTAATATCGTCAAGGGTAAGTTGTTCGGCAACACGACCTCCCAAAAGGTGTACAATGGCATTTTTCATTCCATTCTTGGTTTCGTAATTTCGGTCTTCCTTAGGGAGAGTCATGGTAAAGCCTCCGGCTCGTCCTCTAGGAATTATGGTCACCTGATGTACAGGATCGCTATCCGGTATACACCTTGCTACCACCGCATGACCTGCCTCATGATATGCCGTCAACTTTCTTTCCTTAGGACTGATAACCTTGCTCTTCTTTTCAGGCCCGGCTATAACTTTTGTAATGGCCTCTTCAATTTCTTCCATTCTTATATAACGACCATTTCTTCTTGCCGTAATAAGGGCTGCTTCATTGAGAAGGTTTTCAATGTCAGCAGGAGTGAATCCGGGTGTTCTTCTTGCCAAAACTTCCGGGGTAACATCATCTGCCAGAGGTTTGTTCTTGCTGTGAACTTTGAAGATTTCCTCTCTTCCTCTTATATCAGGAATTCCGATTACTATCTGCCTGTCAAATCTTCCGGGTCTCAAAAGTGCCGGGTCTAATATGTCAGGTCTGTTGGTGGCAGCTAATATAATTATTCCTGAATTTTCAGCAAAACCATCCATTTCAACCAGTAACTGATTTAAAGTCTGTTCTCTTTCGTCGTGTCCTCCGCCAATGCCGGCACCTCTTTTTCTACCCACGGCGTCAATTTCATCGATGAATACGATACAAGGAGAATTCTTTTTTGCCTGATCAAATAAATCTCTTACACGAGATGCTCCCACACCTACGAACATCTCCACAAAATCGGAACCGCCTATGGTGAAAAACGGTACTCCCGCTTCCCCTGCCGTTGCCTTTGAAACATAGGTTTTGCCTGTTCCCGGAGGACCTACCAGTAAGATTCCCTTTGGAATTCTAGCTCCCAAGTCTCTATATTTTCTCTGGTCCTTTAAGAAATCTACAACTTCTTCCAGTTCTCTTTTTTCTTCGTCCAATCCGGCCACATCGGCAAAGGTTACTTTCTTCTCTCCGCCTCTCACCATCTTTGCCCTGGACTTGGCAAATTGGAATGCCTTACCGTTTCCGCCCTGATTCATCATGATATATAGAAGGAATCCAAGGGCAGCTATTGTAACCACCGTAGGTAAAAGGCTTAGAATAAGAGAACCTGAGCTAGGAGGGTCACTCTCATATCGCAGCTTCCCTTCAGTCATCTGAGGAAAGAGATACATTTCATTTATCATGCTCAGCTCCACCACAGAGTTTACATAGGTATACACTACCTTTTTCTCATTAAGCTTACCTGTCAACTTGGTGTCCGTAACATTTATTTCACTAATATCTTCATTTTGCAGATGTTCAACAAAGGTAGATAAGGGAACCCTCGTAACCTCCACCTGATCCCTTTTTATTTCATCTGTAAAAAAAGCAATTCCCAGCACGGCTATAAACAAAAATATAATCGGGCTGGCCTTTTTGACAATTCGTTTCACTTCTATCCCCTTTCAGAAATTTGTTCCTTTTTACAAAATTTCGTCTATAATATTATAATTTATCACATTTTAATGGCTTTTTCAAGTACGATTACGCTTTTTTTATCTTTATCAACAGTATTCGTCTTAGAAAGTCTCCCTCTTTTTTGTAGATTTTCTTTAGAAAAATATTCCGAAGGCAATATCCACAAAATTTCTTTCCCTCTGGCCAGAACCTTTATTTCATCTCTATATATCTTGGGAACTTTCTCGTCTACAAGAAAATCCTGCAACTTCTTTGTAAATCCTCCCAGATTTATCCTATCCCCCGGCTCTCTCCCTCTTATCCTTAGAGTTTCTAATTCAACTCCGGAAAAAGCTCTGTGAAATCCGGCTTCCTTTGCATATTGGATATACTGAGGGTAGGACATCTCCCTCATGACCCACTCTTCCTCTTCAGTAACTCTGACCTTGTTATCCGAAAACGCAATAAGGTCATATTCTCTAGTGGCGATGAATCCTTCTGTCAAATTTACAACTGCCGAAGGATTAGAGCCAAAAACCACCGTGTCTATCTCTTTCAATTGACTAAAGGTAATATTTTCTTTGAGCTTTACATCTCCAAGAGCTAGGGCATATATTCTCATCCTTATGGCTTCATGAAGGCTTTTCAATGCATCAACAGGAATTTTAACCACAGTTGCTCCATGGGAGTTTTCACTTTTTTTTGCTACCCCGGCATACTCTTTTCCCGCCTGTGCATACATGTAATCCTTATCAGCCGCTGCAATCTTGCCAAGCCTGTTAATAGTCTCCACAATCCCTTTGTTGAAATTCTCTTCTATATACGGTACCAGTAAATTCCTGATTTTATTTCTGGTATAAATATTTTCTTTGTTTGTTCTGTCAAATCTGGGATCAAGTTTTTTTATTTCACAATATTCCTCTATTTCCCTGCGTCCTATGTCCAACAAAGGTCTGACAATTCTAAATCCTTTCTCGTCAAACCTTTTGTACGGGATTCCTGCCAATCCATCTACACCGCTTCCCCTCATTATTCTGAAAAGAATGGTTTCGCATTGATCCTCAGCATTGTGTGCCACGGCTATTGCAACTTTATCCTTGCTTACTCCCCCATTGGTAATCTCCTCAGCTGTATGGCTGAATGCTTGGTACCTTACCAAGCGCCCCACCTCTTCTGAGGTTTTCCCCGTTTCCATTGCAATGTTGTTACAATCATATATAAATGTGTGGCATTTCAATTCCCTGTCCTTACATAATTTTTCCACATATGCCTGGTCTTCCTCTGCCTCCCCGGGTCTGAAACGATGATTTACATGAACCGGATGCAATATCCATTTCATCTCTTCGGCCATGGAAAAAAGTATATCAAAAAGACATACCGAGTCAGGTCCTCCGGAAAGACCAATCACAATGTGCATGTCTTTCTCAAAGAGGCTATGCTTTTTTATTGTGTTCAAAACTTTATTTTTCATAATCCGCTACCTTTTGCACATTTGAAACTTTTTGCTCTGCTTACTCTATGAAAATCACAAGAACGCTAAGATCATCTCGTTCTCTCCTTCCATACTTTCCTTGTGCCAGTCTTACAATTTCTTTGGCTATGGCCGTAGGCCCCTGCCCCGTGGATAAATTACACAAAAAGCACTGAAGCCACCCGGCAGATAAATCTCTTCTGTCCGCCTCCGTTATGCCGTCGGAAGCCATGACAATAATATCCCCCGGTTTTACATCCAGCGCTACAGCTCTCAATTTAAGCTTAGGCAAAATGCCTACCGGAAGAGCAGGGTGCTCTATCCTTTTAACGTTTCCTCTTCTCACCAGAAAGGAGGTTGCCGCACCCATCTTGTAGAACCTTGCCCTTCTGCTCTCCTTCTCTATGATGGTAAGGTCTACTGTTGCAAAGCTGAATCCTTCTCTCTTGCTTTGAAGTATTTGCCTATTAACAGCCTTGATAGCGGTTGCAGCAGAGACACCGGATTTGAGAAGTTTTTTAATCTGTTCCGTCACCAATATGCTCTCCCTTGCAGCACTCTCTCCCTTGCCCATTCCGTCAGATAAAATAAAGGCCAAGCTACCGTCAGGTAAGTATGAAGTTGTTACGGTGTCCCCATTAGCACCTTCTGCAGAGGCAGCCATCCATCTCCCCCTGCTAATCTTACGTATTTCTTTAATATCCATAATTTTAACTTTATCATTTTCTCTTCACCTTCCGTGTCAAAGGCTGTCGAAAATTTTAAAGTTAAAGATATTATTTTATATTAAAAAACACTTTGGCGTTTTCTAATGTTTTCCTTGCCACCTCTTCATAGTCCATGCCCTTAATTTCGGCCACCCTTCTTGTCGTATATTCAACATATGGCGGCTTATTTTGCTTGCCCCTGAATGGCTCCGGAGTCAAATAAGGACTGTCCGTTTCCACCAGTAAATATTCTATAGGAACAGCTTCCACCACCTCTACGGTCTTTCTGTTATTCTTATAGGTAACAGGTCCTGCTATGGATAAAGTTGCTCCCAGTTTAACATATTGCTCTGCCAACTCCTTGCTGCCGCTGAAGCAATGAAGAAGAACTCTTGCATCTTTTTCTTCCCGGTCTCCGTTTCCTTTCCTTTTGGGGAACCAAGTACACCTTTCTTCGGAAAAAGCTCCTTCTTCCTTTAAAATGTCCAAAGTTCTCCCGTCTGCCTCTCTTGAGTGAATTACTATAGGCATCTTCAATTGGTTGGCCAGCTGTATTTGTCTTCGGAACCAATATTCCTGAGTTTTTTCGTCAGAATGGTTATAGTGAAAGTCCAGTCCTATTTCACCTATGGCTTGAACCTTCTCCTTTTTAGCCAAAGCCTTTATCATGAGTAAAGCCTCTTCATCCATGGTCTTTGCATCATGAGGATGCACTCCCACTGCCGCATAACACCAAGGAAGCCTTGCGGCGTGGTGAGCTGCTCGCAGAGAACTCTCCAAATCAAAACCGATATCCATTACGTAAGATACATCAGAAGCCTCGATATCTTTTATCAAGGCTTCCCGTTTCTCATCTGTAAAGGTATCGTTATTTATATGAGCATGTGAATCAAATAACATATCAATACCTCTCAATCAATATTAACTTACTACTTCTCCGTCCGGTGCAGTAGTGGTTACGATTTCGCATCTTTCACCATTGTCGGCAAAAAGTAACATTCCTTTGGATTCCATGCCACGCAGTTGGCGCGGTTTGAGATTTGCCACAACTATTACTTTCTTGCCCACCATTTCTTCAGGACTAAAGTCCTGCGCCACGCCGCTGATAATCTGACGGCGTTCTGTTCCCATTTTCACTTGGAATACCAAAAGTTTATCAGCTTTAGGATGCTTTTCCGCTTTTTCTATAAGCCCGACTCTAAAGTCAATCTTATCAAAGTCATCATACTCAATTTCAGCTTTCAATTCCAGCGGAATATTGTCCGGCTCAGCAGGCTTAGTTAGAGAAGACAGTTCCTCCAACTCTTTTTCAATATCCAGTCTCGGGAAAATAGCATTGCCTTTCTTAACCTGCTCGCCATACATCATGTCAAAGGTGAAAGCATCTTCCCACACAACATCAGCAAACCACAATCCCATCTGCTTTCTTATCTCCTTGGAAGTGGTATGCATAAATGGATATATCAAAATGGAAATTATTCTAATGGCTTCTGCCAGATTGTGCATAACCGTATCCAGTTCCGCTTTCTTTCCTTCATCTTTTGCAAGAATCCACGGAGCTTTTTCGTCAATATTCTTATTGGCTCTTCTTACCAATATCCATATTTCTTCCAATGCCATGTTGAAGGCGAACTTGTCCATCTGTTCTTCTACCTTGGTAGCCGCTCCACATGCTATTGCTTTCAATTCTTCGTCTATGCTGTCAGAAGTGGTTGCCATAGGAACTGTTCCTCCGCAATACTTCTCTATCATGGATACAGTTCTTGAAACAAGATTTCCAAGGTCATTTGCCAAGTCGTAATTCATACGCTTAAGCATAACTTCATTGGTAAATACGCCGTCTTGTCCAAAGGTATATTCTCTGAGAAGGAAATATTTCAGCGCATCTATGCCATACCTTTCAATAAGCACAACAGGGTCCACCACATCGTTGCCCTTTGCCGCTTTGGACTTAGATACTTTCTCTCCGCCTAACAGCAGCCATCCATGTCCCAAAACCTGCTTAGGTAACGGAATGCCTGCACTCATAAGCATAGCGGGCCAAATTATTGAATGAAATCTTACGATTTCCTTGCCTACGAGATGAACGTTTACCGGCCAGTATTTTTGATATAATTCCGGTTCATCCGGATATCCCAAGGCCGTTATATAATTGGTGAGAGCATCCAGCCATACATAGATAACGTGTTTTTCGTCTATAGGTACCGGAATTCCCCAGTCAAATGTGGAACGGGAAATGCACAAATCGTCTAATCCCTGTTTGATGAAGGATGTCATCTCATTCCTTCTGCTCTCAGGCTGCAAAAACTCCGGATTCTTCTCGAACAGTTCTAACAGGGGTTCTGCATATTTTGACAATTTAAAAAAGTAAGCTTCCTCCTTGGCCGCCTGTACAGGTCTGCCACAGTCAGGACAACAACCGTTTACAAGCTGGCTCTCAGTCCAGAAAGATTCACATGGAGTACAATAAAGGCCTTCATACTCTCCTTTGTATATATCTCCTTTCTCGTACATTTCCATAAATATAGCTTGTACTCTCTTTATGTGTCTTGGTTCAGTTGTACGGATAAAATCGTCGTAAGAAATCTCCATAGTTTTCCACAGTTCCTTAATTCCGTCTACAACCTTGTCCACGTACTCCTGAGGCGTAACTCCCTTTTCCTTTGCAAGGGTTTCTATTTTCTGTCCGTGTTCATCGGTTCCCGTCAAAAAGCGCACGTCGTAGCCGCAAAGTCTCTTAAACCTTGCCATAGCGTCAGCCATAACGGTGCAATAGGTGTGTCCCACATGAAGATTTGAACTTGGATAGTAAATAGGCGTTGTAATATAATAAGTTCCTTTTTTCTGTGACATTTCTATTCCTGCTCCTTTTCCTTTGATGATGTGGCCTTTTTCATAATTTTATCTGTGGCTGCAATGAGAAGAACTCCTGCAGAAAGGCCAACGCCCACAATTTTTAAAAGATCCTTGCCAAGACCCTTTGTCTTGATTTCAGGTTTACTTCCTTTTTTAATTCCCTTTGTCATTTGTACGTTCTCCTTTCCACATACTGCGCTATGAGAGATGCTGCCTCTTCCTCAGTTATGAAACTGCTATTGATGGCTAGGTTATAGTTCTTATAGTCTCCCCATTTTTGACTTGTATGATAGTTATAATAATTTTGTCTTGCTTTATCATATGTGGCCACCAGAGTCTCAGCCTCTTGGGCAGGCACACCATATGCCTCAACAGCTCGTTTAATTCTATCTTCTATTTCCCCGTAGATGAAAACATTTGTTACTCCGGGCATGTCTCTGAGAACATAGTCTGCACATCTTCCTACTATAACGCCCTCGTCTCGCTCCCCTATCTCTTTAACAACTTGATATTGAGCAAGAAATAATTTCTCATTTATGGAAAGAGGGCTTCCTCCAACACCTTCGCTGAAGTTCAAAGCGGAAGCAAGACTGTATCCGAAACTGCTTCTTGCTTTTAATTCGGCACTTTCTATAAGCTCTCTGGAAAATCCGCTTTCTTCTACGGCACTGTCAATTATCTCCTTGTCGTAAAAAGGAACGGACAGCTTTTCCGCAAGCAGCTTGCCTATTATCCTTCCGCCGCTTCCATACTCGCGGCTGATTGTAACTAATCTCCTCACCTGTCTATTCCTCCTCCGCAAAGGCATCGTAAATCGCTCTTATAGCTTTTTCGAAGTCTTTGTTTCCTACAGCAACAATAATATTCATCTCACTGGAGCCTTGGTCTATCATACGTATGTTTACATTGGCATCACCAAGGGCCTTAAACAATTTAGCTGACACTCCGGGTCTATATGACATTCGGTGTCCCACTGTGGCGATAAGGGCGATATCTTCAAAAACATCTATGCTATCAGGTTGCAATCTGGTCTGAAATGCATCCAGTACTTCATCCAATCTGTCACCTATAGACTTGTTTGACATAACTACAGAAACCGTATCTATACCACTTGGAAGATGTTCAAAACTTATATCGTAGTCATCTAATATTCCAAGTATACGTCTAACGAATCCCCTCTCGCTGCTCATCATATTTTTATATAGAGCCACTACCGTAAAGTCCTTGCTTCCTGCAATGCCGGTAACGATTCTTCCTTTTCCGGAAGTAACTTCCGGACTGTCATCCCCCGTTATGAGTGTTCCCGGATCTTCCGGCTTATTGGTATTCCTTATGTTGATGGGAACATTTGCCATCCTTGCCGGATATATGGCATCTTCATGAAGAACACTTGCCCCCATGTAGGAAAGTTCTCTTAGTTCCTTATATGAAATTGATTCAATCTGCTTAGGGTTCTTGACAATCCTTGGATCGGCCATAAGGAATCCTGAAACATCAGTCCAATTCTCATATACATCGGCCTTTATTGCCCGGGCAACTAAAGCACCTGTAATGTCGGAGCCTCCTCTGGAAAAGGTTTTAATCTTTCCGTCAGGGGTTGAACCGTAAAATCCCGGCAACACAGCCCTCTCATGTTTGGAAAGCTCCTCTCTCAGTGCATTGTCCGTTTCCTCCATAATGATTCTGCCTTTGTTATCAAATTTTATCAGATTTGCCGTATCTACAAAATCATAACCTAAGAAACCGGCAACGAGCACCGCATTAAGAAATTCCCCTCTGGATGCAATGTAATCGGCACTGGGATTGTTCTTTAGATTCTCTCTTATTTCATCAAAATATTTCAACAAATCAACATCTATACCCAAGTTAACTTCCACCGCCATATATCTATCGGCAACCACTTGAAAAATCTGGTCATATGGAAGATTGTGATCTATGTGAGTTTTACACAAGTAAAGAAGGTCTGTAATCTTGTTGTCTCCATCGAATCTTTTTCCCGGAGCGGATACTACTATATATCTTCTGTCAGGGTCTTGTTCTATTATTTGTTTAGTCTTCGTTAGTTGGATCCCGTCGGCAACAGATGAGCCACCGAACTTTGCTACCTTTATACCCATTTATGGTTTCCTTCCTCTCAAAATTCATATGTATCTGAATTTATATTATATTACAAAGCCCCTTTTTTTTCAATCACATCTATGCCCATTAAACAAAAAATGGTCAGCTATTGCCAACCATTTTTAATCCTCTATTATTAAACAAGATATCCCTGCCCGAAGGATAACATAATGATTGGAATCAATATGATATGTAAAATGATTCCTTCTGACCGGCAGCAATGACTTCCCGTTTCTTTCTTAACATTTATATGATTTACATCTTCAATATGTTAATAATTTTATTCTCTGGTACTATTTTCTGTTTCTTCTTCCTCTCATAAGTCTTTCTTTAAATTCAACCAACAAATCTTCATCCAAGGAAGCTTTGGCTTCGTTGAGATCCACTTCATTGTCTAAATCTACTACCTGGGTGGCAGAAACAAACTTCTTGTACCAACCGTTTCTAATTATGCTGAGAATGGCCTGATTGCACAACTGTGCCTTTTTGCCGGCTTTAATCAGATACACTCGCACCACAATTCCCAGTCTCAAGGCTCTAAGCTCATATATAACAGCCTCATGACCTATTCTATCTAGCTCTTTTTTTATATCCTCCACAATACTTTGGCAAAGAACCAATCTGCGTTCTCTGCTGCAAAAAAAATAGAAAGCACTTGTGAAAAATGCCGCAAGAGCTATCGCCCAACTGTGACCAAAAGCGTTAATTGTTCCCACATACATAATGATTCCCGGAATGGGGCACAACCACCTTATCCCCGATAGTATTTTTACTGTCCTTTTATTATTTTCCATATATACCTCTTTCATTTTTCTTCCCCACTAATTATATGCTTAAAACAGCTTTGTTGCAATAAGAAATCCTTGATGATATAATATATCTACTGGAGGTGTGACTATGAGCTTAAAAAAATCATTAAACAAATATTTCGACCATACTATTCTCAAGGCAGACACCTTGGCTTGTCAAGTGGAAGAATTGTGCAAAGAGGCGCTGGAATACAACTTTTACTCCGTATGTGTAAACAGTTACTATGTCCCTTTATGCAAAGATCTTCTCAAAGGTTCGGAAGTAAAAATTGCTGCGGTAGTTGGTTTTCCTCTAGGGGCATGTACAACAGCAACCAAAGCCTTTGAAACGGAAGAAGCTTGTAAATGCGGGGCTTCTGAAATAGATATGGTTATAAACATAGGCGCCCTAAAAGACGGTCTGGATGAATTTGTTTTGCAAGATATCAAAGCCGTTGTTGATGCAGCGGCAAAATACAATGCTATCGTTAAAGTTATTATTGAAACTTGCCTTCTCACAGATGATGAAAAAGTAAAGGCATGTAAACTTTCTCAAGATGCGGGTGCTGCATTTGTTAAGACATCTACCGGCTTTAGCACGGGAGGCGCTACGGAGAAAGATGTAGCTCTAATGAAATCAGTAGTGGGGAACAACCTGGAAGTAAAAGCAAGCGGAGGTATCCGCCAATATGATCAAGTTTTATCCATGATTGAGGCCGGTGCCGACAGGATAGGCGCCAGCGCTTCTGTAAACATTATGAAAGAAGAGGTGAAGTAGTCTTGTCAGACAAAGGAAGAAACATATTAAAATCTGTAGTATTTTTTATAATCGCACTGGCTTGCCTAAGTATAAATATCATAGGCAATTCTGAAGACGCAGGAGATGCTTTCGTTTATATAGGTGCAGGTCTAGGTCTTTTCTTGGGATTAGCCTATTTGAAAAAGGCCTTTGACTTATAGATCCTTCTCGATTACTCTTTATGTAAAAATGGCTAAAGTTGCTCTAAAGTAACTCTAGCCATTTTTATTTTTTCTTTATAGGCCCGCCTGCTCTCTCAGCGCCTGAGCTTTGTCAGTGTGTTCCCAAGGGAGATCCACATCGGTTCTGCCAAAGTGGCCGTAAGCGGCAGTCTGTCTGTAAATAGGTCTTCTAAGATCCAAATCTCTTATAATTGCCGCAGGGCGAAGATCGAAGTTTTCTTCTACCAATTGAGCAATTTTTTCATCATCAATTTTTCCCGTTCCAAAGGTGTCAACCAAGATTGATACCGGCTTTGCAATTCCTATAGCATAGGCCAGCTGTATTTCACATTTGTCGGCCAGTCCGGCTGCCACCACGTTTTTTGCCGCCCAACGAGCTGCATATGTTGCAGAACGGTCTACCTTTGTAGGGTCCTTTCCGGAAAAGGCTCCGCCACCATGGCGAGCATATCCGCCATATGTATCTACGATAATCTTTCTTCCCGTCAGACCGGAGTCGCCGTGAGGTCCTCCCACTACGAATCTTCCTGTAGGATTTACATAATATTTAGTTTCATCGTCCAGGAGTCCTTCCGGAATTATAGGTTTGATTACCTGTTCAATTAAATCTTTCTTTATCTGCTCCTGTGTCACATCCGGATCGTGCTGGGTCGAAATCAAAACCGTATCTATCCTCTTAACTTCATCTCCGTCATACTCTACGGTTACCTGAGTTTTGCCATCAGGTCTAAGGTATGTAAGGATTCCGTTCTTTCTAACTTCTGTAAGTCTTCTTGCCAGTTTGTGAGCCAACGCAATCGGCATCGGCATCAGTTCCGGTGTTTCATTGCAAGCAAAACCAAACATGATGCCCTGATCTCCTGCACCTATGGTCTCAATCTCATCGTTGAGAGTTCCTTCTTTATATTCCAGAGCCTTGTCCACGCCCATGGCGATATCACCCGATTGTTCATCTATAGCAGAAAGGACTGCACAGGTGTTTCCGTCAAAGCCATAATCGCTTCTGTCATAACCTATATCCAGAATTACCTGACGAACTATTTTAGGTATATCCACATAGCAGCTTGTGCTGATTTCTCCCATTACCATTGCATACCCTGTGGTGGTGGTGCTCTCTGCAGCTACTCGTCCATAAGGGTCTTTAGTATAAATCGCATCTAAAATGGCATCGGAAATCTGATCGCAAATTTTATCAGGATGCCCTTCTGTTACTGATTCTGATGTAAATAATCTTCTCATTTCTTCCCTCCATAAATTTTTAATCCTTATCTACAATAAAAAACCTCTCCGTCAGAAAGAGAGGCAGTTGCATACTCAGCGTTTCTTTTCCTCATCTTTCAGAACCGAAATTCTGTAGGATTTAGCACCTTTTATGCTTGTGAGCACCTAGGTTGCCGGGCGTCTTCGGGCCTATTCCCTCAGCCTCTCTCAATAAGGACTGTTTTCTTCCTCATCAATATTATACCCGTTGGTCTTTAAAGTCAACCGGTGACTTAATAATTTATTGTTTTTTCTCTAAAATAATGTATACTTATTTTATGTTCACTTTAAGGAGGCGAGAAGCATGTCAAATGATTATGTGAAACCAACTTTCACCTTAATAAAAGGCGGGCTTCAAGAAAACCATTCAACCAGTAAAAAAGTTTTTGTCTGTGGGTCTGTTACCGATACAAGACTTATGGGCGTTATAGGAATGCACATAGAATGGTCTTTGCCTGAGAACTGTGTAAATACATCTTTTCATCAGTTCTTTTATTTTGATGCAGAAGAACACGGCTTTGACACGTATTCCTCTGCCTTAGGCTCCGGTATGGAAGAGGATATTGAGAAGATACACGATATGGAAAACTCCCTTTTAGGAGGACTTGGAGCAGCCAAGTCAAGTATTACCGAAGAGGAGGCCCGGTATCTGTTACAGGGCTATGTAAATTACAACATTCGCTATGATATACCTTTACCGGAAGGATTTGACGAATATTCTTTTTTGCTTTCACCGGTTGAAGAACTTAGCAGGGATCAACAGCACCTTCTTATGTACAAGCAAATTCCTTCCTTGGATTCGCCGTACCAAATAATCAACTACTTTTTGATGCGATGCTTCGGGAGGGATTTTGAAGCTGCAAAGTTTCTTACCAAAGGCTATGTGCGTACCAATATTTTTGCGGAGCACAAAAGTTCCACCCTTTTAAGGAATACTATAGAAGAAGCCACCGACACAAGCAGTGGCTCCAACACTCATTATCTTTCCACTTCTCCCGAAGATGGATTCGAAACTTTTCGCACCTTAAAAAATTACATGTGTGAATCTTTGATAGAATATGATGGGAAATACTTTCTTCTTATTACACAGATTACCTTAGACCACCTAAAGGTGGTTAAATACCAGAAGGTGTCTTCTTTCCGTGTGACCCCTCTGGAAGTTTCCATGATGATTAAAAAGAGTGAATTCGTAACTGTCTTAGACATGGTTGATGGAGCTCCGCTATTTACGCGTGGCTCTACTATGCTTGTCAACAAAGCAATGGTCACAAACTACGATAACGGTCAATTATTTATGATTTTTCACCCTCATAACGACCATGTCAAGAAACAGATTTATATGCTAAACGACGATGTTCTGGGTGTATACTATATGTCGGCGGATAGCCAACTCATATTATCTTCCAATACCGTTGAAGGTATTAGGACGCTGGAAGCAGACCTTGCCGCTTCCCCTATGGCTGAAATGGTAGTTCCCGTTTCAAAATACGAATTTAAGGAACCCGTACTCTTTGATTTTATAAACAGCGGCTATGACGACTTTGAAGATTTTGTTTCAATAATTGCAGAACCGGAAAAATAAAAATGCCCCCTTTCCACAGGTTTACGCTATCTTCCAACGGGAGACGGCGTAGCCGGTCAAAGAGGGCTTTATCTTTATCTAGTTTTCCTGCTTTTCGGCAATGGGGTCATCTGCTTCTTCCCTTTGCGCAATGGGTTCATCTGCTTCTTCCCTTTGCGCAATGGGTTCATCTATTTCTTCCTTTTCGGTGGCTATTTCAACCATTTCCTCTCCATCACAGCCATCACATGCTTGCCACTGACATGTTTCACATCCACCTGCAACATTATCTCCCGGCTCATCATCTATATCAAAAGGTTTTTCTTCAAAATCTTCTCCGAAGTCATCCCCATAGAAATCTGAAATTTTGTTCAGCTTCCTTTCGATAGACACAGCTTTTTTGCACAATACTATGAACATCATCAAAAGTTCATATGTAATTCTTACCATCACATTCCCTACAGTAGCAACGAGTATGCCGACCAAGCCTCTTCCCATAAGAATCAGAGCAATACCGACTACAGTCAACACCGTGGCAACAACAACATATAAAAATTTTAAAATTTCTTCTAAATAAAATCTATTAAAAGTTAAAAAATTATACAACTTTTCTTTTGCTCCGGTAAATTTCCCCTCGTTCTTTTTACTTAAGAATGTAAAATACAGAACAGTGGCTAAAATTATGGCTGTAATTATAGCAATAACCATTCCTGCACCGTACCCTATAAAAGTTGAAGGAGAACCGTAATTAAAATCGTAATTGTAATAAGGATTCATCATCTGTTTTTCTTCCTTTCTTAAATCGTCTTTTTCTATTTTTTTATTTTAACATTTTGTCGTTTTATGTCAACTGTTGTTCGTTTCCAACTGAAACTTTTTTTAACATGGATAACTGCTGAATTTTTCAATGTTTAGAGAACTTATCCACAACTTTTCTAAGAATCGTATACAATTTTATTCACAGTCACCTATGGATAACCATTGCCTCTTTATGCGTTGAAATTTCAATATGTACACATTTTTCATCCTTTTGTCAAGAGTAACTTATCCACAGTTTTTTCTCTTCAATGTTTGCTTTTAGGACAATTTGTTCTCACCGATTACGATTTCCATATTTTTCCTTTTCTCTAAGCATAATTTTTCATTGATTCCCTCCCAAATTGCAAGGGCCATTTGTCCTTGATATTCAAGGCTTTTTAGCCTTTCAGTCTCCCTATTGTTAGATAAAAAACCACATTCTACCAGTATGATGGGGCAAGTTATTTCTTCAAAAATAAGTATATCTTCCTTGGCCATTGGATTGCGGGTTCTCCCATCGGGAAGCCTTGTTTCAATGGATTTTTGAACGTTTTCGGCATATTCCTTGGATATTTGTTCGTAGTCTCGACCATCTGTTCGCCTCCCAATCCCCCCTGGGTAAAAAACCTGTGGTCCGTATACATATTCATCTTGAGGATAGCTGTTCATATGGATGGAAACTGCCAATACGGGCCGATTATTCTCAATAATCTCTTTTCGCCTGAGAATATCCTGTCTTTTTTTACTCCCCTTTTGGTCTTTTTTCTCCTGTGGAATTAAATCTGTATCTGTATCCCTGGTAAGCACAACATTTACGGGATATTCTTCTATCACCTCTTTGAGCCTCATGGCAATTTGTAGATTTAGAGTTTTTTCCTTAGTCCCATCCTTTGCCTCGGCACCACCATCATATCCTCCGTGTCCCGGATCTATAACAATTGTCATTGTTTCCCCTACATCGGCAGATACTCGGCCTACGTCATATTTTTCAATTTCTCCATCCCACAAAACCACAGTGCAAAATACCATGCTTAAGAAAAAGCCTGTAGCTGCAATCAAGTTTTTTCTCACTATCACACCTCCCCAGAATATAAATATATGCTTTTCTCCGTAGCATATTTTCATTATGCTAAATTTTATGATATACTTTCCATATAAATTAAAGGAGCAAAACTATGATAACGAGACAACTTTACAAACAAGACGTATATATGAAGGCTGCGCAAGGTATTGTTACCGGTGTTGAAGCAACGGACGAGGGCTGTGTCATTACTTTGGACCAAACGGTCTTTTTCCCGGAAGGCGGGGGGCAGTCCAGTGACAAAGGCACCATAAACGGTTTCCCGGTTCTCCATGTATATGAAAAGAATAATGAAATCTTTCATTTGGTGGACTGTCCCAAAGATGGAATTGCCGTAGGAAAAGAGGCGGCCTTACTAATCGATTGGGATCACAGATTTGACAATATGCAAAGGCACTGCGGAGAGCATATCCTCAGCGGCATCTTTCACAGGGAATTTGGAGGTGTCAACAGAGGTTTTCACATGGGAGAACAGTATATGACCATAGACATAAGTCTGGAAGATGACTCCGCTTACGATAAAATAACATGGGAAATGGCTCAAAAGGCAGAGCTTGAGGCCAACAAAGTGGTGTGGCAAAATCTCCCGGTAATTACAAGACATTTTGAGACAAAAAAAGAGGCTGAAAACTTGCCTCTCAGAAAAGCCCTTGCTTTAGAAAGTGATATAACAATCGTTTGCGTCGGTGCGGTAGAAAATCCTTCAGACTGCGTCGCTTGTTGCGGAACCCATCCTTCTACTGCAGGCCAGGTAGGGCTTATTAAAATTTACAAGGTAGAAAGCAACAAAGGTATGTTCCGTATCTATTTTGAGGCAGGTCAACGGGCTCTTGAAAGATACAGAAAAGAGTACGAGACTCTAACCGGTCTCGGTAATATTCTATCCGCCGGTACGGAAGATTTGATGAATAAATTCCATGCGCAACAGGAAAAAAACAAAGAAATACGCACCCATCTGTATCTTCTGAAAAAGGAAGTACTGCACCGTCAAGTATCTGAAATCACCACATTGCTTCAGTCTTCAAATACTAATGTAATCAGACATTATAACATATTGACACCTGACGATATTTCTTCTATCGCCAGAGATATTAGCTCTGAAATAAAGAAAATCGCTTTCTTAGTACACAATCCAAGTAAAACGGTTTTCCTGTGTTCCAACGGCAATGTAGACTGCGGCAAGCTGGTAAAAGACAATGTTTCCATTTACAACGGAAAAGGCGGTGGCAACAAAACTTTGGCCAGAGCCATATTCAGCAAAGATGAATACATTCCTGTGTTTATTGACCTTATAGAAAAACATTTGAGATAGTGTTTTGAATCTTGAATATCATCGAAGAAGCACAAAGCTCAGTCCATATGAACTGAGCTTTTGTATTACCAAAGTTTTTTATTGTCTCCATACTCTATAATGTATACATTTACTCGTCTTGCCCCCCAGTAAATGCACTGGTCCAAACTTTCCATGTAGACATCTACGGTTTTCCCTTTTATGGCGCTTCCTACGTCATTGGCTATGGCATATCCATAACCCTCGATATAAAGAAGGGAGCCCAAAGGTATAACATTCTTATCCACAGCACAGGTTCCGTATTCACATTTGAGACCATATGCCCCATGTGGATTGCCGTCAAAATAATACGACACGGCTCTTACACCTGAAATCACTTCCTTGTACTGTAAGTCGGAAGGCACTCCGGATAGAATATTCATTCCTCTGGAGATTATCTTGTCTTGGGTTTCTGCCAAAACTTCACTTTCATATAAGGTTCTTGAAGCCTCTTCACCGTCGATAAAAATTGCCAAATATGTTCTCTTTTCCTTGCCTGTTATGCCCTGCTGAGTAACCTTTGTATCTCCTATGGTAACGTTATAATCGTCTATATAATAGGTGTCATAGTCTGTTTCCGTCTCTTCCACGATATATTCCATAGATACGCGTCTTACTCGTATGCTATCCCCTGCCTGTAGCATATGGTCAAGGGCAGGCTCGATTATATCATTTTCACCAAGCTTAATTCCCAGCTCTGCAATAACCTCTTCAACGGTACAAGGTAAAGTGGTCAAACTTTTCGTTTCCCCGTCTGCCGTTACAGGAACAGTTATAGCCTTTTTAATATTAATTTCCATGTTATTGGAAATTCCTTTGTAAAATTCTATATCTATTATGTCCTGCCCGTGAACATAATCAATATCATGTCCTTCAAGGAAGGTGTCTACTCTTCTGGCCGTTGTATAATATTGTGTACTCACTATATGAACCGAGTCATCAATATTTACAAGAACCCTTTTAGGTGTAGCAAATCCCACAATTACCAACCCTACAAATAATATACATATGGTTGCCGTTATAGTGGCTGAAATTCTTGGACGGGCTTCTCTAAATTTACTTACCTTTTCTCTGGGCTTTGATGTTCTTTTATCAATCCAGTCCTTACATGTTTCGCACAGACCGAAGAAATCTTCCATCAAAGACTCCACCTTATCTCTAGGTTTATCTACCATATTTCCTCCTATTCTTTTCACACCTGTATATTTTACCATATACAAAGGTAAAAGTCAAAGAAAATGGCTATTTTCCAAGGTTTTTGCCTTTCTTATTCTGTCGAAATTTGTAGATTTTGTGAAGAAAACATGCCCGCGGCAACCGCAGGGCTTCCTCTATATGAGAAAGGCGCTTCCTTTTGGAAACGCCTCGTTTGTGCTTTGTTATAAAATTTGGTTCTTAGACTATTAGTCTTCCATTACCTTCAATTCAGCTTCAAAGTGAAGTTCACAGCCTGTTGCCGCCTGAATGTCTTCCTTAGTGAAATCAGGATGTAATTCTGTTACCCAAATTCCATCTTCTCTTACTTCCATAACACCCATTTCGGTGATAATCTTGGAGACACACTTTTCTGCAGTTAAAGGCAGTGTGCACTGCTTTAAAATCTTGTGTGCACCCTTCTGAGTGTGAAGCATTACTACGATTACTTCAGGGCATCCTGCGCAAAGGTCCATAGCACCGCCCATGCCGGCAACCTTCTTGCCAGGCACAATCCAGTTAGCTAAGTCGCCGTTTTCAGCAACTTCCATAGCGCCGAGAACTGTAGCTCTTACATGTCCGCCTCTTACGAGACCGAAAGATTCTGCTGTATCGAAGAACTTTGCTCTAGGAAGAGCTGTTACATAAGTACCGCCGGAGTTGATGATATCAACGTCTAAGTTTTCAGCAGTTGCGATTTCGTCGATACCTGCGAATCCATTTTCGGAATGGCAAGTAACCATAATATCTTCAGGAAGGTAGTCAGCAACCATAGTAGGAAGGCCGATACCTAAGTTGATGAAATCGCCATCATTAAATTCTTTTGCGCATCTCTTCGCAATTCTTGCTTTTAAATCTGCCATTTCTTTTCTCCTTCCACGATAGCTTCTACCAGAACACCTGCTACTGCAAAGTAGTCCGGATCAATTTCATTGATTTCAACGATTTTTTCAGGAGCAATGATAGTGTGCTTTGCAGCGCCTGCCATTACATAGTTAAAGTTCTTTGTAGTCTTGGAACAGTAATAGTTACCAAACTTGTCTGCAACAGAAGCTCTAATAAATGCATAGTCAGCATATAAAGGCATTTCAAAAAGATACTTCTTACCTTCGATTTCCATAACCTTCTTAGTTCTTCCCAGTTCGTCAACTTCTGTTTCCATTGGAGTTGCAACTCCTGTAGGAGTTAAAACGCCGCCAAGACCGTAAGCTGCAGCTCTGATCTTTTCAGCCAAAGTTCCCTGCGGAACCAGAGTGTATCTCAGTGTTCCTTCTGCAACCTGTTCGTTAATCATTGGGTTAACACCGATATGTGATGCGATAATGTGGTCAACCATGTGGTTTTCCAACAACTTACCGATACCTCTTGCAGTCTTTGCACCGAATTCGCCTGCAGGCTGTCCCGGAGCAAGTCCACCATCGTTACCGATAACTGTCAGGTGCTTTACGCCTTTTCTTACTAAAGCGTCCATAATAACTTCAGGGGAACCTGTTCCAAGGAATCCGCCTACCATTATGGTCATCCCGTCCTGAACGCCGGCCACTGCTTCGTCAGCAGTCATAATCTTGTTAATCATGTTAATGTTACCTTTCTTATGAAATACTTGTACATAATATACTCAAACTGTACCGCCTTGTAGGCGGTACAGTAAGGATTCTTAATATAAATTAACGGTCAGCAATGTTTGCTTTCTTTTCCCAACCGCGCTTTACAACTTCCTGCATTACGAAAGACATTACGTGGTCAGCATATTTTCCAGGACCGAAACCTGCATCATATCCTAATTCCTGAGCCAATTCGTGGGAGATTCTAGGACCGCCGCAAGTTAAGATTACTTTGTCACGAAGTCCTTCTGCTTCCATTAATTCTGCCATTTTTGTCAGGTTCATAATGTGGATATCCTTCTGAGTTACAGTCTGGGAAACTAAGATAGCATCTGCATTTACTTCCTTAGCCTTTGCGATTAACTGTTCGCAAGGAACCTGTGAGCCCATGTTGTAAGCTACAACATTCTTATATCTTTCCAAACCGAAGTGACCATGGAAGCCCTTCATCTGGATGATAGCATCGATACCTACTGTGTGAGCATCGGATTCGATGGAAGCACCAACAACTACGATGTCTCTTCCAACGTTTTCCTCAATCCATTCGCCACATTCTACTCTGTCATATACTTCACCTTCTACCTTAGGAACTACGATGGATGTGTAGTCGATGGTTGCCTGAGCACTTCCGTATACGTTAAAGAATGTATATCCGTTGGTAAGCTCGCAGTAGTAAGCAACGTTTGGTTCTTCAAATCCTAATTTCTTTGCATACTGCTTTGCACATTCTTCTGCTTCTTCACCATAAGGTACAGGAAGAGTGAATGCCAGCTGTACTTTACCGTCGTTTAATGCGTCGCCGTAAGGCTTAACTTTTGTTAAATCTACCTGTGTAGTTGCACATGTTGTCATTGTATTACACCTCCCTATTCATGATCCATAAATAATTCGATAAATGGATTGAAGTAGTTTTCGCCCTTAGCGCAAACGCCTTCAAGTCCGTGGCCTCCATCGAACGGTCTCTTTACGCCGCCGAAGATTCCCTTTTCGATTGTTGAGAATAAGCCTTCCTTTTCAACTTCTTCAAGAAGTGCATCTGCCTTAGCAAGAACTTCCTGTGCACGTCTCTGGATGATACCGTCTTTCTTAAATTCGATTTCATCGCCGATGTGTCTGCAGTTATTGAATATGTACTGAGCATTTTCAATTGCCAAATATCTATCCTGCATGAACGGAGTATGGATAGCTTCTGTAAGCATACCTGTTAACAGTAATGACTGGTTTGTCCAAACGGTTACCAAGTTGAAAAGTGCATCCTGCAGGTGTCCCTTGAAGATGTTACCTGTCATGAACTTTGTAGGAGGCATGTATTTTAATCTAGCGTTAGGGAAGATTTCTCTTGCCATCTGAGCCTGTGATAATTCAAGAAGGAATCCGTCTTCTGTATTTGGATCCATTTCGAATGCGTGACCAAGACCCATCTGATTTTCAGGAATGTTAGCAAGTACTGCAAACTGTTCGTTGATAAACTGGGAAGCTGTTACTGTGTGTGCAGCTTCGATAGCATCGTCAGTTGTCAGATAGTTATCTTCACCGGAGTTAAAGATAATTCCGCAGTAACCGATGATTACTCTGGACATGAACTGGTCAACTAATGTTCTCTGCATGTTGATGTCTCTGAACAGGATTCCGTAGATAGCGTCATTAAGCATAACGTCTAATCTCTCTAATGCTCCCATTGCAGCGATTTCAGGCATACACATACCGGATGAGTAGTTACATAATCTGATATATCTGCCAACTTCTTCTCCAACTTCGTCAAGAGCCTTTCTCATGATTCTGAAGTTTTCCTGAGTAGCATATGTACCACCAAAACCTTCAGTTGTTGCACCGTAAGGTACATAGTCGAGCAATGACTGTGCAGTTGTTCTGATTACAGCGATGATATCTGCACCCTGTCTTGCAGCAGCCTGAGCCTGGATAACGTCTTCGTAAATATTACCTGTAGCAACGATTACGTAGATGTAAGGTTCCTTACCTTCACCGATAGTGTCAAGGTATTCTTTACGCTTAGCCTTCTGCATGTCGATTCTTTCGAAAGTAGCTTTGATAGCAGGCTTTAATGCTTCTGCAGCTTCTGCCTGTGTGCAAGTAGGTAACTTTGTAAGTTCTAACTTACCTGCTGCTACTTCTTCTGCGATTTCCTGAGGAGTCTTACCGGTCTGAACGATTGCGTTACCGATCCAGTAAGCAGCACCTGTAGGTAATGCGCCTGCTTCTTTGAGATGATCAACTACAACGTTAGGCAGTGGAGTGTCGACATCGTCAACACCGTCAACACCCAAGAGTCTTAAAATAGTTCTCTCTGTGGATACTGTTGTATGACGGTCGATAAAGTCCTGCATGTCATGAGCAATATTTGCCGCATGCTGACGAGCGCTGTCAACAACCTTTGAGTCAAGATTTAATTTGCTTTTCATCCTTTTTCTCCTTATTTAATATATTTTTTCGCACCTTCAATTATCTCAGAGCTGAGTCCCAGCATCTTTGCAATATTCAGAGCATCTTTAGGTACTTCACCCTTTTTTTCTACTCTATACAGACGATAATCCATATATTTCGATATTATATTAATCCTCTCACGACGTTTTGCATATTGGATTTCTCTGTTAAGGAGATCGAAGTTAACGTCTGCAAGGCCTTTAACCTGCATATTAACCACACCTTCTTTTTCAGTTACCGTCTCAAAATGTGTCGTAATAAGAGAAATATACGGTTTTGTAATGAGATAGTCCACCAGCGATTTGGTGAGAGCCAATCCCTCTATCGGGTTGGTTCCCGAGGCTATTTCATCAATGAGGAGAAGAGTTCTATCTACACTGTGGTCAAGAATCTCTTTCAATTCCTCCATTTCACTTCCAAAACTGGAAAGGCCTCTTTCAACAGACTGACTGTCACCTATAAGAATTTGCATGTAGTTTGACAGACCGACTTTAGCTTCCTTTGCTCCCACGAAGAAACCATACTGGGTAAGAATCGCTGTTTGTCCGCAAAGCTTAAGGGAAATTGTTTTTCCTCCCATGTTGGCACCTGTAATACAAGTAACCCCGTCATGTAATTCAATGGAAACAGGACAATAAGTCTTGCCCTTAGATTTGAGAATGGCCTCCACCTGAAGATTCCTGCCATCTACAATCCTTATCATGTGTTCGTCAACTATCTCCGGTTTGATGCAGTTATGCTTAACTGCGAAAAGAGCCTTCCCAAGGGTCAAATCCAAAGCACCCATGCGTTCACAGTTGCTAAGCAAAACTTCCGAGTGTTTGGAAATCTCAATTGAAATTTGTCTCCTGACTCTCTCCTCTTCTTCTTCAATCAGGCCGTACAACACATCCATTTCTCTCATATGGCCGAATATTACATCGTTAGCCTTGAGCATGAAGGTTGCTGACATATGATCCTGATCCACCATTTCCAGCTCTTGGATGGATTTTATCTTCTCAATCTCAGGATTATTTTTGGAAACAGTAATGTCAAACTTAGGTGTCAGCATAATGCCATACTGTTTCTTGATCTCTTCCTTCTTTGCTTTCTGTTCTTTGCGGATAGCAAGTTCAAGCTCTCTCTTCTTGCCCCTGAGCTCCTTAAGTC
>JAZNUK010000042.1:0-2526 GCA_045592265.1 Candidatus Fimisoma sp. | reverse complement strand
ATCAGACGCGAGTCCATCTCTCAGCGATAAAATCTTTGGTTGCTCCAAGATGCCTTGGTGCAACTTCATGCGGTATTAGCATTCCTTTCGGAATGTTATTCCACTCTGAGAGGCAGGTTACTCACGCGTTACTCACCCGTCCGCCACTAAGCGTTCTCAAAAGCAAGCTTTCGATTGGCTCCGTTCGACTTGCATGTGTTAGGCATGCCGCCAGCGTTCGTCCTGAGCCAGGATCAAACTCTCGATTAAATATTTAATCGAGCATTCTCTTAGCTCAATTCGTTTCTTCGTTTTTTGAGTATAAACAACTCTTGTAATTGACGAGAACTTGGTTGTACTTCTTGTACACCTTTTTCTCTTCGCTATTCACTTTTCAAACTTCAAGTTTCCATTCCCACTTTTTGGGGTGGATTTACATTATACCACATGTTTTACCAAGATGTCAATACCTTTTTTGAATTTTTTATGTGGTCTGTCTCAACGACAGCCTACTTAGTATATCACAGCAAAACGGATATGTCAACAACTTTTTTTAATTTTTTTAAAAAATTTTTATTGACCTACTTTTTTGCCTGATCTCGGATATTTGTTGGGTGTACGCTGTGCTTTCTTTATTATAATAATACTATGAGTTATTTCCTTGTCGCTTAGCGTATGCAATTGCACTTCTTCTATTTTACCGCCCAATGTTTCAATCAAATCTTTGGCGTTGTCAATTTCCTCCTGACAGTCTTTGCCTTTCATAGCAAGAAAGTATCCACCCGGTTTTACAAGGGGAAGGCAGTACTCGCAAAGAGTTCTTAAATTTGCAACGGCTCTCGAAACCGCCACGTCATACTTTTCTCTGTACGCCATATCTTTTCCTGCGTCTTCCGCCCTTATATGAACAATATTTACATTCAAATCAAGTTCACGGGTTAAGTCTGCCAGAAACATAAGACGCTTGTTAAGGCTGTCCATAAGAGTAAGCCGTAAACTTTTATTGGCAATCTTAAGAGGAAGCCCCGGGAAACCTGCCCCTGTACCCACGTCAACAACAAAATCACTGTCTTTAATGTACCCTGTTTTCAAACAGGTAAGGCTGTCTTCAAAATGTTTTACCTGTATTTCTTCAGGATTGGTAATTGCAGTTAGATTTATTTTTTCGTTCCACTCCAACAGTTTGTCCGTGTATATCTGAAACTCGTTCATATTTTTCACCTCCGCAATATTTTATCACAGAGGCGAAAAATTTACAAGAACTAATTAATTATATACGAAAGTGGGTCAATATGTTGTCCGTCCTTATAAAGTTCAAAATGCAAATGAGGGACTTCTGCCACTTCAAACTGAGCAGTTGTACCTACTCCGCCTATAACTTCTCCCTCTTCTACCTTTTGTTCTATATTAATAATGTCACTTTCCTGCAGACCGCAATATTTGGTCAGGAAACCACCGTGGTCTATGGTTATGCAAAAACCGTAAAGACCGTCATTTCCCACCTTTGTTACCACTCCCTCCGCCGCTGCCTTTACAGGAGTGCCCGGCTCTGCCGCAATGTCAACGCCGTTATGAGTACGCCAGTCCCCAAGGGTTCTGTTATACACCAACTGGCCCTTTGAAAACTCTTCAATAATATCTCCCTCTAAGGGCAGCACTATCTCAAGAGGCACAACCTTTGCAGTTTCCACTACTTCTTCGTCTGGTACAGACTGTGGCTCCTCGTAGGTTTCTTCATTATAATATACCGGCTCTGCATCTTCAATAAGCGGAAGTTCGGAGTACTGTTCTAAAACTTCATTATAATCATTAATTCTTCCCATATAACCGCTTACTGCAATAACAGCCGCTGCAATACCCAACATAGCATAGAAGAATTTGTTGGTAAGCAGTTTTTTTAGTTTTGCCATAATCATCTCACCCTTTCGTGAATAGTATTGGCAAAAGCGGGAAAAATATACATTGATAATACGGAGAAAAAAGGGCAAAACTAAAAATATTAAAATTTTTTCCAAAAATCTCTTGACAAAAGGGAACTTTGCCTTTATAATAGTAAGAGCCGTGTGAGAACACCATAGTTCGCTTGAATCGAACGGTGCAATATGCGGGTGTAGTTCAATGGTAGAATCTCAGCCTTCCAAGCTGATTGTGTGGGTTCGATTCCCATCACCCGCTCCATTGCAGTGCATGGAATATTGAACATGCGCCTGTAGCTCAGTTGGATAGAGGAACTGCCTTCTAAGCAGTAGGGCAGGAGTGCGAATCTCTTCAGGCGCGCCAGAACATCTATGGTGGGTATAGCTCAGTTGGTTAGAGCGCTAGATTGTGGCTCTAGAGGCCGACGGTTCGAATCCGTCTATCCACCCCATCATTGGGCTGTCGCCAAGTCGGTAAGGCACCAGATTTTGATTCTGGCATTTCGTTGGTTCGAGTCCAGCCAGCCCAGCCATTATATGACCCATTAGCACAGTCGGCAGAGCACTTGACTTTTAATCAAGGTGTCCGGCGTTCGAATCGCCGATGGGTCACCAAAAATCCTCGTTTGAA
>JAZNUK010000041.1:0-11121 GCA_045592265.1 Candidatus Fimisoma sp. | reverse complement strand
GTAGTACCTTCAATGATGTACTATGGTATCAAGGTTATCGCTCCTAGCATCTTCTTATTCACTGCTTGTCTGTTATGTTCAATCGTATCCTTAGCTACAGGTTCATCCTGGTCAACTGCCGGTTCAATGGGTGTTGCTCTTATCGGTGTTGGTACTGCATTAGGATTCCCGGTTGCAATGACAGCTGGCGCTGTTGTATCCGGTGCTTACTTTGGAGACAAGATGTCCCCATTATCCGATACAACTAACTTAGCTCCTGCAGTAGCTGGTTCAACTCTGTTTGACCACATCAAGCACATGATATGGACAACAGGTCCGTCATTGTTGGTTGCTTTGGTTGTTTACTTAATTCTCGGATTTACTCACAGTGGTGGTTCTGCTGATACTAGCACAATTGATGAAATTCTTACTTTCATCAGCGATAACTTTAATGTTGGTATTCTGTACTTAATCCCACCTGTGTTCGTAATCGTAGCAGTTGCTCTGAAGTTACCTGCACTTCCTTCACTACTTGGTGGTGTGGTTCTCGGTGTTCCTTTCATCGCAATGCAGAGCACAGAAAATTTAGTTCACGTTCCTGGTATTCTCAACTATGGTTGGCAAACTGAAGCTCCTGAAGGCGCAAGTGATGTTATAGGTGAATTAGCAGGTCTGTTATCTCACGATGGTATGCAGGGTATGATGTGGACAATTTCCTTAATCCTTTGCGCAATGGTATTTGGTGGTATCGTTGACTGTTCAGGTGTTATGGGTACACTCGCCCACGCATTACTGAAGTTAGCAAGAGGAACAAGAGGCGGATTAGTTCTCATCACAATTTTAACCTGCCTCATCGTAAACGTTCTCTGCTCCGACCAGTACTTAGCAATCATTCTCCCTGGAAGAATGTATAAGGAAGCTTTCGAAGACATGAGACTGGCTCCAAAGAACCTGTCAAGATGTCTGGAAGACTCCGGTACAATCACTTCAAACTTCATTCCATGGAACACTTGTGGTGCTACAATGGCAAACTTCCTGCAGTGCCCACAGTGGGGTGCAGGCGGATATGCTCCTTATGCAATCCTTAACTGGTTCAATCCGTTAGTATCAATCTTCTACGGATTCACAGGAATTTCCATGACTAAGATGACTGACGAAGAATATCAGAGAATCTTAGAAGCTAGAGAAGCTGAAAAGGCAGCTGCTCTGAAGGCTATGGAAGCTTAATTGTAAAACGGTAAATAAAACATAAACAAAAGACCTCGGTGAATCCGAGGTCTTTTACTTGTGCACAATTCGTTAAACAAAAAACTTTGGAGTTACAGGATAAAATTTTCAATATCCATTCAGCATTTACAACATATTCTTTTCTACTTTCCCAGGGATACTTGACTGACTGCATCGACAGGCAATACGACTCTTTTTCTAAGTTCCATGAGCTTTTCCCCGTCCATAGGCGGCACACCTTTCAATCTGTAAGTTTTCCCAAGCTTTGCATATTTATCTACTGCCATTGTGTGGTAACCAAGCAATTCCACCTTATCTACATGCTTTATTCCGCAGATGAAGGCATTTAACAACTCTATATCTTCTATAGTATCATTTATATCGGGTACCACCACATTTCTCACCCATACATGCTTTTCGTTCCGGTTTATTATATCCATTATTTCAAATAGGGTGTCTTGTTTTTTCCCGGTAATAACTTCAAACCTATCAGATAAAGGATGTTTTACATCTAAAAGTATAAGATCTGCCTCTTTTATTGCTCTTTCGGAGAACCCATCAATATATGTTCCGCTGGTATCAATGGCAGACCTTATACCAACTTCCTTAAGGGCTTTTATCGCTTCTGCAAGGAATTCACCCTGCATGAGCGGTTCGCCTCCTGAAAAGGTGACTCCTCCGTTAGCACCATAGTACGGTTTCCCTCTCTCTGCCCAATGGACCACCTCGCTTATCTGAATATCTCTTCCTCCATTCATTTCCCAGGAATCAGGGTTGTGACAATAGAGGCATCTGGCAGGACAACCTTGCATGAAAAATACAGTGCGGATGCCCGGTCCATCAACAGCACCGAAAGTCTCTATGGAATGTAATCTTCCTATCACATCGTTTATCATATTACTTCCTCCCCGTTGCTTAAAAATGTTTTTATTCGCCCAATTGCCATTAAACTAACATACGAGGTGCCCACTTTGAGCACCTCGCGTAAAAGTCTTTCTCTTCTTTAATATATGACCCACTGTGTTGTTTACACATGGCTGTGGAAAGTTCTCGCAATTACTTCCTTCTGGTGGTTTTTGGAAAGTGCGTTGAACCTTACAGCATAACCTGATACTCTAACGGTAAGGTTAGGATATTTTTCAGGATTTTCATAGGCATCTTCCAGAAGTGCTCTATTAAGCACGTTTACATTCAAATGGTGAGCCCCTCTTTCAAAGTATCCGTTTAACAATCCAACCAGCGTGTTGATACGATCTTCTCTTTCTTTACCTAAAGCTTCAGGGGTGATTGAGAAGGTGTTTGAAATACCATCTTGACAAGTATCCCAGTCAATCTTTGATACAGAGTTAAGGGATGCAATTGCTCCGTGACTATCTCTTTCATGCATTGGATTAGCTCCCGGTGCAAACGGAGTTCCTGCTCTTCTTCCGTCCGGAGTATTTCCTGTCTTCTTGCCGTACATTACGTTTGAAGTTATGGTCAATACTGATAATGTATGAACTGAATTTCTGTATGTCGGATGTTTTCTAAGTTCTTCTATAGTTCTTTCGGAAATCTTAACTGCAATTTCGTCTACTCTGTCATCATCATTTCCGTACTTAGGGAAGTCTCCTTCAGTTCTAAAGTCAACGATAACCCCGTTTTCATCTCTAATAGGATATACCTTAGCATATTTGATAGCTGACAGGGAGTCTGCCGCTACGGAGAATCCGGCAACACCAAATGCCATAAGTCTCTTCAGCTCTGAATTGAGGAATGCCATCTGGGCACTTTCGTAATCGTACTTGTCATGCATGAAGTGAATTATGTTCATGATATTTACGTACAGTGCGCAGAGCCATTCTAAGTATATGTTAAATCTCTTCCATGCATCGTCGTAGTCAATCGGGCCATCGCCAACGGATTCCATTTGAGGACCTACGTGTTCCCCTGTTCTTTCGTCGATACCGCCGTTAAGACCTAAGAGAAGAATCTTTGCAAGGTTGCATCTTGCTCCGAAGAATTGGATCTGCTGTCCCATCTGTATTGCGGAAACGCAGCATGCGATTGAATAATCTTCTCCGTATGTAGGTCTCATCTTGTCATCGTTTTCGTACTGAACAGAGTCAGTGTCGATGGAAACCTGTGCACAGAATTTTTTGAATCCTTCCGGTAAATCCTTTGACCAAAGAACAGTAAGATTTGGTTCCGGTGCAGGTCCCAAGTTGTAAAGGGTCTGGAGGAATCTGAAGGAGTTCTTGGTAACCTTGTGTCTTCCGTCCATACCAACACCACCTATACCTTCAGTTATCCACATTGGGTCCCCACCGAAAAGCTCATTGTACTCGTTGGTTCTCAAATGTCTTGCCACTCTCAACTTGAGGATATAGTCATCAATGAATTCCTGAATCTGTTCTTCCGTATATGTGCCGTTGGCAAGGTCTCTTTCAGCATATATGTCGATAAAGGTTGAAGTTCTTCCTATTGACATTGCCGCACCGTTTTCTTCCTTGATGCCGGCAAGGTAAGCAAAATATGTCCACTGAATAGCTTCCTTAACATCTTTGGCAGGTCCGGAGATATCAAAACCGTATCCCTCAGCCATTTTCTTAATTTCTTTAAGTGATCTGATTTGGTTGAAGATTTCTTCGGCAGTCCTTATATTTTCTTCATTCATAATAGGTCTTGATGCTATGAGCTCATGGTCTTTTTGCTTTTCTTCGATGAGATAATCAATTCCGTAAAGTGCAGCTCTTCTGTAGTCTCCTATGATTCTTCCTCTACCGTAAGCATCAGGCAGTCCTGTGATAAAGCCAAGGTGTCTAACCTGCTTCATTTCTTTTGAGTATGCCTTGAATACACCATCATTATGAGTGGTTATGTAGTCAAACATTCTATCTATTTCTTCAGGAAGTTTTTCGCCGTATTCTGCTACTTCTTCTCTAACCATCTTGATACCGCCAAATGGACAAATACCTCTCTTCAATGGCTCATCAGTCTGTAACCCTACGATAATATCTTTGCCCGGTACAATATATCCCGGTCCAAAAGCATTGATTCTCATTATTCTGCTGGCATCTACCTTTAAAGTACCGCCCGCTTTTCTTTCTGCAACTAACAGTTCTTGAACTCTGTCGAAACATTCCTTAGTTCTTTCTGTTGCTCCTGCAAGGAAACTTGCATCTCCATCATAAGGCTTATAGTTCAAGCGAATAAAGTCCTCTACATCAATAACATCTGTCCAGTTGCCTTGAATAAAACCTTCCCATTCTTTTCTCATTTCTTTATATCCTCCCTGATTGTATATTGTATACAAAAAATTAATACGTCGTTTTGAGTGCCTTTCACAGCACTCATCCACATTATATATTATACTCCACTTCGTGTTATGTCAAACATTTTCACTTCTTTTTTTGTTCTTTTTTCAATACATATAAAATCGTCATACTCCTCTATTTTTCAAGAAAAAACAGCAATTAGAAATTGCCGTTTTTCACATAAAGTCGAACATGTTTTTGTCCTTTTTCCCAAAGATTTTTCACCTTGGTCCAATCCACCATTTCATCCTTACTTGTCAAAATAGATTTGTGATTATCTTCGTTAAACGACGCAGTAAAAACTACGCCTTTTCTGTCAGTTATATGATCAAAGTTAAAGTAATGTTCACTGATCATCAAAGGATATGGGCCAAAACCCTTCTCCATGGTTTCCAAAGAAGAAATACTCTTTCCCATTCCCAACGTTCCATAAGCTTTTTTGCTTTCTCCATTGGTTATATTAAGACCTGCATCTCCAAAAACAGAAATGCCGGCAAGACTAAATGGCATTATCCATTTCAAGTTTCCCACATATATACCGCTGTTTCTTTTCTTCAATATTTTTACTATGTGGTCCAGGTTTTTCTCAATCCACCTGTCTGAATCACCTTTATTCATTGGTGGTATATATGGAATTATGTCGGTGACGTGGCCAAACATAAGGTTTTCTTCAGAATCTGCCATCTTCAAATAGTCTCTCAAAGGAAGCAGAACTCTAATATTAGCAGCCTCCTCTGTAGCCTCTAAACACTTTTTAAAAAGCTGATTTTTGTCGCAACTTTCAAATTCCCTGCCACTGTAAAAATACAGTTCCACAGTTGAAGCCCCGGTTTTTCCCTCTGCAGTAAGGCTTTCCGGATTCTCCGCCATAAGAGCATGGCAAGCAATATTTCGCTTGTACGATGCCTTGATACTATCTTCCAGTAGTTTCAACACCTCTCTTCTTGCAGCATTTATCTCCGACACGGGTACAAATGCCTTAGAGACCTCTTTTACCACTATATCATCTATGAAAAACGGAGTGTTCCCCGTTTTAGATAGCTGCACTTTGAGTCTATCTGAGCAACCTATTTCTCCTGTCGCTTCCTGTGGCGGTTTGCCTTTATAGACCGCCTTAAATCCGATTCCATCAGAATTTCTGCACCATCCCTCTACAGAGAAGGTTTTTGACGGATTGACAACAACCCGCATGCATACAGGTATTTTTTTAAGATTTACCCCTCCCTGAAAATCCTTTTTATCAAAGGTTTTTCTTGCTTTCTCCATAAGTTCACCGGAAGTAAGTTTGTACACCCGATCTCCTCTGAAAACGGGGACCTTTATATCGCCAATACGCAATCTTCCGTCTTTCAGTTCTTCCCTATAGGTAATAAGGGCACCGATAGGTTCTTTGCTTCTTATCTCAACATAATCGCCTTTTTTTACTTGTTTTTCAGCATCTATCTCTACCAGTGACCCCCAGCTGTCTGATGCTACGGTTCCAACATAAATTCCGCCGTTTTTAGAAAAGTCCGATGACATGAGAAGTTGTCCCGGATCGTTGTAAAAATACCCTTTGGAGAATCCACCCCGATTGAAAATCTGTGTCAGCTCCTCCATATCTTCTGCTGCTACCCGATACTGCCCGTTTCGGTACCACAAATCCAAGTATTTTCTGTATATGGACGTAACTGTAGCTACATATTCCGGCGACTTCATTCGTCCTTCTATTTTTAACGATGACACGCCGATTTCTGCCAGTTTTCCTGCTTCTTCAATTAAACACAAATCCTTGGGGCTCAAAGGATACGGTTGACCTGTTGCTCCTTTATATGGGAGACGGCAAGGTTGAGCACAGCCTCCCTTATTTCCCGACCTTCCACCTATATATCGGCTTAGTTGACATTGACCTGAATAACATATACATAGTGCCCCGTGGACAAAAACTTCGATTTCAACTCCGGTTGCAACGGCTTCCTTTATTTCTTCCAAAGACAATTCCCTGGCAAGAACCACTCTTTCATATCCTAACTTAGCCGCCGCTTCTACACCTTTTGAATCATAGACTCCTGCCTGGGTCGACAGGTGTATCGGAAAATCCGGCAAGTTTTCTTTAATGACCTTTCCAAATCCAAGGTCTTGTATTATCAGGGCGTCTGCACCCATCTTATAATATTTTTCTGCCTCTTTGTATGCAACAGGTAAATCCTCATCAGTCATGAGCGTATTCATGGTTATGTAGGTTTTAACGTCTCTGACATGACCGTAATCTATTGCTTTTTCCAGCGTCTCATGGGAGAAATTGTCAGCATTCATTCGTGCATTAAAAAATTTGCCGCCTACATATATTGCATCGGCACCATTCTCAACAGCTGATATAAATTGTTTTTCTCCCCCTGCCGGAACCAGCAATTCACATCTTTTCATGGGCTTACCTTCTCATAAATTTCTTTGTTTTATATCATACTATTCTTTGGAGGAATGAGCAATATGGAGAATTTATTGGTAGATCTTTTTAGAAGCATATGGCAACTTATATGGACTGTCTTGCAGCTTTTTTCCCCTGTTCTGATTGGTCTGATCCTTGCGTATCTCATCAATGGTCCTGCAGAATGGCTGCGTTCAAAACTTTTCAAACAGGAGGGAGAGCTACTTTCCGCTCAAAGCCCTAAAGGACGAGTGCCATCCATACTCCTTACTTACCTGGTCATATTGCTTCTACTGTCTTTAATCATCTTCGCCTTCATAATCCTTATTACCGGCGCAATTCCTTCTGACGGATTATACGCTACCGGTGAAAAGGTCTATGAATATTTTCAAGGATTTTTTGACGATGCAATAGCTTTTTTAAACAAATATATACCTGCCGGCGCGGTTCAAAGCGACTTCAACCCCTCCGCTCTCATCACTCAATGGCTTGAGGATAAATTTTCCCTTGAAAAAATGATGAAGGCCCTTGGAAGTTTTGTGGGTGATATCGTAAACTTTTTCATAGGGGTCGTTGCCAGCATTTATCTGGTCAAAGATAAAGAATTTTTCCTTACCCTGTGGCAGAAGTTTTTATCTTTGATTTTCCGCCAGCGAATTCATGGAGAAATCAATGAAACCCTTGGCCAAATTCATCAAATTATTACTACTTTTATTAAAGGGGCAATGATAGATAGTATCATTGTTGCCCTCCTTACCTCTATTATGCTTTCTGTTTTAAAAGTGCGGTTTGCGGTGATTTTGGGGATTATAGGTGGTCTCCTTAACATAATTCCCTACTTTGGACCATTCCTTGGAATGCTACCGGCAGTTTTGCTGTCCCTTTTTTCCGGAGGTATTGTAAAAGCACTTCTGGTTGGTATTACTCTCTTCATTATCCAACAACTTGACAGCAACTATATCTACCCTAAGGTTGTTGGAACATCCATCGGCCTCCACCCCGTTTTTGTACTCATATCTGTCACTGTGGCGGGGCATTTTGGCGGCATTGTCGGTATGTTATTGGCAGTCCCCGTAGCGGGGGTAATTCAGGTACTCATAAAGAAATGGGCTTATTCTGTTTAAAATTCTTGTAGTTCCAATATGGTTTTTTCAAGAATATCTAATCCTTTTATCAATCTTTCTTCTGTTTCGTAAGAGTAGTTTATTCTAATATGATCCCTTCCCCCTGACTTTGAAGGGTAAAACACATATCCGGGCAAAAGGCTTAGCCCGTTACTATAAGCGTTTGCAATAAGCTCCTTGCTATCTATTCCTGATGGTAACTTGCACCACACATATATTCCACCTTTTGGTACATCAAAAGCTATGCCTAACTTGCTCATCTGCTCCAACCTATTGCAAACTACATCTCTTCGTGCTTTATATACACTGCGGTACTCTGAAAGCTTACGGTAATAAACACCCTCTTCCAGATAATCTGCAACTAATCGCTGGGCAAGCCAATCTGTAGCCACCAACCTGACGGATACAAGATAGCTTAATCTCTGTATCAATTCTTTATCAGCGACAATAAAAGCCAGGCTGAGCCCCGGTACAAAGGTCAGTGAAAAAGAGTAAATGTAAACTACATTATCAAGAGTATCAAAGACCTTCATAGGAATTGCTCCCTCGCCATCATAGTATAACTCTGATGCTTCGTCACATTCTATAATGGGAATTCTGTACTGTCCGGAAAGTTCCAAAATTTTCTTTTTTCTCTCCGGCGAGGTGCTTTTAGTTGTTGGGTCATGGAAACATGAGTTGAGGCAAATCAATTTGGGCTTCCATCTTTCGATTATTTCCTGCAGGTATTCGCACTTTACGCCCTCTTCATCTAAAGGTATTGTAATGACCTTGGCTCCCGCCAGTTCCATGGTTCTGTATGTATCGGGAGACACCGGCTCCTCCGTTATAACCACGTCACCGGGCTTTATGAGTAATGTAACGAGAAAGTCCAGTGCTTGATTAGTCTCACTGAGAATCTGAATCTGCCCCGTAGTTGCCTTTATCCCCTTTGTGCTCAGATATGACACAATCTGCTTCCTTAAGTGTTCGTCTCCTTGATAAGGACTGTAAAAATACTGTTTTTTACCTTGCTCCGTAACAATCTTTGCAATTCTTCCCGCCAGTTTTTCCTTATCATATATTCCCCTGGCAGCAATGCCGCTTCCCATGGAAATCTTATCCTCCCTGCTGAAACGCTGAAAAAGATCATCGAAAGTCACTGTAAGGTCCAGATACTCATCTTTGATTCGATCTGCCCAATTTACTTTACCTTTTTTCTTTTTACCAACTTCTTCTTTTTCCTCCACGGACACCACTTTATAGCCTACACCTTGATTGGATTCTATAACCCCCTCATCCTTTAGGTCGTTATACGCTCTGGTGATGGTATTGCGGTGGATATTGAGCATCTTTGCCAAGGCTCTCTCGGAAGGCAATATGCTACCAGCAGAAATATTTCCGGACATAATCTGTCCCTTTATTTCCGATGAAACCTGCATATATATAGGAGTTTTCAGTTCTTTATCTATCTTTATGTCCATTGTCTTTTACCTCAGGCTTCTTGCCGTGATATTGGTAATAACATACTTCCATTCTGCCGTTATACAGCTTTCTTCTTCTGTCGGCAGGCCTGTGGAAAATCTTTTCTTCGGCGGTTTTGTCAGGAGTTATGGCAAACATGGACCAGGTAGGGTTACCCTGCAGAAAAAGAGCAAAATCCTCATATAGTTTGTCCATCTCTTCTTGCTCTCCTATTCGCTGACCATAGGGCGGATTGGTGATGATAATTCCCCCTTCTTTTCCCATGGATTTAAGCTTGCCTCCATCGCCGTATATAAAGGTAATATCTTCTTCTACCCCTGCCTCTGCAGCATTCTCTTTGGCGGCAGCTATAGCTCTTTTATCTATGTCGTACCCGTAAATTTCAAGAGAAGCATCCCAGTCTATCGCCTCGAAGGCCTTTTTTCTTTCTTCCTTCCAAAGCTTCTGCGGCACGGCTTCCCAATCTTCTGCCGCAAATTTTCTGTTGAGTCCGGGCGCCATGTTCCTGGCTATCAAAGCTGCTTCAATGGGAATGGTTCCCGAACCGCAACATGGATCTACAAGTACTCTTCCCGTTCTCCAAAATGATAGCTGTATCATGGCTGCTGCCAAGGTTTCCTTGATAGGGGCGATTACTGCATTTTGTCTGTATCCCCTTTTATGAAGCCCCGGGCCTGTAGTGTCCAGTGTAACCGTCACCCTATCTTTTAGTATTGCTACTTTTATGTCATATAAGGCGCCCGTCTTTTGGAAATACTCTATCCCATATATTTCCCTCAATCTTTCAACAATGGCTTTCTCCGCTACTGACTGGCAAGCAGGAACGCTGGAAAGCTTTGACTTGACTGAGGATCCGTTTACTATAAATTTGCCATCGGGCGGAATCCACTCTTCCCATGGTATTGCTTTGACTTGCTGAAAAAGGTCTTCAAATTCCAACGCCTGAAATTCAGCCATTTTAATCTGCACTCTGTCTGCACACCGCAACCAGAGATTTGCTTTCACCAAGGCTCTTTCATCTCCTTGAAATGTAATTTTTCCGTCTTCCGATTTCAAAATCTTATATCCCAAGGCTTCTATTTCCCTTTTCACCGGTGCTTCCAGGCCAAAAGTAGCCGTTGCAATAAGCTCTAATTTCATGTTCGTATCCTTTCGTCTTTAATTTTAATCCCTCTGCCAATCTAACACTTCTTTAACTTGGCGTATGTAAAAAAGGTGTCCCTTAAGTCCTTTGGAAAATGACCTTGTGGGACACCCTGTTTTTATTACAGATAAGGTGCTCTTCTGTTGAGGGAATTTGATTCCAACACATCCAGATTGTTTAACGCCTGCCCTGTTCCTATGGCAACACATGACTTAGGGTCATCGGCTATGATAACTTTTATTCCTGTTCTGTCTTCTATTCTCTTATCGATTCCGTGAAGAAGTGCTCCTCCTCCTGTTATTACAATACCCGAGTTACTAATGTCGGCAGATAATTCAGGCGGTGTTCTTTCAAGAACATTGTGTACAGCTTCACAGATTATTGTCAGCGGTTCTTCTAAAGCTTCCATCATTTCTTCAGAGGTTACGTCAACGCTCTTTGGAAGTCCCGTAACAAGGTCTCTTCCTCTACACTCCATGG
>JAZNUK010000040.1:0-8516 GCA_045592265.1 Candidatus Fimisoma sp. | reverse complement strand
CTTCCTAAGACCGCTTGGCCTCCGACTTGGTGGTCACAGAACGGGGAAAAACAAAAAAGAAACAGGTTACGACTTCCTTAGAAAGATAGCTAAAGAATATTTCTCCGGATACAAGGAGGAAGCATGGTGGTCAGCACAAGACTGTATACCTCACGACGGGATTCCTTTTATAGGGAAATATTCTCTGTTGACACCTCATCTGTATGTGGCTACCGGGTTTCAAAAATGGGGAATGACAACCTCCATGGTTGCCGCTATGATTAT
Source organism: Candidatus Fimisoma sp. (assembly GCA_045592265.1). Classification (GTDB taxonomy): domain Bacteria; phylum Bacillota; class Clostridia; order Peptostreptococcales; family Anaerovoracaceae; genus Fimisoma. Next base: position 8,252 of record JAZNUK010000040.1, on the reverse strand, counting down.
AAGCGATATGATATGCGGAAGAGAAAACCCTTATGTGAAAGTTTTTACACCCCAAAGAATTAACTTTAAGGCGGCTATAGGTAATTTCATTGTGGATGCCGGCCAAAGCACTGCAGGATTGATAAAAGGTCTGTTTGGGAGGCCAAGGTGCCCACATATGGGGTGCAAGCTCGTATGGAACCCTAATGAAAAAACTTGGGACTGTCCTTGCCACGGGTCCAGATTCTCAGAGGATGGAGATGTTATAGATAACCCTGCCATTAATAGCATAAAATAGAAAACACTAGGCAAAGCAAAAGAGATTTTACACTTTTGATGACTTTCGGACAAATGCGTGGTATACTTATAGGTAGTTGAAAAAGGAGGTAATGTTATGGTTAAAATAGCAATAAACGGATTCGGTAGAATAGGAAGACTGGCTTTCAGACAGATTTTTGCAGATGATTCTATGGAAGTAGTGGCAATAAACGATTTGACTGAGCCTAAGATGTTGGCACACCTGTTGAAATATGACAGCGTGCAGGGAAGCTACAAGGGACATACTGTAACTTATGATGACACATCAATTACTGTAGACGGAAGGAGAATTGCTGTCCTGTCCCAGAGCGAACCGGCAAAACTGCCTTGGAAGGAGATGGGCGTGGACATCGTTCTTGAATGTACAGGTTTCTTTACCTCAAAGGCAAAGTCACAGGCCCATATAGATGCGGGAGCAAAGAAAGTTGTAATTTCAGCACCTGCAGGAGAGGATTTGCCTACAATAGTGTACGGAACGAACCACCAAAAACTCACTGCAGACGACCATATCATTTCAGCAGCATCGTGTACCACCAACTGTCTTGCACCTATGGCTAAAGTTCTCAATGATTACCGTGAGGTACGTACAGGATTTATGACAACAATTCATGCATATACGGGAGATCAGATGATTTTGGATGGTCCTCATAGAAAGGGAGATTTGAGAAGAGCAAGAGCCGGTGCCATCAATATCGTTCCTAACAGCACAGGGGCAGCCAAGGCAATAGGCCTTGTTATACCGGAGCTTGACGGAAAACTCATAGGATCTGCTCAGAGGGTGCCTGTTCCGACAGGTTCAATCACCATATTGGATGCTACACTTAAAGATGAGACGGATACGGTAAGCGTGGAAGGCATCAATGAGGCAATGAAAGCTGCTGCCAATGAAGCCTTTGGCTATACAGAAGAAGAACTGGTATCCAGTGATATCATAGGCATGGAATACGGCTCACTCTTCGATGCAACCCAGACTTTGGCGGAAAAATGCGGAACAAACATTTATGAAGTAAGAGTTGTTGCATGGTATGACAATGAAAACAGCTATGTTTCACAGATGGTAAGAACTTTAAAATATATGCAGAAATTTATCTAAACTATATCAATAGAAAATAAATGCAAGGTTCTTATGGACCTTGCATTTTTTTGGGGAATCGGGTATGAAAAGACTTTTGAACCTAGAATATTCCTGTGTCCACGGTACATATTGGATGATGTATGCTGTGATATGCAGCTTTGCATCTGCTTTTTTGCTGGACAGAGGTTACAGCAACTCGGACATAGGAATAATTTTGGCAGTGGCTAATGTTGTGGCAGTTTTTGTGCAGCCATTGGTTGCTGACTTATCAGACCGCTCAAAGAGAATATCTCTTATAGGTGTTACTCAAGTAATAACGGTTATACTTATGGTGCTTACGGCGTTGACCTTCACTTTGAAGGGAGCCTCGGTTTCATTGTCAGTGGTATTTGTACTGATGGTTGCCTGGGTAACAGTTCTTCAGCCCTTGTTTAATTCAATGGCATTTAAGCTGGAGGAAAGCGGATATCGTGTAAGCTTTGGTGTGGCACGAAGCATGGGTTCCCTTGCCTATGCAGTGCTTTGTGCATTTTTGGGAACACTTGTGGAAAACTTGGGAACCGTTATTTTACCGTTAACGGGAGAACTTACCATGGTACTGCTTTTGGTATCACTGTGGTTGGCCCAGAGACATTTTAGGAAGGCTTGCCAAGGAAAAGAAAAAGAATACATTCCATTAGAAGAAAAGGGCGAAGAGATAAATCTTTGGGAATTTGTCAGACGAAATAAGCTTTTCATTATAGCCAATGTAGGAATAGCGGGGATATTTTTCAGTAACGCCATATTCAATAATTTCATGTTGCAGATTGTTGAAAATGTAGGCGGAGACAGTGAAGATATGGGGAGAATATTTTCTGTAATGGCATTCCTTGAAATTCCGTCACTCTTTCTCTTTGATAAAATAAGGCAGCGGTTTTCATGCCAAAGTCTTTTGAAATTTGCGGCCTTGTGTTTCACCTTGAAGGTAGTATGGGTATATATGTCTTCAAGCGTTGCCATGATAGTGGTAGCCCAACTGTTCCAGCTGGTGTCTTTCGCCATCTTCTTGCCGGCAATAGTTTGTTTTATTGATGAAATTATGGCCAAAGGGGAAGCGGTCAAGGGTCAGTCTCTTTATACTTCAGTGGTGACAGTGTCCACAGTATTTGCCAGCTTGTCAGGTGGATTCATACTTGACATTAGCGGGGCGAAAACACTGCTTTTGATTTCTGCAATAATTACAGGTGCAGGCACATTGCTTTTTGATTCTGTAATAGGTAAGATTCAAAAGTATTAAAACTATCAACGGCAATAACACTAATAAAAATCACATTCACCTCATAAACTTCTGTGAGGTGATTTTTATGAAAAAAAGATTATATCTTTCTTTTGCGGCAGTGACTTTCGTTGTAGTAGGTGTGACGGCACTACTTCTGGGTGGAATAGGAGGAAGCGGCAAACCTGCTGCAGGAGATGTGAGCACGGATAAAGGGAGAGCAGAAGTTTTAGATGTGGGAGCATCAGCAGAGTGTAACTGGGGGTTATCGTTTCAGCAGGAGGGAATGGCGCCGATTGCCAATGCTACAGCCCAATATCTGAAAAAGTATAACGGTTATTACATAGATGAGAGAGATGGTGAAAAAAGAATATATCTTACTTTTGATGCAGGTTATGAAAACGGATACACCGAAAAGATTTTGGATGTGTTGAAAAAAGAAAAAGTTCCTGCGGCCTTTTTTCTGGTGGGAAATTATATAGAAGATAACCCCGAGATTGTAAAAAGAATGGAAGGGGAAGGGCATACGGTGGCAAATCACACTATGCATCATCCGGACATGGCAGTGATTTCAGACAAGGGTGATTTTCAGAGAGAACTTCAGGAGCTGGAAAGTGTATATAAGGATGTTACCGGAAAGGAAATGAAAAAGTTCTATAGACCTCCTCAGGGTAAGTATAGTGAAAGCAATCTGAAGATGGCACATGAGCTGGGATACACCACGGTTTTTTGGAGTCTTGCCTATGTGGATTGGTATGAAAACGATCAACCTACGAGGGAAGAAGCGCTAAATATTCTTAACAAGCGTATTCATCCCGGAGCCATTGTTCTTCTTCACAGTACCTCCAAGACTAATGGGGAAATTATGGAGGAGCTGATTAAAGGCTGGAAAGAGCAGGGATATCAATTCTGTAGCATAGATCAGTTGGGGCAGCATATAGGAAAAGAAGGCGAAGGAAAATAAATACTCTTTCCATTGGCTTTACCGGTGCATTATGTACTGTTTTTTTAGCAGCTCGTATTATATAATGTGTGTGGAAGAAGGAACTTTACATGAAACGATTTTTAACAACACTATTGATAATAGCCCTAATTTCCCTTGGTGGGCTATTGCTTCTGAGGCAACATGGGATTAATTACGGTGATGCATACCTTGAGGCTATGAGTATTCCCCAATATACCGGAAAGGAATACAGTGAGATTAATGGTAACATGCCGCAATTTACAGAGGAAGATTTCAAAAGAGGACCCTTTGAAGAATACAGCCCATTGGATAGATTGGGAAGATGCGGTAGGGCCTTTGCTCTTATACGACCGGAGATTATGCCTACTCAAGAGAGGGAGAGTATTCGAGATGTGAGACCCTCCGGCTGGCATACTGTCAGATATGACAATCTCATAGAAGACAAATATTTATACAATCGATGTCATTTGATAGCCTTTTCTCTGGCAGGGGAAAATGCCAATGAACTTAATCTTATTACCGGAACCAGACATATGAATTCAGAACTTATGTTGCCTTTTGAGCAGAAAGTGCTTTACTATGTCAGGGATACCGGCAACAGTGTATTATATCGTGTGTCGCCCATATTTGAAGGAGATAATCTGGTGGCAACAGGTGTACAGATGGAAGCATATTCGGTGGAAGACAATGGAGAAGGTGTGCGCTTCAACGTCTTCGTTCATAACATCCAGCCGGGGATAGAAATAGACTATGCTACAGGAGAAAGCCGGATTGCCCGGGAAGGAAGTGACTAAAGCCGGCAGAAGAATTCGTTGCCGGATATAAGGAATAGATGAGTAGAGATAGGATAAAAGAGGTGAATTATGAACGCCATAGAAATTAAGGAACTGAAAAAATATTACGGGAAATCCAGAGGTGTGGAAAATATCAGCCTGACGGTGGAGGAAGGAGATTTTTACGGATTTATAGGACCTAACGGAGCCGGGAAAAGCACAACAATAAGAACTTTACTGGGGCTCATAAAAGCAACGGAAGGAAAAGCCCTGGTTATGGGACATGATATTTCAGGAGACAGAAAGGAACTTCTTTCCCAGGTGGGATATTTGCCGTCGGAGGCGGTTTTTTACAAAGGAATGAAGGTCAGGGATATATTAATGTTTTCTGCTAACCTTCGCCGCAAGGATTGCGGCAAGGAGGCGGATATCCTATGCCAAAGACTACAGCTGGATCAAAACCGTAAAGTGGAAGAACTCTCCCTAGGTAACAGAAAAAAGGTAGCAATAGTATGCGCCTTGCAGCATAATCCCAAACTTTACATATTGGACGAGCCTACCGGAGGTCTTGACCCCCTAATGCAAAAAGAGTTTTTCCGCATTTTGAAGGAAAAGAATCGACAGGGAGCAACTGTATTTTTGTCATCTCATATTCTGTCAGAGATACAGAAGAACTGCAACAAGGCGGCTATAATAAAGGACGGATGCTTAGTTGCCCAAGGCCGGGTTGATGAGCTGGTAGGGACAGGAACCAAAAGAGTAACTGTACAGGGGGAAGTAGACGGTGTCACTGAGGGACTATCTGACATACGCGACTTACATATTTCAAAAGAGGAAGGCAGCATCAGTTTTCTGTATGGGGGTAAGATAGGAGACCTTGTAAACCATCTTTCTCAGTTTAGTCTGACTGATTTGAGCTTAAGAGAGCCGGACCTTGAAGAAATATTCATGCACTATTATGAAAAAGGAGGGGACAGATAATGACTTTGTTTTTTCACGAAATGAGGCAGGGAAGAATGTCCCTTGCCGTATGGTCTTTGACTATCACATTTTTTATGGTGGCATGTGTTATCATATATCCGGAGATGGAGGGGGACATGGAAGAAATGGGACAAATGTTTGCATCCATGGGTAGCTTTACTCAAGCCTTTGGTATGGACCGCCTCAACTTCGGAACCTTCATGGGATTTTATTGCATAGAGTGCGGCAATGTCCTTGGCCTTGGAGGTGCTTTCTTTGCAGCACTGGTGGGAATTGCAGTTTTGGAGAAGGAAGAGAAAAACCATACAGGAGAATTCCTTCTTACCCATCCTGTAAACCGCAGCTACGTGGTGGCCTCTAAGTTATCCGCAGTTATGGCAGAGATAATATTCTTGAATTTGGTTGTGGCATTGGGAGCGACAATATCAATATTTGCAATAGGTGCCGAACCTCAATGGAAAGAATTGCTCCTGATACATTTGGCATATTTGCTTATGCAGATAGAGATAGGTGCTTTGTGTTTCGGCATATCTGCTTTTGTGAGAAGCGGTGGTACCGGCATAGGACTTGGTATAGCGGTGGCAATGTATTTCTTTAACCTGATCAAAAACCTTTCTGATTCAGCGGATTTTCTCAGGTATATAACACCTTTTGCATATACCGATGGGGCAGACATCGTGGAGAATAGTGCCCTGGATATGCCACTTGTAATAATAGGAATGGCCACAGCCTGTGTGGCTGTAGCCATTGGGTTTTGGAAGTATTGCAATAAAGATATTGCTTAGTACATGATGTTGGCTATGTGGAGCAGGGGCGCGAATACCAGTGCAACTGCTCCGAGCTGTATTAAAGTTTCTTTTAATTTACTGTGTTTTTTCGCTTGTCTGTAGGTTCTGTCTTGATTCATGGTATAAGTGTTATACTGTCTCATGTTGTAGGTTCTGCTTTTCATATTTTGCACCTCCCTCTTTTCGAGATTATTCTACATAAATCACTGCCCCATAAATGGGAATTGCCATCTCGGGCAGATATGTTTTAATAATAGATACCCACAATTTGGAAGTTGAAACCATATATAGTTGGTTTTTTGATAAAAAATATTGGAAGATACTATATGTGGGGAGAGGGGGTGGGGAAAAGCAAGAAAGAAAAAGTTTGGTTGAAAGAAGAAGTGTAACAGAATGTTACAACTTGTGGTATTGTTTACTACTGCTAAAAGTGATAAAATAAGACAAAAGGTGACAAATGGTAAAATAAAAAAGCCTTTCAAAGAAAGGCTTACTCGCACAATGCGAACTTTGCAGTGATTTCGGATAAATCCTTATTTGAACTCACCTTGTAAATTATTAAATGATTAGAACTAGGAGGGAAATTAGTTTGTTTTTGTATGAAATTCTTTGGATTTTTGTCGGCATGGTAGTAAATACGATTTTTCAAGCACCGATTAGCAAAGTATATTCAAAATTTAGAGAAGTAGTTTCAAGAGTTTTTCCTGAAAAGGGGGAAAAAAATATCGGGGAACGAGCTTTTATTATAGGAAAGCGTGTAACGAATGCTGTTATAATTGAGGGGGATGGTTACAGTAGCTTCAAAGATATAAGGGCTCATATTCAAGAAGAATTGCCAGATGTGTTACCACAAGAAATTTTAGATTATCGCAAGAAATCAGTTGAGAAATTAGAAGAGAGGAACGCTAGTACTTGGCACGAAGAAAATCTTTCGCTTTACAAATATAATGTGATCCGAACAGGAAATGTGGATGATTCTACAATTGAGATTTTTTTAACCCCAAAAGATTTTTACGAAGTTTATTCAACAATAGATAACTTGAATTCTGGAAAGCCTTCTTTAAGAGAGAAATATATTGAAACCTTCAGTTTTGAAAGCAATGCAACTTATCCTTTGCCTAACGCCATAGGCATATGTTTGTGCGCAATAACTAAAGAGAGTAAAATAATTTTTGTCACTCGTTCAACAGAAGTCGCTTTTCGCCCGAATGAAAATGATGTATCAGTTGTAAAAAGGCTGATGCGTGCCGACATAGAACAAAAACCTCTTGATTTGTCAAATGTTTGTTATAGGGCTGCATGTGAAGAAATTGGAGATATGAGTAAAGATAAGGTAGATGTATCGGTGTTAGGCCTTGTGTTTGATAAAGAATATAATCAGTGGAATCTTATTGGATGTGTATGTGTCGATATGACACAAGACGAACTAATTTCGCGTCGAAATAGCGGGGTGTTGGGAAAATGGCAATCGAAGAATCTAGATTTTATCAGTTTTAATCCTAAAGATGTTTTTCAGTATTTATCAACACACAAGATATGGGATATGGGTATTGTTGCAACATATTTTACGTTAGTTTATAAAGGGTATTCTAAAGAAAGATTAGATAAATTCATTGAAAAGTATTTAAGATAGATGTTGTAGTATTATGGGTACAGGCAACATACCAATCTCAGTCAATTTTACTATGGTTAGAGAAACTGAGATAGATAGAGTGCCGTCCGTGTTTTCGGTCACAGCCCTATCAGCGACCGTGTTTTTTTATTTGTCATATAAGCCTTTTATTTTCCAAAGTAGTCACTAAATATAATCTTCCTCATCCGTTAGCTATTTACTTTATTTTTAGTTCTACAGGATATTGTTAACAAAAGAATACAATCGACCAAAATAAAGTCGCACTTTAGATTAGTCGAATCTGTAAAAAACAGGTCTATCGCCCATCCGCCAAAAGGGGGTATTTCCACAAGTTGGTGGGAACCGTTCACGAGATGGTGGGCTGAGATGGTGGGCTATAATTAAATACCTTGCACAAAGTGGTGGGCCGGTTTGGTGGTCCAGCATGGTGGGCTGAGATGGTGGGATTACCGTCCAGCATGAACTGAATAATGACTTGGAGGATAT
>JAZNUK010000039.1:0-3592 GCA_045592265.1 Candidatus Fimisoma sp. | reverse complement strand
ACCGCTTGGCCTCCGACTTCGTTAAGGAAAAAGGTATGATAGCTGCAGAGAAAGGATACTGTGGTTATCCTGCAAGCGTATGTGTGTCAGTAAACGAAGAAGTTGTTCATGGAATTCCAAGCAAAAAACGAATTTTAAGGGAAGGCGACATAGTCAGTGTTGACCTGGTAGTTGAAAACAAAGGCTACATGGCAGATGCCGCCAGAACCTACGGAGTGGGCAAAATAAGCAAAGAAGCGCAGCATCTTATAGATACTGCCGAAAAGGCTTTCTTTGACGGAATAGCATTTGCAAAGGAAGGATACAGAATATCTGATATTTCAAATGCCATCCAAAAAACCGTTGAAGGAGAAGGCTTCGGAGTAATAAGAGATTTTGTGGGTCATGGAATCGGAAAGGATATGCATGAAGAGCCTCAGATCCCAAATTACGGTAAGCCGGGGAAAGGCCCAAGACTCCAAAGTGGAATGACTCTCGCTATCGAACCTATGATTACGGAAGGTGATTGGGAAGTGGAAGTACTTCTTGATGACTGGACAGCGGTAACGGTAGATGGCGGATGGGCAGCGCATTATGAAAATACTGTTGTAATAACCGATGGTGAGCCTGAGCTGCTTACCTTGTAATGTAAAGAAGGAGATGTATTATGGCGAAAAAAGACGTCATTGAGGCAATGGGAACTGTTGTTGATGCACAGCCGAATGCGATGTTTAAAGTAAAATTAGACAACGGTTTTGAAGTGCTTGCGCACATTTCAGGTAAAATAAGAATGAACTATATCAGAATTCTCCCCGGAGACAAGGTAAAAGTTGAACTTTCACCTTATGACCTTACAAGAGGAAGAATTATCTGGAGAGATAAGTAGAGGGAAGAGGAGGATTTAAAATGAAAGTAAGAGCTTCCGTAAAACCTATCTGCGAAAAGTGCAAAGTAATCAAAAGAAACGGTAAAGTAATGGTTATCTGCGAGAATCCTAAGCACAAGCAGAAACAAGGTTAATTTAATCAACAATGCGACTGATATGTAAGTACCGGGCACATATCTCAAAAGTCGGTTCAATAATTTAAGTGATCCTGTCTATATCGCCCCCGGAAAAGGCGACGGAAGATAGGGGAAGGAGAAAAAATATGGCTCGTATAGCCGGTGTTGACTTACCAAGAGAAAAGAGAGTTGAAATTGGTCTGACTTACATCTATGGTATCGGAAGACCAACATCCCTGGCAATCTTAGAGAAAGCCGGAATCAGTCCTGATACAAGAGTTAAGGACTTAACTGAAGAAGAAGCTGGTAAAATCAGAAAGATCATCGACGAAGAATACTTAGTAGAAGGTGACTTGAGAAGAGAAGTTTCATTGAACATCAAGAGACTGATGGAAATCGGTTCCTACAGAGGAATCAGACACAGAAGAGGTCTTCCTGTAAGAGGTCAGAAGACTAAGACAAATGCCAGAACTCGTAAGGGTCCTAAGAAGACCGTTGGTAGAAAGAAAAAGAAGTAAAGGAGGTAGGAAGTAATGGCTAAGACTGTAAAGAAGACAGTAAGAAAGAAAAGAAGAGAACGTAAGAATATTGAAAAAGGCCAGGCACATATCCAATCCACCTTTAACAATACTTTAGTTACTCTCACAGACATGGAAGGAAATGCTCTTTCATGGTCAAGTGCAGGATCCCTGGGATTTAAGGGCTCCAGAAAATCAACTCCGTTTGCGGCACAGATGGCAGCAGAAGAAGCAGCTAAAGGTGCAATGGAACACGGATTAAAGACTGTAGAAGTTTATGTAAAGGGACCTGGTTCCGGTAGAGAAGCTGCCATCAGAGCACTTCAGACTGCAGGACTTGATATCACAATGATTAAGGATATCACACCTATTCCACATAACGGATGCAGACCACCAAAGAAGAGAAGAGTCTAGGAAAGGAGGAGTAATTTAAATGTCAAGATATACAGATGCAAACTGCAAATTATGCAGAAGAGAAGGACAGAAGCTTTTCTTGAAAGGCGAAAGATGTTATAGCGGCAAATGTGCTATTGAAAGAAGAAATTACGCTCCTGGACAGCACGGACAGGCAAGAAAGAAACAGTCAGACTACGGTTTACAGTTAAGAGAAAAGCAGAAAGCTAAGAGATTCTACGGAGTACAGGAAACTCAGTTCAGAAACCTCTTTGACAAGGCTGCTAAGAGAGCTGGTAAGACCGGTGAAAACCTGTTAATCTTACTTGAAACAAGACTGGACAATGTAGTATTTAGACTTGGATTTGCGGCTTCAAGAAAAGAAGCAAGACAGCTTGTAACTCATGGACATTTTACCGTTAACGGTAAGAAGGCTGACATTCCTTCAATGGAAGTAAAGGCCGGAGACGTTATTAAGGTTAAAGAAAAGAGCCAGAGTTCACCTAAGTTCAAAGAAATCAAGGAAATGTCAATTACAGTTCCTTCATGGATGAGCGTAGAGGTTGAAAAGTTAGAAGGTAAAGTTGTTGCTATGCCAAGAAGAGAAGATATCGATACTCCAATTGCAGAGCACTTAATCGTCGAATTGTACTCCAAGTAAAAACTGTATTGCGAGACGTAGCGTAAAGCTACTTCTCGTAATGATAAAGTTATTTGCAAAACTTGGAATGAAAAGGAGGGTTTTTAGTGATAGAAATCGAAAAACCAACAATCAATAAGTTTATTGATGAAGATGGACGCTATGGTAAGTTTGTTGTGGAGCCTTTAGAAAGAGGTTACGGAACAACTCTTGGGAACTGCCTAAGAAGAATTCTTCTCAGTTCTCTTCCGGGAGCGGCTGTTACTTCAGTTAAAATCGACGGTATACTTCACGAGTTCTCAACTATACCAGGAGTAAAAGAAGACGTTACAGAAATCATATTAAACTTGAAGAAGCTTGCTGTCAGAATAGATGGAGATAGCACAAAGCGTGTAATCATCAATGCAGTAGGACCTAAGGAAGTTACTGCAGCTGATATTATGGCAGATTCCGATGTTGAAATTTTCAATCCGGATCTTCACATTGCAACGCTGGAAGAAAATGCTGCTTTAGTTATGGAAATAAACTTGGCAAGAGGCAGAGGGTATGTTCCTGCTGAGCAGAATAAGACTGAATATACACCTATTTCAGTCATTCCTGTAGACTCCATTTACACACCTGTTAAAAAGGTTAACTTCACAGTAGAAAATACCAGAGTAGGTCAGGTGACAGACTACGATAAGCTGATTCTTGAAATCTGGACCGATGGTTCCATTACCCCTGAAGAAGGAGTTTCCATCGGAGCAAAGATTATGCAGGAACACTTGAACCTGTTTATCCAGCTTACAGATTTGACAGGAAGCATGGAAATTATGGTAGAAAAGGAAGAAGACCAGAAAGAAAAGGCACTGGAAATGACCATTGAAGAGCTTGAACTTTCAGTTCGTTCCTTTAACTGCCTCAAGAGAGCAGCTATCAATACCGTTGAAGAGCTGACTCAGAAGTCAGAGGATGATATGATGAAGGTAAGAAACCTTGGTAAAAAGTCTCTCGACGAAGTAAAGGCTAAACTAGAAGAACTGGGTCTTGGACTTAGACCTAGTGATGAATAATCGGTATA
>JAZNUK010000038.1:0-5961 GCA_045592265.1 Candidatus Fimisoma sp. | reverse complement strand
GACATGGCTACGATCCGACTTTAACCGCTTTTGTCAAGGTCAAGTTGTCCTTGAACCAGTTCCGTGGCAGGTTTTCTTCCAACGCTTACAAAAACTCCGTCACATTGGAGGGTGCTTTCCTCCCCTGTCACCGTATTTCTCACTTTGATCCCGGTAATTTTATCATCATAAATGAATCCTGAGACAGTGGTATTCCAGAGAAAATCCACATTTTCTGCGTTCATAAGTGACTGGTGGTAAACTTTTGTTGCACGGAGAGTTTCTCTGCGGTGTATTATGGTAACTTTTTTGGCAACGCGACTTAAGATAAGGGCATCTGCAACCGCACTGTTTCCGCCTCCAACTACAACTACCTCTTTGCCTTTATAAAACATACCGTCGCAAGATGCACAGTAGGCAACTCCACGGCCTACAAGGTTCTTTTCTCCATCAATTCCAAGGTCTCTTGGATTGGCACCTGTAGCCAGAACTACGGTTCGACCGTAGAAAGTGCCTTCTGAAGTTTCTATAACTTTGGGATTTTCTTTCAGATTTACTTTTTTAACTTCCGCATATTCTGTAACGGCACCGAAGCGTTCCGCTCCTTGCTGCATCTTTTCGGCAAGTGTAAATCCGTCTACTCCTTCCTCAAAGCCGGGGTAATTATCAATTTGACTTGTGAGGGCCATCTGTCCTCCCGGTGACAGCTTTTCCAGTACTAAGGTTTCAAGGCCGGCACGAGAACCGTAAAGTGCAGCCGTGTATCCGGCAGGGCCACCACCTATTATTATCATATCATAAATTCTATTGGTACTCATAGAATAACCTCCTTATTTTGATAATGCTTCTTGGATAAAATTATCTATAGCAGCTTTTGAATCCGGAGCCACCATGGAGTCCACAGCCTTTCCATTCACATACATGCGAAGCGTAGGAAGTACTTCAATACCTTCTTGATCGGCCAGTTGAGATTCTTCATCCACATTTATTTTGGCAACTATTAGAGTTTCTTCATATTGTTGTGCAATTTTCTCATAAGCCGGTGCAATTCTACGACAGTAGCCACACCATGGTGCCCAAAAATCCACCAATACAGGCTTATTTTCATTTAATAGTTTTTCAAATTCTTGTTTATTGATATTTAAAGCGCTCATTCCGTATCTCCTTTCATTTGCAGGTTGTCCAAATTCCTGAGTGAGGGAATTTCTTAATTGTCTTTATTATACCCATAAATTAGGCAGAACTAACAGATTAAAAAAATTTTGAAAAAAGGAATAATTTGCAAGATTGTGGCACCTAAAGCTGCAAATATGGTATAATTATCGTGTAAAAAATGTAAAAATTTTAAATTAATGTTTTTGTTTGAGAAAAGGGGAAGGACTATGGCAAAGAAGAAAGAAACGAATAAGGCAACAAAGAAGAAAGACGTGAATAAAGTAACAAAGGATAAAGTAGAAAAAGCAATGAAGAAATTTGGATTTTCGCCTGTAATGATTGTAATTATTGTGGTGGCATTGGCAGTAATTGCCCAATCGGCAGCATTCATTGTAGATAAGGTATATGCCGATGAAAGCCCAAAGATTACCAGAGCATTTATTGATTCAAAGCTGGAAACAGCCAGTGAATTGGTTTCCGCCAAGATTATTTATAACGGTCTCATAAATTATTCCAATGGCAAAATTCCTTTTATTACCGAGGATGCTTTTTCCATGGTATATAGTGCTGAAGTTACCGCAGGCATTGACATTTCTCAAGTTGAAAGTGAGGTAACGGAGACTCAAGTAGTTTTGAAATTGCCGCAAGTGGATGTCCTCAGCATCGCTATCGATGAGGACTCCATAGAGTTCTACGATAATAATTTTGCGTTGTTTAAGGGGGACTCTAAAGATGATGTGGCAGCTGCATTGAAGCAGGCTACGGTGGATGTTGAGAAACAGGAGGATTTGAGCCAACTGAAGCAGACCGCAAAGGAGCAGATTGAAACCATCATGAAAAACCTCTTTGAAGGCTGCATAGGAGATAAGGAATTGGTGATTGAGTACATATGAACAAATTATATGAGAAAAGTCGGCTTTCATTTGCAATAGCTTGGATAGTCGTATATGTGGCAGGGCTTAGTATTGCGGATAATCTTTCTGTAATACTTGGCGTGGAAAAGTCGGTGACGGCAGTTGTTTCTGTGATTCTTTCTGCGACAGTGGTTATCTGGCTCAGAAGAAACAATCTCTTCACGGAGTACGGCCTTTGCAAATCGGAAATATCCGCCCGGACTATGGGATATTACATACCGTTGATTATTTTGGCAAGTGTGAATCTTTGGTATGGTGTAGCCATGAATTTTGGTGCTTTTGAAACGATTCTATATGTAGTTAGCATGTTGATGGTTGGATTCCTTGAAGAAATAATTTTCAGAGGATTTTTGTTTAAGGCTATGTGCAAGGACAGTGTCAAGTGGGCAATTGTAGTTTCCGGAGTTACCTTCGGCATGGGCCATATTGTTAACTTAATAAACGGAAGCGGGGCTGACTTGCTGTCCAATTTATTGCAAGTAGCATATGCCATGGCTGGAGGCGTCCTGTTTGCTATTATCTTTTATAAGACTAAGAGTCTGTGGCCTTGTATCGTCACCCATGGAATCCTCAATGCATTATCCGCATTTGCAGATCAAAGTAATGTTACAGTGACCACGGAGGCGGTAACTGCTGCGGTGTTATGCGCAGTTTCCCTAGGGTACGGGGTTTATGTCATAAAAAAATCTTGACCTTCCCCTAAGGTCAGGGTGTAGGATTTTCCATGAGCATATTGTGATAAAAGAAGAGGAAGTAAGAATATGACAATAAAGGAAGTTGAAAATGTGACAGGGCTTACTGCCAAAAGTATCCGCTACTATGAAGATAAGGGGCTTATTGTAGTAGAAAGAGATGAAGATAATAATTACAGAAACTATTCTGAGGAAAATATACAAACTCTGACTTTTATAAAGATTCTCAGGTATTTAGATTTTACCGTTGAGGAAATAGGTGAAATTCTAAAAAAGGATGATGACCGGATTAAAGAAATTTTAAAAAGAAAAGCAGGCGAATATGAAGAAAAGAGAATATTTCGCATGACTAAAAAAGACATTTGCGAAGCTCTTGCTAAGGATTATAATAAAGAGCATTTTCCCCAAATAGTAAAAGAATACAGCGATACTATCGATTTTGTGGAGGATGAAGAAGGCAAAAGTCTAATTAAAGAATTGCACCAGTGCATGTATACAAGTTTGAGTGCAACTATTGTTGAGAGCTTTATATTGTCGGGACCGATATTATGGTTGTTCCTAAGGATAGCCGATCAACAGTGGGACAAGGTTTTAGGCACAGCTATTGCGGCTCTTATTGCCACCGTATTTTTGGTACTTTTGTGGGTTGGATATTTTACTATGAGGAAAAAGAATAAATCCATGTCCAAAGAAGTAAACAGGAAAGAGTGGTTTATCATACCTGTCGTGATTTTAGGCATTATAAGTAGTTTTTTCTGTTTTTTTGTGATAGAGACTATTGTGGAAAAAGTCTTTATCCCGGAAGATTTTCTTTTTTATCAGTTTAATCACATCGCAGAATATGTGATGACTATATTGATCATACTCTTTATTTACACATGCTTTGGAGTTCTCCTGTCTCGGTTGAAACAGGAGCGAGGAGATATGCTTAATTTTCTGTGGCGCGGCAACAAGTGGGTAAAAAGTGCTACAGTGATAGCTTTTTTGGTGGGAATGTATTGTTGCATGGCTAGCGTAACAGTTGTTACACCGGATAATATAATACATCATAGTTTTTACAATCCTAAAGGTACCGCATATGGGTATGAGGAAGTAGAGAAGATACAAACAGGATTTGGAGATAAGACATTTACCCTTTTTGAGCATAAGAGAGAGGGGAGCTTCTACTATGCCATATATGTGGATGGTAAGAAGATAGTATTTGATGTACCTACAGATAATGAAAATATTGAAAGATATATTTACGATACATATCTGGAACTTGAGGAATTGGACCGGAAATTGGTTATTGCCGGAGTCCCCAAAGAGTCCTCTGATGAAAACTGGAAAAGCTGCGATTTCGAGAAACAATATGTAGACAGATTTTTGAGAATAATAAGAAATACATAGAAATGGAAGAATTCTCCATACCGCAAACCTTTAATTCTGAAGGGTGTGCGACAGGTGGGGAAGACTTGGGTTCTAAAGGAGTTTGGTAAGCGTTACTATGAGAATATCGCTTATTTTAACTTTGATGAAAATGAGGATTACAAGCAGTTTTTTGAGACAACCAAAGATGTTGACAGAATACTGCAAAACTTGATTCTAGCTAGTGGACAGAAGCTCGAGATGTTACCGCCATGCAGGAGGCTCTATCGGGCATTATCGGGGCATATGAGCGTGACTTTGCAAAGCATCCTAACATCAACAATGGCTGGTGGATGCCCGGTTGGTGCATAAAATCTACCGCAGTTCTGCGCCCGGTCTTCCCATGGTAGCTTATGATGACTTGTCAGCCTTTAAGATTTATATGGTAGATGTGGGACTGCTTCGCCGTTTGGCACAGTTAGCTCCTACGGCCTTTGGTGAGGGAAACAGGCTGTTCACCGAGTTTAAGGGCGCATTGGCTGAAAATTTTGTACTTCAAACCTTGATTACTCAGTTTGAAGTGACTCCTCGCTATTGGACACAAACCAATCCGCCATATGAGATGGATTTCCTTATACAGAGAGAGAATGATATATTTCCCGTTGAGGTCAAAGCCGGATCCAATACATCTAGCAAGAGCTTGAAGAAGTTTAAGGATCTGTTCCCGGACAAGGTTCAACTTCGTGTGCGCTTCTCTCTCGACAACCTGAAGTTGGATGATGATGTGCTTAATATTCCGCTGTTTATGGCAGATCAGACAGACCGTCTTATCGGATTGGCATTGGAAAAAAGAAATATGCAATATTAATAAAAGACCATGTAAATTGGGATAGTATGATTGCAAATACCCAATTAACATGGTCTATAAAACTATTGAATTACAATTTACAGGTCAACACCTAAAAACTGCTTTGCAAGAACTCCTACGAAGAAGGATATTACGGCAACACTGATGCTGATGATGGCCATTTCTGCAAATCTTGATGTAAAGGGCTGATCTTGTGCCACAGATGTGTAATATGTGAATCCTGCTATAATGAGAATTACAATCACAAGCATGCAGGCAAGGGCTGCAAGATACTGAGATGTACCCAGAATCAGATAAGGAGCAATGAGAAGCACCACTGTCAGCAGATAGGCTATTCCCGTATATGTGCAGGATTTAAATGCATCGGTTCTGCCTTCGCTCTTGGCGGCAAGGAATTCGCTGGATGCCATTGAGAAGGTTGCGGAAATGCCGATGATTAAGCCGGACAATGCAATCAAGTTGGTATTTTGCATGGCAAAGGTGAAACCTGCGAGGGAGCCGGTAAGCTCAACCAAAGCATCGTTGAGACCTAAAACCATACTTCCAACATATTGAAGTCTTTCTTCATCTAACATATTTAGGAGAGCCTTCTCGTGTTCCTCCTCCTGTACTTTTATAACAATGCTTTCTTCAATTTCCTCTGCGAGAAGTGCATATTCCTCCTGTGCCCCTTCTTCTCCCCGTTCCATTAACTTTACAGCAAAGGTGAAGCCTAGAATTCTGGCAAGAAGCTTATATTTGAAAACCTTTAGTTTATTCGGCTTCATTTCAATACCGGTATATTTTTTCCAGATTTCGTAGTGAACCTTTTCTTCTGAAGCCAAACGTAACAAGGCTGCTTTATTTTCATCACCTTTGGAAAATTTAGCTATTGCTTCATAAATGTAGCTTTCTGTAAGTTCACTTTGTTGCATCTTCTTGATAATTGAAAGTGAGGACTGTGATATAGTTTTTTCCATGATTATTACTCCTACTATTAGTACTTCTTTTTTCTTTTACTTTTACT
>JAZNUK010000037.1:0-6688 GCA_045592265.1 Candidatus Fimisoma sp. | reverse complement strand
GGCTTTGGAAAAGTCCATCCCTACAGGATATTCCTGTCCCAAAATCCATATTCCATCTTTTTGATTTACAGGAACCACCTTGTCTGCAAAACCCAATTCTCCAAAGGAACAAAGCATGCCCTTAGATTCCACGCCTCTCAATTTTCCGGCCTTGATTTTGGTTCCGCCTTCTTTCTTCGGTTGTCCATGAAGGGGTCCCGGAATCCTACTTCCGTCAAGGGCTACGGGAACATAAGCTCCCTCAAAAACATTAGGTGCACCTGTAACGATTTGAACCGGTTCCTCCTGTCCCACATCCAATTGGCACACTACTAATTTGTCTGCATCAGGATGTTTTTCTATCTTAATTATTTTACCGACAACAACTTTTTCCATGTCGGAACCTACTTCCTCCATGGTCTCCAGATTGGAGCCGGACATTATCATCTTTTCGCAAAACTCTTCAGGGCTGACATTTATATCTGTATAATCTTTTAACCATTCTAAAGAAACTATCATATGTGGTACCTCCTATTTGAATTGTTCTATGAAACGCATATCATTTTCATAGAACAGTCTTATATCGTCAATTCCGTATTTGAGCATAGCTACTCTCTCTACGCCAAGTCCGAAAGCAAAGCCGGTATACTTTTCAGTATCTACACCGCCCACTTTCAATACGTTTGGATGTACCATGCCGCAGCCTAAAATTTCTATCCAGCCGCTTCCCTTACATACTCTGCATCCTTTGCCGCCACACTTAAAGCAGGACACATCCATCTCTGCAGATGGCTCTGTAAATGGGAAATGATGAGGTCTGAACTTTGTTCTTGTATCTGAACCAAACAACTGCTTTGCAAAGCTGTCTAATACTCCTTTGAGGTCAGCCATGGTTATACCTTCGTCTACCACCAGACCTTCCACCTGATGGAACATAGGAGAATGGGTTGCATCTGCTGTGTCACATCTGAAAGTCCTGCCCGGTGCAAAAACTCTTATCGGTGGTTTCTGATTCATAAGGGTTCTCACCTGTACAGGAGAGGTCTGTGTTCTTAACAGCACATCGTCGTTAATATAAAATGTATCGGTCCAGTCTCTGGCAGGATGATAAGGTCCTGCATTAAGAGCGTCAAAATTGTTGAACACGGTTTCAACTTCCGGACCTTCCGTAAGAGAAAATCCCATAGACTTGAAAACCTTTGCAATTTCCTCCATTGTAACGGTCAAAGGATGTTTTGTTCCTAGGGAGAAAACTTTTCCCGGCTCTGTAACGTCTATAGCTTCAGCCTTGAATTTTGCCTCTTTTTCTTTTGCCTTCAGACTGTTTACCTTATCTGCCAAAAGTTGCTCAATCTCTGCTCTGACCTGATTTGCCGCAAGCCCTACCTCTTTTCTTTCATCTGGAGACAGCTGTCCCAAGGACCTTAAAATTTCAGTCAAAGCTCCTTTTTTGCCGAGAACCTTTATTCTGGTTTCTTCCGCTTCCTGCAATGAGCTCGCTTTTTCAAGTTCTACTTTGGATTCTTCAAGAATTACTTTCAATTTCTCTTGCATTTTTTAACCTCTCGCTATTTTATATTTGATTTTTTCTAACTATTTTTTCTCATGGCTTCGTACATGACCAAAGCTGCCGCCACCGAAGCATTAAGAGATTCCACGTTGCCTGTCATTGGAATTTTTATCTTCACTTGGGCTGCTTCCAGCAATTCCTCGCATACACCGTTTCCCTCGTTACCGACTATTAGTGCAATGTCCTTCCTTAAATCCACCTCATAATAAAAATCTTCTGCCTGAAGAGACGTTGCTACAAGAGTCTTTCTGTGTTTCAGGGCCAGCTGCACCAACTCCGCGGCATCATTTGCGAAACATATGGAAACCCTGAAGAGAGAACCCGTTGCCGCCCTTACAACCTTTGGAGAAAAAACATCGGCAGTCCCTTTCATTACCACTATCAAACCGTAGCCTGCCGCATCCGCGGTTCTTATGATGGTGCCGATATTTCCCGGATCTTGAAGTCTGTCAAGAACGACCCAATTTGCATGGGGTTTTCCCTGAGAAAGGCACTCTAAATTGGTTCCCGGCTTTTTTACAATAGCCATGATGCCTTGACTGGTTACGGTGTCCACCAGCTCCCTGAAAAGGCTCTCCTCCGCAATGTAGACTTTCTCCCTGTTCATCCAGGGTTCTATCAAACTTTCTTCACTGCCTTTCCTTACGACAATCTCCTGTATTTGCTCACTATTCTTGTGAGCCTCTTCCAAAAGATTCTCCCCTTCTATAACATACAGCCCCATTTTGTCTCTGTATTTTTTTGTCTGAAGTTTTTGGAATAATCTGTATATCTGATTATTTTTTGATGAAATCTCTCTCATTTTTACTTGTTAAAATTTATCACAAGAGCCGGCTTGGTCAAGCCGGCTCCGATTAGCTATTTAAGAAAATCCGGAATCACGAACTTGGAAGTTCCTCCATCGTCGCTGCTAAGAATATCCTGTAAAGTGTGCCTTGTACCGCTTAGTCCTTCTACCTCGCCGAATATCAATTCTTCGTTCATGCTCTGAGATTCATTTCTGCTGTCATCAGACTGACGAAGAGGCTCCTCCTTTTTAACAGGCTGTTCCTCTTTTTTAGGTATCTGAGTGAAGGAGTTTTCCAGACCTTCATCAAATCCTGTAGCGATGACTGTAATCTGGATTTCATCACCCATAGACTCATCAACAGCTGCACCGAATATCAATATACAGTCTCTGTCCGCCTGTTCTTCAACCATACCTGCTATTTCGCTCACTTCTAACATTCCAAGGTCATATCCACCGGAAACATAGAGGAGGATTGCCTTTGCTCCGGCAATGGTGGTTTCAAGCAGCGGACTTTCGATGGCTGCTTTTACCGCATGTTCCGCACGTTTTTCTCCTTTGCCTCTGCCGGTTCCCATGTGAGCGACACCTCTGTCTGTCATGACAGACTTAACATCGGCAAAGTCTACGTTAATAAGGGCATAATCTGAAATCAAGTCGGAAATACCTTGTACGCCTTGTCTGAGAACATCGTCTGCCATTTTGAAGGCATCTAACATGGATGTGTTTCTTTCGCAAGTCTGCAGCAGTTTGTCGTTGGGAACTATAACAAGAGAGTCCACATATCTTTTGAGAAAATCTACTCCCAGTTCCGCCTGCTTTCTTCTCTTAGCTCCTTCAAAGGAAAAAGGCTTGGTAACCACACCTACGGTGAGGATTCCCATATCCTTTGTCGCCTTTGCAATTATAGGTGCCGCACCGGTTCCGGTGCCTCCTCCCATGCCGGCTGTAATAAATACCATATCCGCTCCATCCAGCAAAGCCGTAATCTCATCTAAAGTTTCCTCTGCAGCCTTCTGTCCCACTTCAGGATTAGCTCCTGCGCCAAGACCTCTGGTCAGTTTCTCTCCGATTTGAATTTTAGTTTCGGCTAAGCATCTGCTTAAAGCTTGTCTATCTGTATTAACAGCAATAAAATCCACGCCTTTCAGTCCTGCTTCCACCATGCGGTTAACCGCATTGCATCCGCCGCCGCCTACGCCGATTACTTTTATCACCGCAGTTTTTTCCATATCCGTCTCTATTTGCAGCATCGTAAATCCAACCTCCTCAGTTTTCCCAATTATCTTTTCTATTGTATCATATATCAATTAATATTGCATCTTTTTTTGTTGTTTTTTTCGTGTTTTTTCAATTGGTTTCAGGGCTAAAGGATATATAATTTCCCCCGCTCACTGTTACGATACCTCTCTCTATTTCTCTATCAAAAAGTCCTCGTATAACTTTCTGTAATTCTCCCCCTTCTATGGACTGTATCAAGTCCTCAGGTGCACCCTCACATGCCAGATTATCAAGGACAAAAGCCTTAACCTCCCTCTCTGAGTTGACTATTGCTTTGAAATACATATCATTTTCATCAAGTATGGATACAAGTTCCATAATCTGACGAAACCTTACCTTTTCTTCTATCTCCACACCTTGCCCCAGCTCCAGTTTGCTTATTGTTACTCCTTGTATAAGAGGTATTTGCGGTGCCACGTTGGTTTTTCTCAAAACAATATTATTTGGATCTATAACCACGTAATTGTCTCCATAAACTACAGCCGCACATTGCTTTCGTTCCTCAACGTATATTTTTACTTTTGACGGTAGTATTCTTCTTACTTTCACCTCTTCCATATAAGCATCCTTTGACAATCTGTCTTTTATACGCTTACACTTTGTGTCCCAAAAGAGATTCCCTCCGGTTTCGCAATCCCCCATTATAAGTATCTCTTCGTCGCTGTAATAAGAATTCCCCTCTACTTCATATCCGGTCACATTGAAAAAGTCCGTTGTGGAAAAAAAACACATTCCTCCTATTGCCACCATCAAGAATGCCATTTTCACAAGAGCGCCTATTCTTTTTTTCTTTCTATTCCTCTTATCCCTTTTTTTCAATCAAACCACCTAATTGTTTTATACCTTTTTCAAAATCTTCATATCCTCGTTGAATATGAAAAGTATCTTTCACCGTCGTCTTTCCTTCTGCAATGAGACCTGCTAATACCAATGCCGCACCGCCCCTTAAGTCCCGGGCAAAGACTTCTTTCCCGGATAATCCTTTCACTCCTTTTATTATAGCATTTTTGCCGCAGGTTTCAATATCTGCACCCATTTTCACAAGGTCGTTTTTGTGAGTAAAACGACTTTCAAACACCTCTTCCCTGATAGTGGTGAGTCCTCCGGCTACAGTTGCCAAAGTCATCAGCTGAGGTTGAAAATCTGTTGGAAATCCCGGATAGGGCTGTGTTACCACAATCCCCGGACTTTTCAACTTGCCTCTCTGCCATATTTCTATGGTGCTTTCATAGCTTCTGACTGTAACATTCATTCGCTCAAATACTCTGAGAATCTCTTTTATATATTCCCCTCTTATGTTTCGAAAAACTGCCCTGCCTCCTGTTCCTATGACTGCCGCCATGTATGTGGCCGCTTCTATTCGGTCTTCCAAAATAAAGTACATTACCTCAGAAGGACAAGTGCACAATGTGGATTCTCTTGCACCTTTTACAAATATGGTATCAGTCCCTCCACCGTAAATATGAAAACCGCAAGTTCTCAAAAATCCTTGCAAATCTACAATCTCAGGTTCTATGGCACAATTTTCTATGATGGTATCTCCTTTGCCCGCCAGAGCTGCCATCATAAGATTTTCCGTGGCTCCTACGCTGGGATAAGGCAGAGTAATCTTGCCGCCTCTGCATTTTCCTTTGCAGCTGACCTTTTCCTCTTCCTCCGTCACCTTAAATCCCAGTTGCTCCAGACCGTTTATATGTATATCTATAGGTCTTTTGCCTATGTTGCATCCGCCCGGTCTGTATATCACCGCCTCATCACTTCTTGCAAGAAGACTTCCCATCAGAAAAACAGAGGAGCGCATTTCCGACATGAGTTCTTTGGGCACTGCAGCTTTGGTTATCCCTCTGCTGTCTACCACCATGCAATCTTTTTCCCATCTGGTCTGAGCACCCAATGCTTTCAATATTTCTTCCATGGCGAAAACATCCCCTATCTTGGGGCAATCATATATCTGATATACGGCTCCTCTGCATACCGTTGCCGCCAAAATAGGGAGGGCAGAGTTTTTGGCACCTTTTACCCTGTATTCACCTCTCAACGGAATACCGCCTTCAATTTCATAGCTTTCCAACAAAAAACACCTCCCAATTCTATTTTCATAGTATGTGGGAGGAGCAGATTTTGAAACCTGTCATCAAGTCCATTATTTGTCTTTATGACCATCTTTAATATAATTTTCATTTATTTTGTCGTATATTATGTCAAGCGCATGATCAGGGGCACATTGTCTGCTTGCCTGAGACATTTCTTCAAGCTTGTGGGCGTCGTTTTTTAGAGAAAGAACCTTCTCTATAACATCCTCCATTATAAGGTCATCTTCATCAATTATCACCGCGCCGCCTCTGTCTGCCACAGATTTTGCGTTATAATACTGATGATTGCCGGTGGCATATGGATAAGGTACAAATATGGCTGCCTTACCGCATACGGTGGTTTCGGCTACGGAAAGAGCTCCTGCCCTACTTATTACCAAATCACAAGCGAGAAGGTGTAAATCCATATTATCAATATATCCCTTCAGCCGAATGTTTTCTCCCGGTACAATATCCTTTTCTTTCAACATGTTCACAGCATCGTCATACATCCACTTTCCGGTGCCTATTATCATGGTAACGCCTTTATGACCGTTAAAAAGTTCCATAAGTTGGAATGCGATTTCATTTATCTTTTTTGCACCTAAGCTTCCGCCAAAAGAAAAAACAACAAAGTCTTCTTCAGGTATACCCAGCTTTCGTCTGGCTTCTTTTCTGGTAATTTCAAAGAAAGTTTTTCTTACCGGGTTGCCGGCAACTATCAACTTATCCTTTTCCTTAAAATATTCTGCTCCGTCGGCAAATCCCAGAAAGATATTGTCTACATATCTTTCCAAGGCCCTGTTGGCAAGACCCGGGAAAGCATTCTGTTCATGGATGTAGGTTCTGCACTTAAGCTTGTGACCTGCCAGAAGCATTGGAAAACAAACAAACCCACCGGTTCCTATTATCACTTGAGGTTTAAACTCTTTTATGATTTTCTTGGACTGAGAAATTCCTTTTGATACGGCTATTCCCGTCTTTATAATTTCTCCCGGA
>JAZNUK010000036.1:0-16667 GCA_045592265.1 Candidatus Fimisoma sp. | reverse complement strand
TTCCCGAACCGCATGGACATGGGTCATTACGGCCCACCTTAGGCTCTTCTCGTCTGACAGTTGTCGGTTTTTGCGGCTGAGTAGGTTGAGGTGCAGCCTGTGGCATGCTTCCTTGCGTATTTACAGGTCTCCTTTGTAATGCCTCATCATGAAAGTCTTCCTTCTTATTCTCTCCGCCCATTATAACTTGCTTTCTTTCCGTATCCGTATTGATGGTTACATTGTAGCAATAGCGAACCGTCTGTTCCCTTATATCAGCAACCATGGCTTCAAACATGTCAAATCCTTCGTTGGCATAAGCGGTTGCCGGATTTATCTGGCCCAAGGCCCGCAATCCGATTCCTTGCTTTAAGTCATCCATGGCATCTATGTGATCCATCCAATGGTTGTCAACTACACGAAGAAGAATCATCTTTTCAGCTTCTCTGAGTCTTTCGGCTCCCACTTCTTCTTCCTTTGCCGCGTAAATACCATTGAACACCTCAAGCACATCTTGTGCCAGCTTCTCCTCCGTCAAGTCCAACTTTTCTTCTTCCGTATAGGAAATACCCGGAAAACTTGCCACCAGACTCTTAAGATTTTCATTGAGCATTTCAAAATCCCATTCTTCTGCAAATCTGCTTGTCATGGCGATTGGACTAACGATGTTTCTCACCAGATCTTCCATCATTTCCATTACGTTTCTCTTTATATCGTCATCAAAAAGAACCTTGCGGCGCTGGTCATAGATTATTTCACGCTGTTTGTTCATTACATTGTCATATTGAAGTACATATTTCCTTATTTCAAAGTTTCTTCCTTCAACTTTTTTCTGAGCTCCTTCAATGGTTTTTGAGAGCATGCCTGCTGCCAAGGCCTCTTCTTCCATTCCCATCTTGCCCATAAAGCCTTGAAGCCGTTCTCCTCCAAAGAGTCTCATCAAATCATCTTCCAGAGATATAAAGAACTGGGTCGTGCCCGGATCTCCTTGACGTCCGGAACGGCCTCGAAGCTGATTGTCTATACGTCTTGATTCGTGTCTTTCAGTACCTATGATGCACAAGCCTCCAAGTTCTCTGACTTTCTCTTGTTCGTCGGCACGTTCTCTGGTGTACTTTTCCAAAAGTCCCTTAAACACTTCTCGGGCATCCACCATAGTAGGGTCCTGGCTGGTTACAAAGCTGGTGGCGAAAGAAATCTGCTCCGGTGTATATTCCAGCTTTTCCATTTCTTTTTTTGCCTCAAATTCAGGATTGCCCCCCAGTATAATGTCCGTACCTCTACCTGCCATATTCGTGGCAATGGTAACGGCTCCAAGCCTTCCTGCTTCAGCTATAATCTGGGCTTCTTTTTCATGTTGTTTTGCATTTAAAACGTTATGCTTGATTCCTCTTTTCTTTAAAAGATTGCTCAGCAATTCGGAATTTTCTATGGAAATAGTACCTACCAAAACAGGTTGTCCTGTTTCATGAACCTCTTCTATTCTGTTAACGATAGCTTTCAGCTTTGCCGCGGTCGTTGCATAGATAGCATCATCCATATCAACTCTTGCTATAGGTTTGTTGGTAGGGATAATCACAACATCCATGTTGTAAATCTGTCTAAACTCATCTTCTTCCGTTTTGGCAGTACCGGTCATGCCGGCAAGCTTGTTATACATACGGAAATAATTTTGCAGTGTAATGGTCGCCAATGTCTTGGACTCAGAACGAACCAGAACTCCTTCTTTGGCTTCAATAGCCTGATGAAGACCGTTGCTGTACCTTCTTCCAAACATAAAACGACCTGTGAACTCGTCTACTATGATAATTTCTCCGTCTTTCACAATATAGTCAACATCACGCTTCATAATATTTCTTGCCTTAAGAGCTTCCACAACGTGATGATTTATTTCCATGTTTTCAGGATCACCCAAATTTTCTATACCGAAGAATTTTTCGCACTTGGCAACACCTTCATCAGTCAAAGTTACCTTCTTTTCCTTTTCTTCCACGGTAAAGTCCGTTTCAACCTTTAAGGTCTTCACACATCTGTCAGCAACCTGATAAAGATCTGTGGACTTATCTCCTCGTCCGGAAATAATCAATGGCGTTCTTGCCTCATCAATTAAAATTGAGTCAACTTCGTCCACGATAGCAAAATTAAGCTCTCTTTGAGATAGTTGTTCTTTGTAAGTTACCATGTTATCTCTAAGGTAATCAAAGCCGAATTCATTATTGGTGCCGTATGTAATGTCGGCGGCATAAGCAGCTTTTTTTGCCTTATCAGACAACCCGTGTATAACACAACCTACTGACAAGCCAAGGAAGGAATAAATCTTACCCATCCACTCCGCATCTCGCTTTGCCAGGTAATCATTGACTGTTATCACGTGAACGCCTCTACCCTCAAGGGCATTGAGATATGCAGCGAGAGTAGCAACCAAAGTTTTACCTTCACCTGTTTTCATCTCCGATATCCTTCCCTGATGAAGGGCGATACCGCCTATTACCTGCACTCTAAAGTGCTTCATTCCCACGCTTCTCCAAGCGCCTTCTCGGCATACGGCAAAGGCCTCAGGCAAAATATCGTCTAAAGTTTCCCCTGCCGCCAATCTATCTTTAAATTCCTGTGTCTTTCCTTTTAGTTCCTCATCGCCTAGAGCCTCCATTTGCCCTTCCAGCTCCATGACCTTATCGGCTATCTTTTCAAGTTTTTTTACTTCCTTTGAATTAAGGTCTCCAAATACCTTTTCCAACAATCCCATAGTTATCCCCTTTCTACTCTTCCTCCGGCAATTCTCTTACAATCATATTGATTTCAAGTGACTTTCTTTCGTCTGCCTTTGTTACTGTTACATCAAATTCTTTATAGTCGGCTTTGTAGATAAAGTGATCTCCCTCTTCAGGCAACTTATCTATTTGAAGAACCACCCATCCGTTTACCGTTGTGGCATCCACTTCCTCTTCCACATCAAAGAAGTCGAACATCTTATCTATGTTGGTTCCACAAAGAACACGGTAGCTTCCGTCCTGCTGCTGAACTATGTCTTGTAACTCAACAGCATCGTGTTCATCATATATTTCTCCAACCAACTCTTCTATTATATCCTCCATAGTTACAAGACCGTATGTGCCGCCGTATTCGTCTACTATTATGGCGATATGAGTTTTCACTGTCTGGAGTTTTTTGAGAAGTTGGGCAACACGCATTGAACCTGCAACAAAAATTACAGGTTTAACATATTCAGATATGCTTGCCCTTCCCCCCTTTATATAATTATGGAAGTCTTTTTGATTTAACACGCCCACTATATTATCAAGGTCGTTTTCATATACCGGCAATCTTGAAAATCCCGTTTCAAGGAACATGGCAGCAATGGTTTCCTCATCTGCATCAGTTTCAATAGCCTTGATATCCACCCTTGGTGTCAGAACATCCCAAGCTTCCAAGTCGTTAAACTCTATGGCGTTTTGTATCAGCTCGCTCTGGCCCTCATCTATTCCACCTTCTGTTTCCGCCTCTTCTACCATGGTCAAAAGTTCATCTTCAGTAATTGGTCTTACTCCATCTGCGTTAAAAAGCTTTGCCAAGAGTTTTTTCCAGCAAGCAAACAGCCAATTGACAGGTTTCAAGACAAACATCAGTAGCTTTATAAAAGGAGCGGAAAACATGGCGAATTTTTCCGGATTCTCCTTGGCAAGACTCTTTGGTGATATTTCTCCGAAAATCAAAACTGCCACTGTAGCAACCACTGTAGCTATTGTTGCACCGTATTTAGGATATATGCTTATAAACAACACTGTAGTTATTGAAGATAAAGCGATATTTACTATATTGTTCCCTACAAGGATTGTAGATAGCAAACTATCGTAATTATCCGACAGTTCCATTACTTCCCTTGCCTTGTGATTGCCGTCGTTGGCCATATTTTTCATCCTTATTCTGTTAAGAGATGTGAACGCCGTTTCCGTGGCAGAAAAATATGCAGAAAATGCAACTAAAACTACGATAGCAATTATGCTGTCAATCAATGTTTTTTCCTCCTTAAAAGTTCTTATTAAATGTGCACCGGCCTTTGCCGTGCTAAAAATATTGTGCATAGATTATACCACATAACTTTTGCAAAATAAAGAATGTCTCCGCTAAGACAAGGCTTTTATTTAGTCACCCCGTCGAAATATGTAGGTTGACATATTCTTTTGTCGAATATATACTTACTGTATCAATCAGTTTGTATAAAAAAGATACAAAACCCAAGATGTTCGACTATACGTTATTTAGAAACACTGTACAAAAAATTATGGTGTGGTGTATAAAAAGAGAAAGGATTGGAACTCTATATGTCTACCAAGCTAAAACTCCTTGAAATTTTCTCTCAGAGAGAAGGGGAATACTTGTCAGGGCAGGAACTGGCCAACGCCCTCGGTCTTTCCCGTAATGCCATCTGGAAAGCAATTAAAAACCTCCAAGAGCAGGGCTTCCAAATTGAAACCAAACCGGCTACCGGGTATCGATTGATTAAAAAAGGAGATATCCTGTCTAAAGATTACATTGAAGAAAGTCTTCCTTTCCCGGCCAAGGTCCATATACTGCAAAGTGTGGATTCCACCAATGATTTTGCCAAAAGGCTTACCGATGTAACCATTCCCAACATAATAATTGCCGAAGAACAATCAAAGGGCCGAGGCCGGCTGGGACGCCATTTTCATTCGCCAATATCCAAGGGCCTTTATATGACCGTGGCTTTTGAGCCGGACTTTGATTTAGACAAGGCAATGTTTGTGACTACTATTTCAGCCCTTTCTGTCTGCCATGCCATAGAGAAAATCACAGGCATCGGGCCAAAAATAAAATGGGTCAACGATATTTATTACAACGGCAAAAAAATATGTGGCATCCTCACAGAAGCAGAAAGCAACTTTGAAACAGGAAAGATAAGTAAGATTATTTTAGGGGTTGGAATAAACTGCTTCCCACAGGAATTTCCCGAGGAACTGTCAGAAAAAGCAACATACATAGAAAATCCCCTATATGATTTCTCCCGCAACCGGCTGGCGGTAGAAATTATTAACGAATTCTACAACCTCCTAAGGGAATTTGATAAGAAGAAAATCCTCAGGGAATATAAGTCCCGTTCCCTGCTCCTTGGTGAACACATACTCATATACGGAACTTCTTACAGTTCCTTACCCGAACATGGAGGTAAAGGAGTCAAAGCTCGTGCAATAGATATAGACGAGAGTGGAGGCTTAGTTGTAGAATACCTGGAAGGAAGAAGAGCAAGAGAAATGGACGTAATAACCAGCGGAGAAGTTTCCATAAGAAAGGATCCATTCTGATGAGTGATATCAAACATGTCGGAAGGCAAAGAGCCGATCGTCACGGGGAACCAATGGTTAATATCATTCTTTCAGGTCTCTTTACCGCAGTAACAGGAGTCTGCTCTTGGATAAACATACCGCTGTTTTTTACCCCAATACCCATTAATCTGGCACTTATAGGCCCTATGACTGCAGGGCTTATGCTTGGAAGCAGGCATGGTGCGCTCAGCCAAATTATATATATTCTTTTGGGAACGGTGGGGCTCCCGATTTTTGCAGGATTTACCGGCGGGATAGGCGTACTTGCCGGACCTACAGGAGGTTTTATTGTAGGATATGTATTCTGCGCTTTTATCTGTGGTCTGCCTTACAAGAAAAAATTTCTTCTCCCTCTTTTGGGACTTCTTGCTTGCCACATCCTTGGACTTTTATGGTTTGTTTTTTCCACAGGCAATAGTTTTGCAAGTGCACTTGTTATCTGCGTGATCCCTTTTCTTCCGGGAGACATCCTCAAGATAATTCTAAGTTTGTTTATGCATAGAAAACTAGCCCTGACAATTCAAATAACAAAGCCCCCGGCCAGATAAACTCTCGGGGGCTAAAATTCGGTTACGCTGTTATGAAAAGGTTTGTCGGGAATCAATTCTATCTCTTTCATGATACTATTATTTCACAGTGCCGTCAGGATTAAACAACGGTAATTTTTCCAGATAAACTATGTCGTCTCTATCTGCAGCTTCTCCTTCTGCAAGAACCGTCATTCTTCCTACGATGTTTCCACCTACCTGATTCACCAATACCTCTATTGATTTTAAAGATTCTCCTGTGCTGATAACATCGTCAACAATGAGAACTCTTTTTCCTTTAAGCTGCTCCGCCTCTTTCTTTCCCAAGCACAAGGTCTGTATATGGTCCGTTGTTATAGAATCGACTTGTGTGGTGATTACATCCTGCATGTACAGTTTAGAACCCTTACGAGCCACTATGTAATCGTTCATACCTGCCTGTCTTGCCATTTCGTATGCTAAAGGAATTCCCTTGGACTCGGCAGTAATAAGAATGTCAAACTCAGGAGCCTTCTTCAGAAGTTCTCTTGCGGTAGCCGTCGTTATTTCAACATCGCTAAACATAATAAACGCCGCAATATATAAATCATCTGTAACTTTGCAAAGGGGCAATTGTCTTTTTAATCCTGCTATGGTCATTTCGTAGAACATGGTTTCTTCCTTTCATTTTGAGAAATAATTACAAAACAATTATACCTCTTGGGCGGCTCACTTGCAAGAATAACTCAAGTAAAAAGAGGCGGGTTTAAAACCGCCTCTGAAACTGCATATTTTATCACAATCTCACTTTTTACATTGTGATGAATATAAACTTCAAGCAGAATAATAATCCAATTATTGCTACTATGATGTCTTTCTTCTCAAACTTACCTGTGCAAAGAGCAATTAAAGTATAAGTTATTGAACCGATACCGATACCATTTGCAATTGAGTAAGTAAGCGGCATCATGATGAGAGTTAAGAATGCAGGAGCTGCAGACTTCATATCTGACATATCAACATTCTTAAAGTTTCCAAGCATCAAAACGCCTACATAAATGAGAGCAGGAGCTGTTGCGCATCCCGGAACTATGCTGGCAAGTGGTGTAAGGAATAAGCAAGCAAAGAAGCAAATTGATACAACCAAGCTTGTCAAACCGGTTCTTCCTCCTGCTGCAACACCGGATGCAGATTCAACGAAAGTTGTACAAGTTGATGTACCAAGAACTGCACCTGTTACTGTTGCGATAGAGTCGCAAGCCATACATTTATTTAAATCTTCAGGGTCTCCGTTTTCATCGAGCATATCTGCCTGAGAAGCCGTTCCGTACAAAGTACCGATTGTATCAAACATATCTACCAAACAGAATGTTATTACGTAAAGGATAGCACTGAATACGCCGCCTACAAACTCAGGGCTGAAAGCATGAGCCCATGATTCGGCTTTGAAAACGCCCACAACACCTACTGCTGCAAAATCTTTGAAAGACTGTCCAATCTGTCCCAAATCGAAAGATGGAGCAGTTCCCGTTGCAATATAGTAAACAACAGTGGTAGCAATGATACCGATAATAACGTTTCCTTTAACGTTTAACTTCTGTAACACTACTATAATTACAAATCCAAGAAGTGCTAAAAGTGCAGGCATTACAGTCATTATTCCGTCGCCGTTTATAGCGCCGTGAATGTCAACAAACTGAGTCAGTGTGTACTGGTTAGCCTGAATGATACCAACATTCTGGAAACCTATGTAAGCAATGAATAATCCAATACCTGCAGGGATTGCTTTCTTTAAGCAATCAGGCATTGCCTTTGCGATATATTCTCTTGCTCCTGTTAAGGATAAGATAGTGAATACAATACCTGATAAAAGGATAATTACAAGACCTGCCTGGTATCCTTCTACAGCATCTCCTCCTGCAATAACCTGAGGAAGAATGAAGCTTACAAAGAAGAATGAATTAAGTCCCATGCCGCAAGCCTGTGCGAAAGGTTTCTTAGCATATAATGCCATTAAAAGTGTACCGATGGTTGCTACTAAAATTGATGCAACGTATACGGCATTCCAAATCTGATCCAACCCCGGAGTAAATCCTGTAACCTGATTTGGGTTTACAAACACGATATACGCCATAGCGAAGAAAGTGGTAAAACCGGCTATAATCTCCGTCTTTACGCTGGAACCGTGCTCTGTAATTTTGAAAAATTTGTCCATTGGTGTGTTTCCTTTCTCTTTAAAAAGTACAACTTGTCCTGCTTGAAAACAGAATATATTTTTTTATACCATTTTGAACTCTAAATTGCAATGGTTTAAATAGATTTTTTGGATTCTTCGGTGATATTTTTCCGCTTTAATGTGATAATTTATCCAAATTCCACGAAATCGTTCTTAATATATAATAATACCTTGGGCTACCAGAACCAGTATTTGCGTTTCACTACTATGTATACCACTGAGCCTGCAACAAGAGCTACCATGCCACCCGCCAGAATGTACAGGGTGGTGGTCATATCTGACCGCATTTTCTTTTGAATAATTTTGTATTCCCCCGGTGTGGTTAGCTCAAGCTTGTGCAAATCGTCAGCCTCTATCAGTTGATATTTTTCTTTTGCTTCATTATACAAATACAGGTATTTGCCCACAGGATTGTCTATATACAATGTTACCGGACCGCAAAGAGCTTCCCCCTTGTTCAAGTTAAAGCTCACTTCTTCTCCGTTTCTTTCCAGAGATATGTCGGTATATAGTATGTTTTCGTAGTTTACTATATCTTTTCCATCCACCTCAAGAATGTACCCTTTTCCTTCTATTTTCAGGGCGCCCTCGGAGGCGTACAGGTGGGAAAGGGTTTCCGTATCTACTGAATCTTTCTCCGTTGCAAAGATAACATAATCGTAAATTTTCCTTCCCGGTTCTACGGACGACTCAGGATTTCCCGGATCCTGAGAATCCCCACCTTTTACATCTTCATTCACTATGAGAGAAACGGCTACCACCATATCCTCGTTGGACACCATTATGGCAGTGCTGCCTTTGGCTCTTGCCGTTACGAGGCCTGTATCGCTGACTGTGGCCACCGTGGTATCCACACAGCTGTACCTTATTGCCTGATCTGCTTCCGACGGAAGAACCTTGGCTGTTAGTCTGTATGTGCCACCCGGCTTCAGTACAATATAATCTTGGTTTACCTTTATGGCAGTGGTTGCCACCTTTACGGTAATAGTCACGACCTTTTTTATTTCTCCCGCACTTGCAGTAATAGTTACAGTACCTTTCTTTATCCCCTTTACTTCCCCTCTGGAATTTACTGTAGCAATGGAAGTATCTGACGAGGTGTACTTGACGGTGCTTTCCGTAGCATTTTCGGGAATCACCATAGCCTCAAGAGAAATGGTATCACCTACCGCCACCACAGGCTCATGGTCTGCAATCTCTATATCGGTAACTGCAATGACTTCTTCTGTATCCATCTCGCTGCCCATGTCATCTTCCGCCTCTGTGCCCGCAGTTTGTGCCCAGGCGGCATTTATCTGTAATGCTCCCATCACCAATATGAGGAGGGTGAGAAGAGCAATTATTTTCTTTCCCTTTTTCTTGTTTTGACTATTCTTGCCCTCGGCAGAATAGCTGTTGTTTTTCTTTATTTCTTTCATGGCTTCACCTATTTTGCCTTAAACCCTAATTTCTCTAAAACATAATTTAAGTAGGTTATCTCGTCATACTGGACTCTTGCCACCACACTCATGCCGTTGGTAATATCAACTTTCTTGCCCTTCTGACTTACCATGTAGTCAGAGTGCATTTCTATGAGGACTTTGAATACCTGGGCGGTTTTCCCGTCCTGTCCCTGCTGAGTGGTCACATTACTGTCTATCTGCTTGACGGTGCCGGTTATGGTTCCGTAAACCGATTGAGACAGCCCGTCTACAACAATTTGAACCTTGTCTCCCTCTTCCATTCTTGCCATATCGGCAGTGGAAACATAGGCTTCTACTATGCGCTGTGAATTTTCCGGTGCAACGGTGGCAACGGCTGTCCCCGTCTGCACCACCATGCCATCTTTGTAGTCTGCCATAAGGTGGAGAACCCCCGTGGAAGTGGCCTTTACCTGATAAGCATCCTGCCCGGAAGTGACGGCAGATAGCTGTGCATCTAAGGAGGCTACTTGCAAAGTTGCCTGCTCAATGGCACTCTCGGCAGCCTTGATTTCCGTATGATAAAGCTCCTCTATTTTGCTTTGATTCTTTACAAGTTCTGCCTCTATCTGTGCATCGGTATATCCGTAGGACTTATATGTGCTGGTGTCAACCTTACACTGGTCCACTTTAGATTTGTAGGTTTCAAAAGAACTGTAGTAGAGGCTGTCCTCCGGCTTTGATTCATCAAAGTAGTTCTTATCTTCTTTGATCGATTTGACCAGTAAGCGGTATTGTTCTGCTTGCTTCTGATATGCCCTTCTTGTTTCAATAAGCTGTTCTTCCTGCAAATCGTAGTCAGTGCTGGTAACTGTAAATAGCACATCTCCCTTTTCCACAAGCTGTCCTTCCTTCAGATTGAAATCTTCTATCTGTCCCGTGTATGTGCACATTACATAGTTGGCATCTTCGTTGGTCACCGTGCCTTGTGCCTGTATGGTGTAGACCTTTGGAGTTACAGCACTCCAAAAAATCGCCAATATGAAAAAAACCTCCACAATAAGAATAAGTAAATATCCAAAGGTAGGAGGCTGCTTGTCGAACAAAATCCGACTATCTTTTAGTTGATCTATTGTTTTAATCTGCTTACGCATGATATGTACTCCTGTTTTGTGTAAACTTTATCTGTTATACGTTAGTTAGTTGGTTAGTCATATGTTGGCTTCAGGATTTGAGGTTGCTTTTGGGATTGCTTGCCCTCTCTGACAGATATTCTCCCAGTTGCCATAAGGTGCACTGCGAAGCACCTTTGCCCTTTAAATCTTCAGACCTAAGAGTATACCTCTTGTCCTTGCACGTCAAAGTTAACACGGCAAATTTGATTCCGAGAACTTCCGTTTTCCCCATTTCGACATCGTCCAATTCAGTTATATCAATGACCTTAGTTTTTAAATATATTCTCCGGCTCTCCGGGTCAAAGGCTCCCTCTAAAGTAAAAGGCTTTGAAATATGCGGAAAGGTATATATGGCTGTCATCCCCGATATGAGGGCAACCAAATAACTCCATATCCATGTTTGGCGCGAAAACTCTAAGAGATCGAAAAACAAAAGGTCCATTGCTGCAGACAATGCGAACCAGAATATTAAAAAGCATATTATCCTAACCCAAAAGGCCTGATACTTAAATTTCATTTTGTTTTCCTCTTCTGTTTCTTAATACTGCTACAATCTCTGTTATATAAACAATCGCCAAAACTACCGCCCACCATATAGGGTTTCCCATTATTACAAGAGCCAGTGTAATTATGACGGAAAATATCAATGTGGTTACAAAGAGAATGGTATACAACGCTGGCAAATCCGCTCTTTTTTTATTCTCATCGCTGAGTAGACCGGATATGATTACATTAACAAAAATTGTAGCAAGAAACCAAACTATATCATCGCTCCGAAAGTATATTACAGCTCCTTGAAGGGAAAACAAAGCTATGTTAACTCCAAGAATCCACTTATATAAGTGTAGGTTTTTTTCTTCCATACCTATTCCCTCTTCTACTTTCTTTTCGCATATGAACAGTCTCTCTGCTTCTTTAAATTGCTACAAAAAAATCTGAACACATAAAACAATAAGATTAATCAATCCGTGGCAAGCCACACTGTTCCATATGGATCCGCTTTCCTCATAAATACGCGCATAAACTATTCCGGCGAAAAAGCCATAAATTTGCGTTGGTAATCCCGTATGGGTAATGGCGAACATAAGGCTGCTGACCAAAATTGGTAACAATGTAAAGTTATTGTCCTTCCACAAGAGGTTATACAACATACCTCTAAAGAACAACTCCTCCGCCACAGGGGCAAGCACCACAATGGCAAGGAACGCGATTAACTTGTATCTTTCTATCAGCAAGAACCAATCATCATCTTCCGATTCTCCGAACAAAGAGCCTATCATCTGGCATGCAAGTAGAGCCAATGCTCCCAAGACAAGGGTACTAACGTCCGCTTTTGCTTTGAAATCTACCAATTTAAATCTTCTAATTACCGCCAACGCCACAATCAACGAAAAGCCCTCGATGATATAATTTTTTAAAAAAATACCGGCAGGGGCCCCATCAGTTATTATACTACTTATGGATGCAGCTCCACTTTTTACAAGCAGGACTGCTGCAAACAAGAAGAATCCAAGGAGCCAATTCTTGGCATAGTTTTCAATATTCTGTTTCTTACAACCTCTTACTCTTCTGCTTTCTTTTCGCATATGAACAATCTTTCTGCAATTCCAAGTGCTGTACCGCCTATAATCCCGCAGCCTACAGGATTAGAATCTATATCCATGCCAAAAATTATAGCAATTACCATTCCGATTAAGGCACCCGTCAATATGTAGCATGCCGATGCAACAAACTCCTTCTTCACCTTTACTAAAGGCTTAATGAAACTTTTCAATGCTACCGAAACGACACCGTCTACGACCCCCATCACTAAACAAAAAATAACGAAATTCACAACATCTACTCCTTATGTCTTTCTCTCATTTACATGTATCCTTGTTTCTTTTACTTCGTGTATTATTGACACCTATAATTAAAGCACAAACTATAGCAATACCGGTTCCTACCCATATGATAGCCATTGCTATACCGGAAACTGTTTTATCCATCAATAAAAATATACTCATCAGAAACAAGCCTGCAGTTTGGACATATAGCCCTATATCCATCAATTTCTCCAGTTTCTTCATTGCCCTTTCTCCTGACTTATTTTTCCGGTCTTTATTGTTACAAGCTCCAAACCCCATAGGAGAATGGTCCCTACAATAAGAGGTATATACTTCCCGTATAAGGCGATTATAAAGGTCGTTAGGATCAAAGATATAAATGTGAAGCTAAATTGCAATGCTTGTACGGATTTTATATCTTCACCCTTTTTCTTCTTGTCGACACCTATTGCAAATATGCCTCCGTATGCAACAGCCATCGTCATCAACCATAATACATCCATATCTTGCAAGTACATAAGAATCATATGTACAGCGAGAACTGCCATATTAATGGGAAAATAAATTTTATATAACTTTATATTTTTATCTACCATAAGTACCCCCATTATTATTCTTTTTCCTCTGTACAAACGATGCTTCCCTCTGCAACTCCCAAGATAACTCCTGCAACCAGCCCTATTAACGCCGGGTTTGTTTCAATCTCTATTCCATCCCACATGCTAACAGCAATTCCTATAGCCGACGCAACTAAAGGGGTAATAAATGCTTTAACAAATTTTCTCTTCACCTTTACCATAGGTGGTACAAATTTTTTAAGAACAGCAGAAAGCGGAAACATTACAGCTCCCAAAGCCACAAAGAAAATTACATAGCTCATATTGGATTTTCTCCTTCTGGAAATCTCATTGGAGTATCAAAAATACTTTCATAACTATGAAAAACACCATGCCGCCCATTGCCTGTAGCACCTGTGCCCACTTGGCGGAATATGCCACTTTCTCTATAAGATTCTTTTCCTCCGGTGTTAGACAATTTGTCATGCTGTCCACCGCATATCGGCTTGCAGATGTTTCATACCTTATCAGCGTAAATATTCTGTGCAATGCCAAAACCATTACAATGAAGAAAATAAGGTTGTTTATATCTGTTACAACACTTCCCGGAAAAGAAAACAATATTAATGAGGAGAAGAAATATGCAGGTATAGCAAAAAGTCTATTAGCCCCCCATAGGCGGAAATCATCTGAAAAGTTTTCGTCTTTCACATCGTCTTTAAAATGCCCGTACTCATGAAAAACCGCAAACACATCGGTTAAGTCGTACTCATTTTTGTCTATGTACATGATTATCTTTTTAAATGGAACATAGCAAAATCTTTTGCCTACTTCAATTGAAAGGTTTTTTTCGCCGCCCACGGTCTGTTGCAGAAATTCCTTGAATGACTCTCTGGTATGTGTTTTATTCTGTTCAAGTCTAATTCTATTGGCTTTTAGCGTGATCATATGGAAGCAGTAAACAAAAAACAGAAGTATATTTATGAAAACTGCAATATATAAGATTATGTCCATCACGGTATATCCTCCTGTCTATATCTGTAACCATTTTTTCATTGTCACTAAAGGGTTCGATGTTTTTCTTCCCCTAAGCGAAATTATCAACACTTTGCCCTATATCACTCGTCAAAATATGTATCGGTAACTTTCACCAGATTGCACTCATCTCTAATCAGTAAAAACAGTTTATATAGCTCTTTATTGGCCAATTCTGCTTCTTTTTCATTGGGCTTTGCCATCAAAACAATTGTCTTCTCTTTCATCCGAATCTCTAATGTGTCCCAATCAGTCCCAATAAGCCACTTACTTCCCTCAGCCTCCATGTAGATAAGGTCTTCTATTCCATCCTTTGTGCTACATTCATAGGTTTTATTCCCTAAATGTAATACAAGCATATCCTTCTCCACATGGCAAGACCCTTTTCTCGTAAAAAACGGGAATTTATTTTCTATGGCAACTACTATGATCCCAGTAATTTTCAATGCAAAGCAAAAGCATACAAACTCCAATACAGAAGAAATAAACCCTTCCGGAATATACTTGTCAGATATAAGCCAATAAGGCTCCGCCAAAGCTATACCTACAACAGCGAGAAATATAAACCGGATAAGTCTTTTTGAGTACCTAAATTCCATGCGTCACCTCGAACACTTTAAAAATTGAAAACTGCTTTCACGCTTATATCCTATTCTTGAATCCCGATTATTCAAGTCCATAACAAGACTCTAGCTGGAACAGGAACTTATGTCCATAAAGCGCACACCAAAAATGCTATTTGGACTTTATGTGTATACATATAGCTAAAAGGATACATAATACAATTAAAGCACCTGTACCAATCAAAAGTATCCATTCTCCTGCAGTAATAGGATGAAAGAGTGTACCCCCCGTTTCTTTAGCGAAAAACCATCTTTGAATTGATAATACGATAATCTCTACAATGCAAACGATTAATGCTATAATACATAGTTTTTTCATCATACAAATCATTTCTCCTTACCTGCACGCTATTTTAATCTTCTTGGTTTATGAAAATTTGACATCTCGCATTTCATACTTCATTCGCATTTTTATTTCACTTCTAAACTTTCTGAAAATCACAGCGGTAAGGCCGGCAATACAAGCTACGGCTACTCCCATACCAATACTATAATTGGTATCCCAAAACAGATAGATGCACAATAAATTTATCAGCAGTATTAAAAGACATAGGAATCTCTGTAGAGCATAGTAAGTTTTTTTCCAGTTCTCATATTGCTTTTTCGCTATAAAATATTTATATTTGGTAGTCCCGGTTACCTCAAGCTTCTCATTTACCGTTACTTCTTCCGGCCCCTTCTCAATCTCCAAGCAAAGAGGTATAAGAAAGGTATCCGGCAAAGGATAAATCACATCCATTAAAGCCCCCAAAAATATAAAAGTAACGGAGTTTTCATAAGAGGGGTCATATACATAGTATTTATTATCCCTTTCCACTACCTCGTATTCAGGTGAAAGCAACTTTACGCTCATGGCTTCTTCCTCGGTATAAAAACATCGGCGACTATGGTTTCATCCTCTTCGTTGCTGTCGACGAAAACGGTGTAATTGCATGTTTCCAGTTCTATATCCTCTTCAAAAGCTTCAAGGTTTATCTTGTCATAGGCAAACTTCAGTTTTTCTTCCGGTCCCGTATATCTGCAATACATACAATCCGGGACACGAATTACCGACTCCATGGAGTAAGGTGGCTCAACTGAATGGATGTAGTTGTTGCATTGGAGCATGAAGACCACTTCCATATCCATATCGCCTGCTTCATCCGTTTTAACATTGGTATATTGAATCAATGGACCTATCTGTATGGCACCCTTTGTTCCAATATAGGCTTGCATTTGTTCCACAACAATTTGTAAATTAAATTCTTCTTGCAGTAAACATCTATGTACAATTACATTAATTAGCTTTAGTGTTTTTGATTTATTAGTAATAATTCTATTCATTACCACTCCTTGTTTCTTTTCTTTCTTTATATCTCGATATCTCGCATTTTTATGCGACAAAGGCTTTCTTTTTACTTTATGCCACTTCTATAGCTATATCTCATAATCTCTCACCTCTATATAATTAGTATTATATAATTTTACCAGCCTTTCAACTCAGCTGAGGATTATTATCAATATGCCACCTAAAAAGCCTATAAATACAAAAGAGAATATGGTTATATATACCGTTTTCATTTTAAGGTCCTCATTTTTTTTAAACCCTCTAACTATATCTAATACATTTAGGCTTAAGCATATTGTTACACAAACTATCAGAATACATGATAGTACGCGTTCTGTATTTGGCTCTATATTTCCTTTAAAGATAATATTGGCCAGAATAAAAACTATCGACAAAACTAACATTCCAAGGAAATAGAATTTATTTTCCGATAAGAATTTTTTCATACGTGCAACACTCCTTTTCTCCAAAATATTTAGCCACTCTGTCCAACCATCTTTTCCCCTATCAAAAAGCAATCCTAATAGGCTCATACTCGATGAGCCTATTATTTATGCTACATTTCAGCCTTTTTTGTTTGAGTTTAATTTTTTCCATAGTACGAATAAAAATGCGACCCATGCAGATATTAATATAGTAATACTTATATTTTTAATTATAC
>JAZNUK010000035.1:0-10290 GCA_045592265.1 Candidatus Fimisoma sp. | reverse complement strand
GCATCACCTGTCTTCGGAGTAGTATCTGTAGTATTGCCAGTGGTTGCACCGCCGGTACCGGCTCCACCATTATCGTCAGAAACCAGACCTGTAGTTGCCAGCGTATAGATACTGAAGTGGTCTGTTTCAGTTTCTTCTTGTTATCATTTTAACATTTGCGTATGTGGTTGTAAAGTAATAAGTAAAAAGAGCCGCCTTTGCAGGCGACCCTTTTAATTGGAATTAAATACTAGTATTAATTGTTTTGTTTATTAAGTATTAAGCAACTTCCTTTGCAGCTTCCTTCTTCTTTAACTTTACATCCGGTTCTGAAGGTAACTTGAACAGAGGAACGAACTTGTCCCAACCTGTGAAAGTTAAGATCAATAATGAACCAACAGCGATGTAAGCCATGAAGTTGTACTTTAAGAAGTCCATGTTAGTGATTTCTACTAATGGATATACGCCGGCAGCGATACCTACATAGAATCCTAAGTATACGTGCCAAGGAATCAGCTGTGAACCGAATACGCCCATAGCGTCTCCGAATGTAGCGTTTCTTAAGTGTAACTTGTACATATCTTCTTCGCTACCTTCAACGTTTTCGTCAAGGATTTCCTTGATAACTGGACCCATGGTTACGATCTGAGCCATTTCGTCAGCTAAGCAAGCGTTTCCTAAGAGGGAAAGGCAAGCATTCCAAGTCATAAGACCTCTTACTCTCTTTGACATCTTTACAACGAACTGTACCAGTGGAGCAAAAGCGTCCATCTTCTGCATTACGCCACCGAAAG
The DNA here is from genome assembly GCA_045592265.1 of Candidatus Fimisoma sp. Taxonomy (GTDB): domain Bacteria; phylum Bacillota; class Clostridia; order Peptostreptococcales; family Anaerovoracaceae; genus Fimisoma. The sequence continues at coordinate 9,517 of JAZNUK010000035.1, read as the reverse complement.
CAGCAACCCACATCATCATGATGATAACCCATGCACCGGCTTCTTCAAAACCAGCGTATACGATGTCATCTAAGAAGGACTGTACGTTTCCTGCAGTACCTGCGAAGATACCAAGGATGTAAGCTGATACCAGACCGGAACCGATACATACGAATGTGCTGAGACCGCATACAGCAAGAGCGATAACGAGAATCAAAGGAACTACCATGTATACAGGAACTCCTGCAGCAACCTGTTCAAGTAATGGAATAGCAGCAGGTCTTTCTGCTTCTAATACTGTCCATACGTTTTCAGGAATCTGAGAAACTACTGCGGAACCATCAACTACTTCGCCAGGAAGTCCCATAATGAAACCTGCAACTACGAAGCAGATTGCAGCTAATACCATGCAACCTACTGACCAAACACCCTGGTGTCTAACTCTGTGGATAACTTCTACACCCTGAATACCGGATGATACGATAGTAGTATCGGAGATAAGACCGATGTTGTCACCGAAGCAAGCACCACCTGCGATAGCACAAACTGTAAGGATTGGATCTCCACCTACAATGTGTGATAACCATAAGAAGATAGGTGCGCAAGCTGCGAATGTACCCCAAGAAGTACCTGTAGCAACTGATAACAGACCGCAGCAGATGAAACCAACGCAAGCAACAGTCTTAGCTGTTACACCAAGTGAAAGTGCGATATTGATGATTGAAGCACCTACACCGTAGGACATGAATGCGTTAGCCATTGCATAAGCAAACATAAGGATGAACAGTGCAACCAGAATGTGGCTTACACTCTTCATAGCTGAATCCATAGCATCCTGGAATTTAACTTTTCCAACGATACCTGCGATAACGAATGCGTAAACTGCTGCTAAGAAAGCTGCGATTAAAGCATCCTGACCGCTAATCATAAGACCTGCAAGAACGAATACAGGTGAGAACTTTAAAAGTCCAACTACGATTTTCATTTTTTTCCTCCCATAAATATGTTTTTAATTCCGTTACTACATATTGCAAGATGTGTGCCAAATTTCGACACACCCAAACTCTTAGTTTTTCATTAAAAAAGTGGACAAGTTTGACTCAAAAATGGTACACTATTAATAGTCTTGATTCAAAAACGAGTCTTAAGAAATATACCAAGGGAGGAAGACATACAAATGAAAGAATTTGGCTTGAACAGAGTGCTGGAACCAAAGGGAAGTGTGCCTGTGACCGCTTGGAGACTGGATAATTCTCACAAACTGCAAGAAAAGGAAATGAGAATAAGAATTAACCGTATAGATTTTGAGCGAGGTGGGTTTAATCAGATATGCAGTATATGCCATTATGATGAAAAACTCATAATGGAACGTATTCTCAAAATCGTTGAGGAAAGAGGAAAACTCCACAACCCATATACGGAAAGCAGTGGGCTTTTTGCCGGAACAATTGAGGAAGTGGCGCCGGGTTTAAAGGAAACCGGATTGGCAAAAGGGGACTATGTTCTTTGCCTGACTCCATTGGCAGGTCTTCCTATATATATAGAGGCAATTGATGAAATAGATTTTGGATATTGCCAGATCAGTTGTGACGGATATGTCATTTGCAATGAGAGTTGTAAAATCATGAAAGTAGAAGAAGGCGAAGAAAAGGAAATAAAGCACCTTCTTATGGCTTTGGAGGAAGAAGGATGTTTATATCAGATTGCCAAAGAGTTTGAAAGAGTTAAGCCTGCAAGGACAATGATAATCGGCGCAAGCTTTTTTGAGGCTTTATTTTATGCTAAACTTTCTTGTGACGGAAATCCGGAGCAAGTGGAGAATATTCTTGTGATGGATAGTAGCTATGAGAGTAAAGTCAAGGAAGACAACTTGAGGAAAGCTTTTGGAAAATATATAGACAGATTTTATTTTGTGGATTTGAGTAAACCTATGGAGGCCTTGGACATTATATCTAAAGGCGAAAAAGGATCGGAGATAGATGTAGTTGTCAACTTGGAAAGTATAAAGGGAAGTGAAAGTCTGGCAAATTGTATAGTAAAAGATGGAGGTCTTGTGTGCTATACCGTAATGAGTAACAGCTATTCCCAAGGGCTACTCATAGCTGATTGTCTCGGAAAAGAAGTAAATCACTATACCTTGGATGGATACAGCCAAGGTAATTATCAATTTGCTGTTGAATTGGTGGGCAAGCTTACCACCCATTTGGAAATGTTGGATGAATTCTTCTCTAAGGTTGATATGATAAAAATGTCTAAGCCGAATTTTAAGAGAGAGCGGACTCAGAATGCGGCAAGAACTATAGACGGCTTCATATACATGAGCCCGGTGACGGAGGGTATGGTAGAAGAGGTTCTCAATGTGGCACAATATGACTGTAATGTTATAATACAGGGGGAAACAGGTGTCGGCAAGGAAAAGGTATTTAACTTAATCCACCAAAACAGCCCTAGACGTGGCAAACCGTGTATCAAAATAAATTGTGCGACCATTCAAGAAAATTTAGCTGAATCGGAATTTTTCGGATATGAAAAAGGATCCTTTACAGGAGCTCAAAGCTCAGGTAAGGAAGGTTACTTTGAGCTTGCAAACAACGGAACTCTGTTTTTGGATGAAATAGGCAGCTTGTCACTTGCTATGCAGTCAAAACTGTTAAGGGTGCTGCAAGAGAACACATATTATAAAGTGGGAGGTACAACCCCTAAACGTGTTAATGTGAGAGTGGTGTGCGCCAATAATGTACCATTGAGAAAGTTGGTTGAAGACGGCCTTTTCAGAGAGGACTTGTATTATAGATTAAATATTTGTCTGATTCATGTTCCGCCTTTGAGAATGAGAAAGGAAGATATAGTGTGTTTGTCATCAGCTTTCCTTAAAAATTACAGCGAAAAATACGGGCTGAATAAGGAACTTGATGATAGTGCATTTGCCGAACTTCAAAAGTATCACTGGCCGGGAAATGTAAGAGAATTGGAAAATACCATTCACAGATTATATATCGCTGAAAAAGACAGAATAATTGACGGCTATTCGGTAGAAATGTTGTTGGGAGAAAACACCAACAGATACAGAGTCATAGATGTTAAAAGAGAATTTAAGAATGAGGATTCCTTGGACTTCAATAAGATTATGGATCAGCAGGAGAAAAAGCTTATAGAATATGCTTTGGAAAAATGCAAAACTACTAGAGCTGCAGCTGATTTCCTCAATATTCCGCAGGCAACTTTTGCCCGGAAAAAGATTAAATATGATTTGTAATCAAGTCTTGGCGAGTTAGGACACGTACCATGTATATGTGTGGCCAATTGGCCTTACAATAAGTAAAGAGGGCTATACAAAGGGTTTTGCTGGAAACCTTTGTATAGCCCTCTTCTTTAGCTATGTACATTTAAATTAGAGCATAGTCTTAGTCTGAAGTGTGAAGTCTTCTCCTGCCTTATTGATTGTTTCAAGACCTGCAACGATTGTAGCATGTACTTCTTCTGCAGTGAATTCAAAGCCTTCTCTCTTTGCGTAAGCGTTCATTCCTGTTGTTAAAACTTCTTCTGCAACTTCAGGAGCTAAACCGTTTAAGTGGCAAGCGTTAACTGCTTCTTCAAATGCGAAATCTAAAATTTGCTTTCTGCTGTACATAATAAATACCTCCAAAAATTTTCTTATTTAAACTTTAATTGATTAACTACGGCTTTAAGCCTTTTACACAAACATATATAGCAAGCGCCGTGCCAACAGGGGGACAGAGCTTGAAAAAATTAGCAAAAAATTTACACCGTATGAGATTTCTTTCCTTTATGTATATGGAGGTGAAAGTGATTACATTATTTTAAAGAGATTTTAGCGTTAATTTTGATATGAAAGATATGGGGGATATGTTGATTATAAAATAAAAGAGTGAGTTTTGCTCAAAAAAAGAGCAAGAGTTGCTTTTAAAAAGAATGAGACTTGATTTAAAAAAGAAAATGATTAAAAAATGAATCAAAAAGGGCCCTAGGGTGATTCAAAAATGAATTGGATGGAGGAGACAAAAGGGAGAACTTGCACAGAATTGTTTTGGAGGAAAAAGTGGCTGCACAACTATTGAAGAGGAATTTAAAAATTTATATTCTTCAGATACTGGCACGGGTTTTGCAATGTATAACGATGATAATTTATTACAGAAAAGGAGTAAAGGGATAATATGGATATTTTGTTTAACCCGATAGTGGTAGCAGTAGTTCTTTTAATAGTGCTATGCTTGTTGAAAATAAATGTTCTTATTTCACTTTTGGTTTCGGCCATGGCGGCAGGTTTGCTTGCGGGAATGGGTATAGAGGAAACCATAGGTACATTGATTGCCGGAATGGGAGGTAATGCCCAAACAGCTTTGAGTTATATACTTCTTGGTATTCTTGCCAGCGGAATGGCATATACCGGCATAACAGAAATATTATCACAGAAAATTTCAGGGGTGGTTGGCAAAAGAAAATATGTTTTTTTGGCAGCCTTGGCAGTTATTGCTTGTTGTTCTCAGAATCTGATTCCTGTACATATTGCTTTTATACCGATTCTGATACCTTCTCTCTTGCCCCTTATGAACGAAATGAGGCTTGACAGAAGGAGTGCAGCAGCTGCACTGGCCTTTGGATTGAAAGCACCGTATATAGCGTTGCCTTTCGGATTTGGATTTATATTCCACGGACTCATTGCGGATAATATCACCCAAAACGGGATGGCGGTTCAAGTTGGCGAGGTATGGAAGGCTACCTGGTATCTGGGTGCGGCTATGATCTTAGGCTTGGTGGCAGCGATATTCTTTTTTCGCAAACCACGAAACTATGAAAGCATAGAAATTTTAGAGGACCTTGGAGGAAATGAAAATTTTCCTGATAGGGATAAAAAAGATTTAAAATTAAAAATGAACATGGCACACTGGGTCACATTGGTAGCTGCCGTGGGAACTCTGGTTATCAATTTGCTTACAGATTCTCTTCCTTTGGGCGCGTTGACCGGAATCATAATCATGATTGTATTCAGAGCAATTAAGGTTGAGGATTTGGACAAGGTCATTGCCAATGGTATATCCATCATGGGGCTTATTGCATTTATAATGTTGGTGGCTGCAGGCTATGCCAATGTAATGAATACCACAGGGGCTGTGGAAGAATTGGTACAGGCGTCTCTTTCAATTATGGGAGGAAGCAAGTTGATTGCAGCAATTGTAATGATGATAATAGGATTGATTATTACCATGGGAATAGGGACTTCTTTTGGAACCATTCCGGTGCTTGCCGTTTTATATGTTCCGCTATGTATGGAAATGGGATTCAGCGTACCTGCAACCATAATACTTATTGCGGCAGCAGCAGCGCTGGGGGATGCCGGTTCACCTGCATCAGACACAACTCTCGGACCTACTTCGGGACTTAATGCAGATGGTCAGCACGATCACATATGGGATACTTGCGTGCCAACAGCTATATGTTATAATGTGCCGTTGGCGGTTTGTGCAATAATAATGTCGCAGTTTATATAACGATTAAGGGGTGCGCACTGTCCGGTAGACAGCACGCACCCCTTAGAAATTTCTTAATAAAGTTTTTTATACATTATATGTCTGGAATTTGTCTTTTTCTTCTTCCACATCTTCAACAAACTCGTATTCGTTGCCCGGAAGAATGGCGTTTACAATTATGCCGACTATGGATGCTATTGCAAGACCTGACAAGGTGATTGAAGCTCCAAACAGAGTAAAGGTAATGCCACCAAGGGAATTAAATCCGAGAGCACATACAAGGATTAAAGCAGCGATAATTGTATTTCTGCTCTTTGTGAAATCAACACGATTTTCTACAATATTTCTTATACCGATGGCTGAAATCATTCCATAAAGAATGAAAGATATTCCGCCGATTGTGGCCGCAGGAATACATTCGATAATGAAAGCAACCTTAGGTATACAAGCAAGGAATATGGCAAATACTGCTGCAATGCGCATTACACGTGGGTCATAAACTTTAGTGAGAGCCAGAACTCCGGTATTTTCTCCGTATGTGGTGTTCGCAGGGGCACCCACTGCAGCGGCTAGACAAGTGGCAAGACCATCGCCGAGAAGTGTTCTGTGAAGTCCCGGATTTGCTATATAGTTTTTTCCTGTTGTTGCACCTATGGCGGAGATGTCACCGATGTGCTCCATCATCGTTACAAGGGCAATTGGCATAATGGTAATGATTGCACTTATATCGAATTTCATAATGATGAAATCAGGAAGCCCTATGATAGGTTCGGCACCTATGCCTGAAAAATCAACTTCTCCCATAATTATGGCAGCCAGATATGAAACTGCAACACCTATAAGGATTGGAACTATTTTAATCATGCCTTTGCCGAAGATGTTGCATATTATAACCGTTACAAGCGCTATCAAGGCAATAGGCCAGTTTGTGGCACAGTTATTAATTGCGGAAGGGGCAAAAATAAGTCCGATGGAAATAATAATAGGTCCGGTAACTACAGGTGGGAAGAAGCGCATGATTCTTTTAGCACCGAAAACTTTAATGAGCCCTGATAACAAAAGGTATACAAGACCTGCACAGAAAACGCCGCCGCAAGCATATGGCAACATTTCAAGATTTGATGATCCGTCTTCCAGCAGAGGAGCTACAGCTGCGTAACCGCCGAGAAAAGCGAAAGATGATCCAAGGAAAGCCGGAACTTTGCCACCTGTGAGAAGATGGAATAAGAGAGTTCCTACACCTGCCATAAGAAGGGTGGTTGCAATAGGTAGTCCCGTTAAAATTGGAACAAGCACCGTAGCACCGAACATGGCGAAGGTGTGCTGCAGACCCAGGATAATGGTTTTGCCCGTACCCAGAGTACGCACATCTGTAATTGGTTCGTTGTTGTTCATTGTTTTCCTCCTAATTTAAAGATATTCCTTAACCAAAAATTATAATGGCTACTATGGATTTTTGTCAATGCAGAATGTATAATGTTGGATATATAATGCTGAAAATTAATGTATTTTTGCGGCATGAAAGAATATGATTAGATACTGCAGTGTAAGGAGAGGTAATGAGCGATTTAATTTTGTATTTGGGAATAACTTTTGTAGGCTATATTATAGGAAGCAAAGTTAGAGATAAAAAAGACAGGCTTTCTTGGACAGGCAAGGTTCAGACTGTAGCCATAACTTGTCTTGTTATGCTTATGGGTATGAGAATGGGTTCCAACGAGGAAATTACGGCTAATTTGAGCACTATAGGACTATCGGCTCTGGTAATTACCGTTATTGTCATGGCATTTTCCATAATTGCAATTTTTTTAACCAGAAAACTGATGAATATAGATAGATATGGAAAGCTTGTTGAAAAGGGACAAGCTTTGGAAGTTGGTCAAGTTACCGGTGGACAAGGAGAGGAAGAGTCCGGTGGTATCAATATGATGACGGTAATTATTTTGATTGCAGTCATAGTGGGTATGGCAATCGGATATTTAGCCATCAGACCAATGTTTGAGGGAAATATGGCAGCCTTTGATAAGGGCGCCGGACTTGGAATTAAAATAGGTCTATGTATACTTCTTGTATTTGTAGGTATGGATTTGGGCCTTGATGGAACTGTAATCGATAATTTTAAAAAGGTAGGATTTAGGATTTTGGTTTTTCCTGCTGTAGTCATAATCGGAACTCTTGCAGGGGCTGCCGTAGCATCACCTATCCTGGGGCTCAGTCTTAAAGAATCGTTGGCTATAGGAGCGGGATTTGGGTGGTACACCTTAGCTCCGGGAATCATTATGGAAGCAGGATACCTTACTGCAAGTGCGGTTGCTTTTCTGCATAATGTAATGAGGGAAATGTTTTCCATTCTTCTGATACCTTTAGTTGCCAAAAAAGTAGGATATATCGAAACCACAGGAATGCCCGGGGCGGCTGCCATGGATGTGTGTTTGCCAATCGTTGAGAAATCAACCAGAGGAGACATTGCGGTATATTCTTTTGTGTCCGGTGTAATCCTCAGCATATTGGTGCCTGTACTGGTTCCGCTGATTATAGGATAATGAGGGTTAAAGAGGCGATAGAGGCTAGGAGAGGTTAAAGGAGGAAATTAATGGGGCTGTTGATTTTGTACTGGGGAATACTTATAGTATTTTATCTGGTGGCTACAAAGTTGCGTTATTGTAAGGAAAAGTTCGCCTTCGTGGAAGGAATGCTTAACATAGTCATATACATACTGGTATTTGTTATGGGCCTTAGAATGGGAGCAAACGAAGAGGTTACGTCTAATTTGGATGTGATAGGTCTTGAAGCCATTGGTGTATCCATATTCGCCATAGGGGGAAGCATGATTGCGGTTAGCTTTGTTCGCAGAGCTCTTGGAATTAACAAGGAGGGTATACATAAGAACTTTGCTGAGATGACTGCAGCGGGGGTGAGCGCTGAGGAAGCAGATGAAAGCAGCCATGATACCGGAATGAAGACTTCCTTGATTATTTTACTGTGTGTAGTTGTTGGTATGATCGGTGGATATGTTTTTATACCGAGGATTTTTGAGGACACAGAAGTCTTTCAGAGCATTTCGGGAGACTTTATGGTGATAAGCATATGCGTGCTGTTGGCATTTGTAGGATTTAACATGGGCCTTGACGGAAGTGTAATAGCAAGCCTCAAAGCTGTAGGTTTTAAGGCTCTTTTAATACCCGGGGCAGCCATACTGGGAAGTTTGGCTTTCGGAATGATTTATGGTCTGATTTCTTCGCTTTCTGTGAAAGAGGCTATGGCTGTAAGTGCCGGATTTGGTTGGTACACACTTGCCCCAAGCATTATTGCAGAGGCAGGGTTTGCCGTTGCCGGAGCAGTATCATTCATGCATAATGTCATAAGAGAAACGGTGGGGATAGTTGTAATTCCTTTGGCAGCAAAGAAATTCGGTTATTTAGAGGCCACTTCTATTCCCGGAGTTGCGGCAATGGATGTGTGTCTTCCTATAGTGGAAAGATCCTGCGGAAATGGCATAGTCATATATTCTTTCTGCACGGGTGCGCTTATGAGTGCGGTGGTGCCTGTCCTTGTGCCTTTGATAATAGGGTGATAGCTGAAAATTTATAATATTGGCATTTTCTTTTCTCTTTTTTGATTGGTACAGACACCAATATCTCAAAAGGAGCATATCATGTGAGCAAGTCAAACTGAGAGGGAGGTAAGGAAATGACCATTTTAAAAGGGGCCTTTAAGTTTGCCCCTATTATTGTTCTTGCTGTAATGATGATTTTGGGATTTGATATTCTCATTGCAGCACCTGCGGCTTTAGTTGCGGCATTTATAGTTGCAGGCATCACAGAGAGGGTTAAGTTTAAGGATAGCCTCAATGCGGCTATAGAAAATGTCAAAGAAGTAGTAATGGCGATGTTTATTCTGTTATTTGCCTATGCTATGGCCAATGTGTTTATGACTACGGGTGTAGGGGCGGCAGTAGTAAATATCGCTCTTGCACTGGGAGTGACGGCGAGAAGTGTTGCTGTGGTGGCTCTTGTGGTTACAGCGATACTGTCTGTAGCAACGGGAAC
>JAZNUK010000034.1:0-13964 GCA_045592265.1 Candidatus Fimisoma sp. | reverse complement strand
ATTTTCCTTACTGCATCGGGAGGACCTTTCAGAGGATACACTCTTGAACAATTGGGCAAAGTAACTTTAGAACAGGCGCTAAAACATCCAAACTGGTCCATGGGCCAAAAAATTACTATAGATTCTGCGACCATGATGAATAAGGGTCTTGAGGTAATTGAAGCAAAGTGGCTATTTGATGTGGATGTAAGGCAAATTGACATATTGGTACATCCTCAGAGCATATTACATTCAGCGGTGGAATTTGAAGACAAATCCATTATTGGACAGATGGGAGTTCCGGACATGAGAATTCCTATAAGCTTTGCAATGTCATACCCTAGAAGGTTACCAAATCCAAGATCGGGCGTAGACTTTTTTGGACAGGCAGCAAATCTCACCTTTGAAAAGCCAAATCCTGAGGTATTTAAGTGTATACGGCTGGCATATGAATCATCCATGGCCGGAGGAACATATCCGGTGGTTATGAATGGTGCCAACGAAGTTTTGGTGGAATTATTTTTACAGAAGAAAATAAACTTTATTGACATACAAAATAATTTGGAACGAATCTTAGAGAGCCATAAGGCGGAATACAACCTTGATATGGAAGTTATCTCAGAGGCCGACAGACAAGCCAGGGCAGAAGCATATAAGGTTGCGGAATAAATTAGAGATTTTTAGAGAGTGCTCTATATAACGGAGGATATATATGAAAACAGCAATACTTGCTATTTTACTATTTTGTGTGATGATTTTCCCTCATGAGCTTGGACATTTTATCGCTGCAAGGAAGATGGGCGTTAAGGTAAATGAATTTGCCTTTGGAATGGGACCTGCCATTTGGAAAAAGCAGGGTAAGGAAACATTGTACAGCATAAGAGTTTTTCCCATAGGCGGATTTTGTGCCATGGAGGGAGAAGATGAGGAATCGGAAGATGATAGGGCCTTTGGCAACAAGAAACCTTGGCAGAAGCTTATAATACTGGCAGCGGGTTCATTTATGAATGTAGTTTGTGCCATAGTTATAATGATACTGGTAGTTGGAATTATGGGATTCACAACCACCACCATAGATGAGGTGACGGCAGGAAGTCCGGCGGCACAAGCTCAGATTATGGCGGGGGATGAGATAATCAGTATAGACGGTCAAACTATAGATGAGTGGGGAGATATTTCTGCCGGCATATTAAACTCAGAAGGCAGAGAAATGACTTTTGTTCTGGAAAGAGCAGGAGAAGAGAAAACCGTTACGGTAACTCCTGAGGTTAATCAAGACGGTAGCTATGTTATAGGAATAACATCCAGAATAAATCATAACCCGGCAATGGCCATAACCGAAGGTGTGAAAGCCACTTGGAACATGACAGTAACCTTGTTTGACACTATGGGGCAGCTTTTTAGCGGCAAAGTGGGAACCGAAAACCTTAGCGGGCCTGTAGGAATGGTGCAGATGGTAAGTGAAACCTCTACTTATGGACTTTGGTACTACGGATTTCTAACAGCTTTGATATGTATTAATTTAGCTATAGTGAATATGCTTCCTTTTCCGGCTTTGGACGGCGGAAGAATCATATTTGTACTGTATACAATGATTACGAGAAAACCTGTAAGTCAGAAGGTGGAAGGAACAATTCATTTTGTAGGATTGACCTTACTGTTGGGATTGTTTGTATATGTGACATTTAACGATATGACAAGAATTTTCGGATAAATAAATGGCAAGTATCCGAGTTTGGCTATAGACTGTTAAAGTCGCCATGTAAAAGGATGAGGGTGTAAATATGATTACAAGACAAGTTAGATGCGGAGATGTTTATATAGGAGGCGGTGCGCCTGTTTCCGTCCAGTCCATGACAAATGTGGATTCAAGAGATGAGAAGGCTCTTGTGAGACAGATAGGAGAACTGGCTGAAGCAGGATGCCAAATTGTAAGGATAGCTGTACCTGATATGGAGTCAGCGGCAGTTCTTGGCAGAGTAAAGAAATTGGTAAATGTTCCGTTGGTAGCCGATATACATTTTGACTATAGGCTTGCCATAGAAGCCATGAAGCAGGGAGCCGATAAGATTAGGATAAATCCGGGAAATATAGGTTCTTATGAAAGAATAAAAGCCGTCGTGGATGTTGCAAAAGAAAGAGATGTTCCTATACGAGTAGGAGTAAATTCCGGATCTCTGGAAAAAGATATTTTGCAGAAATACGGAGCGGTTACGGCAGATGGCCTTGCTGAAAGTGCTCTTCGCAATTTGAAATACATCGAAGATATGGATTACGGAAATCTGGTGGTATCCATAAAGTCTTCAGACGTGAGAATGAATTATATGGCCCACAAAATACTTACGGAGAAAACCGATGTTCCCATACATATAGGAATAACTGAAGCCGGCACTCCAAAGATGGGTAAGATTAAGTCGGCAATAGGGCTTGGTGCTTTGCTTCTTGAAGGCATAGGAGACACTATGAGAGTTTCTTTGACGGCAAATCCGGTAGAGGAAGTTGTTTTTGCAGTTGACATGCTCAAAAGTCTGGGTATGAGAAAGTCCGCTATAGACTTTGTATCCTGTCCTACTTGTGGCAGGACCAAGATAGATTTGCAAGGGCTGGCGGAGGAAGTGGAGAGAAAGCTTAAGCCTCTTGAAGAGGAATTGAAGGCTCAAGGCAGAGAAGGAATCAAAGTTGCCGTAATGGGCTGTGCAGTCAATGGCCCGGGAGAGGCCAAAGAAGCAGATTTCGGCGTTGCGGGGGGTATGGGCAAAGGTCTCATATTTGCTAAAGGAGAAATTATAAAGACGGTGGATGAGGCAGAGCTGGCGGATCGGTTCGTAGAGACCGTTTGGGAATACTTCAAAAGGGAGAAGTACTGGCGTTGAGGAACGTTAAGGAAGAGAAACACTAAGATAGAGTAGGCTGACAGAAAAGGACGACGAAAAAGAACATGAGAGAAATAATAGAAAAGGCATTAGGACAGCATGAGCTTGGAAGCCTTTCAAGGGAGCAGATAAATTACACCTTGGATAGAGCGGCCATGAAGAAAGAAACAGGGGTTTTATCCATAGATATGACCCTTAATTTTGTTATGCCTGTGGAAGTGTGCGAATATATAAAAGAAGAAATCCTAAAGAAGTTAGACTATAAATTAAATAGGGTAGAAATTAATTTTACATACAGCAAGCTTATCATGAAGGAAGGCGAGGCCATAAAGACTTTTATTCCACACATGATAAGAATAATCAACGGCGAATTTGCGGCAATTACCAGAGCCATAGAAGCGGATAATACCGTGTGGGAAGACGGTAATTTGAAAATATCAGTCTTGGGAGAGTTTGCCACCACCCAGCTTAACTTGCATATAAAGAGAAAATTTGAACGACTTCTTTCTTCTTGCCTTGGTATTAAGGCGAACGTTGAATTTGTCAACAACAGTGAGCTTTTTAGTGAGAAGATGGAAGCCTTTAAGGCCAATGAAGATAAAGTAATAAGAAAGAGCCTGGAAGAGTATACAAAAGAGTTGCAGGAAAAGGCTCAAGGGACCGGAGCTTATTCGCCGGCAACAAAGGAAGGGGAAGAAAAGATCCCTGCCTTTAGCGGGGGAAAACCGTCCACCGGCGGATGGAAAGGAAATCGCAGGGAAAAAGAACTTCCTGCTGAAGGAAACCGCATAATGGGACGGAATATCACGGGAGAACCAACAACCACCTTGCGTGAAATAGATCCACAGCAAGGAATGGTAATAGTGGAAGGATTTATATTTAAGATAGAATTTAGGCTTATAAAAAGCGGTAATTATTTGCTGACACTCCTATTGACGGATAACACTACTACAATATGCACCAAAGCCTTTGTTACGGAAGCAAAACATGATGAAATTAAAGCTCTTTTAAAAAGCGGTGATCCGGTAAAGATAAGAGGGCAAGTTCAGTTTGATACTTTCGAGAACATGAATAGTATCATGATAAAGGATTTGGAGAAGGAGGAAAAAATATCAGGAAGAAAAGACACCTGGCCTGATGGAAAAAGGGTTGAGCTACACGCCCACACAAAGATGAGCTCTATGGATGGTCTCAATGAGCCGGCGGACATTGTCAATCAAGCGGCAGAATGGGGACAACCCGCTGTTGCCATTACAGATCACGGAGTTGTGCAGGCCTTTCCGGATGCGGCTAAAGCGGCAAAGAAGCTAAAAGAAAAAGGCAAGGATATTAAGATTCTATACGGCATGGAAGGCTATGTCTTTGATGACGAGGGCTTCATAGATGAGGAAGGGAATATAGACTACAAGAGTAGACCTACAAACCATATAATCCTTTTGGCAAAGACACAGGAGGGAATGAAGAATATTTACAAGCTAGTGTCCTACTCACATCTCAACTATTTTTACAAGAGACCCAGACTGCCAAAGTCCGTTATTCAGGCTCACAGAGAAGGTATCATAATCGGTTCGGCATGCGAAGCAGGGGAAGTGTATCAGGCTTTTTATCGTCAAAAACCTCATGATGAGATAGTAAAGATTGCGGAGTTTTATGACTACCTTGAGATACAGCCTTTGATTAACAACAGATTTCTCACGGAGGACAGAACTGAGGGTGGGAAATACCCGGATCGCAGACAGCTTACCCAGGAAGATCTTAAAGACATAAACAAGCAGATTGTAGCCCTGGGCGAGGAACTGGGAAAGCCTGTAGTGGCAACCACCGATGCACATTATGATAAGGATACTTCGGCTATATATAGAAATATAATAATGGCAGGACAGGGATATAAGGATGCGGAAAACGGACAGGGTCTTTACCTTAGAACTACTGACGAAATGATGGAAGAATTTTCATATTTGGGCCAGGAAACGGCCAGAAAGGTTGTAATAGAAAATACCAATCTTATTGCGGATATGGTTGAAGAGCTACTGCCGGTTCCAAAAGGGAAGTTCCCGCCAAAGATAGAAGGAGCGGAAGAAACCTTAAGAAAAACATGTATGGAAAAAGCTTATAGCATATATGGAAATCCATTGCCGCAGGAAATTGAAGGAAGACTTTTGAAGGAACTTAACTCTATAATCGACAATGGGTACGCTGTCATGTATGTGTCGGCTCAGATGTTGGTGCAAAAGTCATTGTCAGACGGATATTTGGTAGGGTCCAGAGGATCTGTAGGTTCTTCTTTTGCTGCAACCATGGCCGGGATAACAGAGGTAAACCCACTTGACCCACATTATATCTGTCCGGAGTGCAAATACCTTGAATGGGGCGACATGAACCTTTACGACTGTGGTATAGACATGCCTCCGAAAGTTTGTCCTGTCTGTGGCGCGGAGCTGAACAGAGATGGATATACAATTCCTTTTGCAACATTCCTTGGCTTTGACGGAGACAAGGAACCGGATATCGACCTTAACTTTGCAGGTGAGTATCAGCCTGTAGCTCACAAATATGTAGGAACCATCTTCGGAGAGAAGAATGTATATAAGGCAGGAACGGTGGGTACCATAGCTGACAAGACTGCCTACGGTTATGTGCGAAAGTTTTATGAGGAGCAGGGAATACCGATTAACAAGTATGAGGCGGACAGATTAACGGGGCATTGTACGGGAGTAAAGAGGACCACCGGACAGCATCCCGGAGGAATCGTAATAGTTCCGGATGATCATGAAATATATGAGTTTTGTCCGGTCCAACATCCTGCAAACGATGTGAAGTCGGATATTATAACCACCCATTTTGACTATCACAAGATAGATGAAAACTTGTTGAAGCTGGACATTCTCGGACACAATGTTCCTTCTATGATTCGTCAGCTTCAGGATATGACGGGAGTGGACCCGTTGACGGTACCACTTACAGACAGAAAGGTTCTAAGCATTTTTAACGGCATTGAGGCTCTTGATATAAAAGATCCTAATTACCAATTCAAGCACGGCTCCTTTGGCATTCCTGAATTTGGCACATCCTTTGTAAGGCAGATGCTGGATGATACCAAGCCGGACAAGTTTGCAGATCTGGTGAGAATTTCCGGATTCTCCCACGGAACCGATGTATGGTTAAACAATGCGCAGGATTACATAAAGGACGGAACAGCAACCATGCGTGAGGTTATTTCTACTCGAGATGATATAATGAATTATCTCATGCTAAAGGGTATTGAAAACAAAATGTCATTCCAGATAATGGAGGATGTGAGAAAGAATAGACCTCTAAAGGAAGAGCAGTTAAAGGTGATGAAGGAACACCATGTTCCTGATTGGTACATAGATTCTTGTATCAAGATTCAATACATGTTTCCGCGGGCTCATGCAGTTGCATATACCATGATGTCTTTCCGTATGGCATGGTACAAGGTGTACTATCCAAGAGAATTTTATGCCACATACTTTACCAGCGTAGTGGCTGACTTTGATGAAGAGACCATTCTTAAAGGTCCTGAAGCTATTTTGGAAAAGATAAGTCTGGTGGATTCAAAAGGTCAGGCGGCTACTGCAAAAGAGAAAGATGAAGTAACGGTTCTTGAAATTGCCTATGAAATGTATGCCAGAGGATATGAATTTAGCGATATAGAGCTGGGAGTTTCCGAGGCCGGGAAGTTTAAAGTGGTGGATGGCAAGGTTTTATTGCCGTTTATGGCGCTCAACGGCATGGGGGAAACGGCAGCTACGGCCTTTGTAGAGGAGTACAGAATAAGACCTTACGAAACTATAGAAGATATTTTTAAACGTGTTAAGATTAACAAAAATACGGTGGAAGCATTGAAGGTGAGAGGAGTCCTTAAAGGGCTGCCTGAGACGGATCAACTTAGCTTTTTCTAGTAAAAAGAGAGCATCGGTGAAAAATACATCTGTGTCTCATTGACAGGGATATATCAGAGTCGATGCTCTCACTTTATTTTTGCTCCACACACATATTTTGTGTAGAAGCTTTCTATTTAATGGTGATTGTGTGTTTGAGTAATTTTTTATTGTTGATCTTGCAAGGAAGCCGTTGCGGTACCGCTTCCTGATTGTGCCCCTTCATTTCCCGAATTGCCGGTATTTCCGGTATTGCTATCTGAGCTACCGCCACCGTTGCCGGAACCACCTGTATTATTTCCTTCACCGGTAGAGCCGGAGTCATTCTCATCTTTATCCGGTTCTTTATCGTTGTCTTTATCGTTGTCTTTATCTCCTGTAGGTTTTTTATCAGTTTCATCCTTAGGAGGTTTGGTAGGAATATCGACTATGGTAACAGGAAGGCCTTCTTTAACCGGATAGTCCTTAGGATTAGGGTTGTGATCATTGCAATAATAGTGTGGAAGCTCTCTCTTGTAATCCTTGGTATGTTCGTTAGGAATATAAGGTCTCATCAATCCTGTCTTTGAAACAGTTTTCGGACAGGAAGGTGTAGCCAGATAACCTGTTGATGAACATACCTGAACTGTTTGATGAACATTGTCAGCTTCAGTAGGCTGAGTGCCGGAAGTGAAGTATTCACTTCTGGTATTCTTACCGCTAGCCTCGGTGGCCAAAAGTCCACTCTTAGTATCTATTGCAACTTGGATTACATTATCAGGTCTGGCTGGGTAAGAGCCGCCTTTACAACCTTCTACTTGTTCCATTATCTCGCCCCACATACTTGCCGTAGCGTTGGAAGCAGAGGATAGTTTAAGATTTACGTCATTACCTATCCAAAGAGCAGCGCTGTATTTTGCAGTAAATCCACAGAACCAGATATCGTATTGCTTGTCTGTAGTACCGGTTTTGCCGCACACAGCTGCACCGGAAATGGCTGCAGGATATGCTATACCTTCGGTTACAACTGACCTGAGTACATCTCTCATAATCCAGGCAACTCCCGGATCCAATACTTTGGTCTTCTTAATTTCCGGCTGCAGTAACAAATCACCGTTTCTGGTAGTAACCTTGGTGTACACGGAAGTACTGATGTGAACACCTTCATTTACGAAAGTAGTATATGCACTGGCCATTTCAAGAGGTGAAACTCCTGATGTCATACCTCCAAGTCCCAAAGCAGCAAGATTAAGGTCATTTGCATCTCCGCTTCTCTTTAGGGAAGTTATACCGAAATCTTCAACTAAGTCAGCGGCGAAATCTACACCAACTTGTGAAAGAATCTTAACAGCACATACGTTAACCGACTGTTGCAGTGCGGTTCTGAAGGTGTAAAGACCGGCATATCCACTATAGGAGTTTTTAGGCCACAATCTACCTTCAATGGTAGTAGGTTCATCGTCTACTATGGAACCTGCCGTAATATACTGTCCCCAAAGGTTTGTACCTTGCTTGTCGATGCCATTGTCAACAAGAGGGAATGTTTTTCCGGCCTGTTGAAGTTCAAAGCTTCGTTGAAGAGCTGCCGAATACACAGCAAGAGGCTTGATAGATGAGCCCGGCTGACGAGGATTTATGGCTCTGTTATATAACATTCTGCCACTGGTTTTACGACCGCCGCTCATAGCTTTTACTTGGCCTGTTTCATTGTCCACAATAACCATTGCCGATTGAGGCTGAATGGTACGCTGGTTCAATGTATATTGATTTGTAGCAAGAGTCCCTTCTGATTCAGTGAAGAAAGAAGGATAATCCTCAAAGAATTTTGCGGATATAACAAGGTTGTCATCATTGTCTCTTGATTTGTAATCCTGCGGAATATTTATATAACCGCCATTTATAGTATAGAGAAGGTCATCCTCTATTACATACATATTGTCAAATTCTACGCTGTAATCGGTTTTTCCCTGAACAGTGGTGTTGTAAATATTTAAGCGCTTACCGGCGTAGATGGTAACTGATCCATCCTCATTCTTGGTAAATTCATCAGCGGTGAGAACGAAGTTTCCTTCAGAGTTAATATAGTTGGAATAAGCATAAAGCATTATATTTCCGTTGGAGTCCAGAATGTTTCCGTTAGAATCCTGCGAATATCCTATAGTATCAGGATAATTGTTGGCTTCGTTGAATTCTTGTTCGATAACTGTCTGAGCTTGGGAGTCCATAGTGGTGTAAATCTGAAGCCCGCCGTTGTATACCATTTCGGAAGCCTTTTCGTAGCTGTAACCACCTTGTTCTTGGAGATCTTCAATGACCGTGGTTATTACGTAATCGGCAAAGTAGTTTGAAACCGTATTGAGAGCATCGATATTAGGGTTTACCATATCCTTGATTTCCGTTGCCTTTGCAGCTTCATATTCTTCGTCATTGATATATCCCTGGTCATGCATAAGGTACAGACAAGTCAGCATTCTGTCCCTTCCGGAGTCGTTCCAAAGATATGCACGATCTGCCACCTTCATAATGAGGTTCGGTGTTTCTTCTGTAACTTCTTCTACGTTACAGGTCTGTATCAGTGTGAATTCGTTTGGAAGCTGAGGGATGGCAGCAAGGGCCGCAGCCTCAGCTATGGTAAGTTCTTCCACGTCCTTTGAGAAATAAGCTTGTGATGCGGTCTGTATTCCGTAGCCGCAACCGAAGTTTATAGTATTGAGGTATGCTTCAAGGATTTCATCCTTGGAAAGTTCCTTCTCCAAAATAACGGAATAGTAAGCCTCTGTTAATTTTCGGCTTATTGAACGTTCAAACATTTTATCCTCAAGGTACAGATTTCTCGCCAGCTGTTGAGTAATGGTACTGGTACCGCTGATTCTGCCGCCACCAAAGATTGAATCCTTTATGGCACCGAAGATTCGAATAATGTTGAAACCGTTATGAGTACGGAAGGTCTTATCCTCCAAAGCAATGAAAGCATTCTGTGCATGGATAGGAATCTGGCCGATTTCCACTATGGTCCTGTTTTCGTCTCCGTAGGCCGTGTCTATTATATTGCCTTCGTCGTCGTAGAGAACAGAACTTTGGGAAAGAAGGCTGTATATGTTGGAGGTTTCAATATCAGGTGCTTTTGCAATTACCACCGCTGAATAGATGATAACTACAAGAGCTAAGGCTAAACATGTGCATAAGCCTATTTTTAAAACCTTTTTCTTGTCAATAGCTGAGAAGTCCAGCTTGGTCTTTACCGTTCCGTCTTCCTGAATTTCTTTCTTGATGAATTTGGAGCCTGAATTTTCCTTTGAAGCATTTAGTTGTTTCTTTCTTTCTGCTCGGCGCATTCTTGGAGTTACCTCCTGAATATCCGCGTCTTCAATAGCTGTCGCATCTTCAACAGCTACAGTCTCTTCTTCAACAGCTGCCGTTTCTTCGGCATCTGTTGTCTCCTCAACTTCGAAAGATGTTTTGGTGTCGGTAGCAGAGCCTTCATCGGAGCCTTCAATGTCTGTTGTTTCATCAACTGCATCTAATTTTTTAAAATCATCGTAGTTACTCAAAGTATCACCAACTTTCTGTCATAGTTATTTGTATTATACCACATATAGGATATAAAGTTAAGAAATATTGGTTAAAAAAGAGTTTTTCGTTGATAATGTTATTGAAAAGAAATAGTAAATGGAATATAATGTAAAAAAAGTTTGGGCGTAAGGTGAATATATGGAGTTTATATGCGGCGCAAACTTTTTTTATTTAGCATAATTATTTTTATAATTACATTGTTAATGACAGTGAAACAAGAAAACTTTTGGGGTGGACAATTTGATGAGCTTTACGGAAAAAACAAGGCCTACACTGTAGAACAAATTGAAATTCAGCATATTTCCTCGGAAAAGACCGTATTGACGGGTAAAGTTGTGGCAGTAGAAGAAGACAGGAGAAAATTAAAAGGTAAAATTCTCATAAATTATTATGGGCCGGGGCTTGATGAAGACGGCTTGTGGGGTGCGCAGATACAATTGAGAGGAAAGATAGAGGCGCCGGCTCAAAGAAGAAATCCCGGTTGCTTTGACTACAGAGAATATCTTTTAAGCAGGGGAATAGGAGGTATAATATCAGTTTCCCAAATAGATATTGTAAGGAAGGGAACAGGATTGACCAATTCTATTGCAGCCATGAAACACCGATTTTTGGACTCCCTTTCCCAAGACTGTAAAGGAATAGTAAGCGGGCTTCTTTTTGGGGATAAAACCTCCATTGAGGACAGTGTTTATGAAGAATTCAGGAAGAACGGAACGGCACATATATTGGCAGTTAGCGGCCTGCATATAGGAATATTGTATTCCGCCATAAAAAAATTAACAGGGAAAAAGAAAACTGTGGTGGGAACTTTACTGATAAGCCTTACGATGGCAGTGTACGCGTTTCTTGCCATGTGGAGCTCATCGGTGGTAAGGGCAGCAGCAATGGTTTTGCTTAGAGAGTGGGGAGAATTTTTTGATAGGAAATACGATCTGATTACCGGGGCAGGAACAATCGGTGTAATTATAATATTGATAAATCCTTATGCCGTGCTGGGAACGGGTTTTCAAATGTCGTTTCTGGCGGTAATATCCATATCCTTTTTTACAAAACTTTTTCCAAGAACCTTGCCGCCTTCTGTAAAGACCATGTTGGCAGTGAATATGGGTTTGGTACCTTATCAGATTTTCCAATTTAATTTTTTTTCATGGTCATCTTTCATTGCAAACATACCTATAGTATATATGACAGGAATAGTTATGCCTGTAGCATTAATTCACTTCATTGTTTTTTCCATTTTTGGTGAGGTAAGATTGATAGAGGTGATAACAGAGGGCCTGGTATGGTTCATGGTAGAAATGAACAGAAATTTTTCTTTTTGGGGATACGGTAGTTTTAATATGACGAGTATGCCTCTGTGGAGTTTGATACTATTCTACCTTTTACTTTTCTTTCTGGCATCGGAATGCTTTTACATAATGAGGGAAAGAGGAGAGAAGAAAAGGATAAAAAGTGTTATCCTGCTGTTTATTGTATTCTCTCTCCTTGTCGCAGGCTTTTTCCCACCGGAACTTGCCCAATGTCAACTGGTATTTCCGGACGTGGGACAAGGTGACTGCGTCCATTTGAAGTATGGAAAGTTTGATGTTTTGATTGACGGAGGTGGCAGTGTAAATTACCCGGTAGGAAAGGAAACGGTGATGCCTTATCTGCTAAAGAACGGTGTGAAAAAGGTGGATTTAGCAATAGGAACTCACAGACATACGGACCACTACAAAGGGCTGGAGGAGTTGAAGGAAGAAAGTATGGTTAAAGACTTACTGGTTGGACAAATTGCCGGGAAAAAATTTTTGCTTTCAGATAATGTATGGATAGAAACTTTGTGGCCCCTTTCAATTGACAGCGATAAGGGGCAGGACGAAAATGCCAAGTGTTCGGTGTTTATGATTCACTATAACGGTTATAGGGCGTTAATCACAGGTGATTTGGATTCCCAAGGTGAAAGGGAGATGCTGAAGTATTATGAGGGAACGACGAAACTGAAAGCAGATATTTTAAAAATCGGGCATCATGGAAGTGCGGGAAGCACCTGCGATGAGTTCCTTGATGCTGTCAATCCCAAGTATGGAGTAATACAAGTGGGAAAAAATAATTATGGGCATCCCTCGCCTAAAGTAATTGAAAAATGTTGTGAAAAAGGTATAATGATATTTAGAAACGATCTTCATGGAGCCGTAGGTTTTGACCTGTCAGGAGAAAGAATATTACCGCGGCAGATGTTGAAATAATAGATAAGAAAATAGGATAAATAAGAACAAGTAAGGATAGATAAGGACAGATATGGCATACGGTAAGGAAAAAAGTGAACACGCATTTCAGCTGTTCAATAGAGATATAAAAGAAAAGAATATTGGTCCTGTTTTACTTTTTTTCGGTGAAGAGGAGTTTTTGATAAATTGGGCTTGTAAGACTCTGGCAGAAAAATTTGTTGATAAGGCTTTTAAAGACATTGATTTTGTCAAAGAAGATGATAGGGATATAACTGCCGGACAGCTGGTAGAATCCTGCGACACTTTATCTGTATTCTCAGAAAGAAGGGTAATTTGGGCACATGATTTCCCACCTTTGCTAAAGAAAAACAGCAGAGGTTTTGGCGAAAAGGAGCTGGAAACATTAAAGAATTATATAGAAAATCCCAATGAAGGAGCAGTTTTGATATTTTCGGCTATGGAGCTTGATGGAAACAGCGAATTGGTCAAATATTTGAAAAAAAACTGTAAGTGCTATAATTTTGAAAGATTGGACATGGCAAGCCTCGTTGCCTTCGCATCCAAACGATTTAAAGAGGCAGGGGTTTCCGTAGAGAGAGAAACTTTGCGCTATTTCATTGAGGAAACAGGATATTTTAACAGAGAAGGTGACTACAGACTTCTCAATTTGGTAAATGATATAGGTAAGCTTGTGGCCCATTGTGATGGTGGAATAGTAACACAGAAAGATGTTGACGAAACTCTCAAAGGAGATTTGGATAGGTTTGCTTTCAACCTGATAGACGCCATAGGGAATAACAGAAAAGATGTGGCTTTGCGATTGCTGGCTAATGTTCTTACCTCGGGAGGGGAAATTTTTTCAATATTGGGGCTGCTGGTCAATCAGTTTGAACTGATGTTGGAGATAAATGAGTTGTCCCAAGAGGGGATGGGCTACGAGGCAATGGCAGCTACACTGAAAGTAAATCCGTACAGGGTGAAAAAAGCTTTGGTAGTATCAAATAAGTTCAGCAATAGGAAATTGCGAGAACTTTTGAGCATGTTGTATGAAATAGATAGGAACATTAAAACAGGAGCCATGGAACAGAACATTGCCTTGGAACTGTTTATCGGCAGAATTTAGATTTGGAATATTTTCGGAGGATATAAGAAATGTCAAAGCAATTAAAAGCAGACGGAATGCTGGTTCTTGTCACCCTGTGCTGGGGAGTGTCATATTACTTGATGGATATTTGTCTTGGTGAGATGGATCCCTTTACTCTCAACACGTACAGATTTTTGGGGGCTTTCGTCATAGCAGGTCTTCTTTCTTGGAAAAAATTGATTGGCGTAAACCTTGAAACTTTGAAATACAGTTTACTTGTAGGCGGGTCTTAAGTCGGATCGTAGCCATGTCGTTCTGTGAGCCAAGGAGTTGTTCCATGGAGTTGTCTTCCTAAGACCGCTTG
>JAZNUK010000033.1:0-19150 GCA_045592265.1 Candidatus Fimisoma sp. | reverse complement strand
TTTTTGATGTAGCCAACGCCAGAAGAATAATGCGCCTTGGATATCTTGAAGCAATGAAGGCCTTCGATGTTTTTGAAGGAGAATATTACACATTTGCAAGAAGTACATTTTCAAAGATCGATTTGAGAATGGCAGATGCATGTGCTCACGTTTTCGACATGGACCCCCTTTTCATTTATACAAAGGACTCCTTCCTTGCCAAATTGAAAAAGACAATCCACTCCTCTGACAAGGATTTTGAGGAAGCCGTAAACATGTTCAAAAAGCGCACATTCAAAAGCTTTGAAGCCGCTTTGTTTATAAAAGAAATTAAAAATATCGCCAATCCTCAGGTCTTGTGCCTTACCATTGCTCAGAGCCTAAAAGAGAAAGGCAACGATAGTTTTTTCCTAAAAAGAAGTGTTGTCAAGCTCTTTACAGAGCAAGTGTTGGCAGCAAGGTTTCTGGTGAAATACAATCTCTTATAGCCTTGAGCATAGCTTTGAACAAAATTTTCTCTGTGGAAATAAGCCTTACCGGCAAAATCGAGTAAAATTACTAAACTACATTAAGGAAGAGTTATGAAAAAAAACACAAAATGGAGCCGTCCCAGACATCGCATAATACAAACTATCGCCTGTATGATTCTCCATCCCTATTGTAAATGGAAATACGGCATCAAAATAGAAAAATTCAAAGAGCAGGAAGATCGCCCATATTTGATACTATATAACCATCAAACGGTCTTCGACCAATTTTTCGTGGGCATCTCGTTCAAAAAGCCGGTCTACTATCTGGCTACAGAGGACATCTTTTCACTAGGATGGATTTCTTCTTTGCTTCGATATCTGGTTGCCCCTATCCCAATCAAAAAACAGACTGCTGATTTTTCAGCCGTAATGGCCTGTCTGAGAATCGCTAAGGAGGGCGGAACCATTGCTCTTGCCCCTGAGGGTAATCGTACATACAGCGGTAAAACCGAGTATATCAACCCAGCCATTGCCACAATGGCAAAAAAGATGCAGTTACCTATTGCTTTATATCGCATTGTGGGAGGATACGGTGTGCAACCAAGATGGGGTGATAAGCTCCGCAAAGGGAAAATGCGCTCCTACGTTCATAAGGTTATTGCTCCGGAAGAATACGCCAAACTTTCCACGTCACAATTATACGATATGATTGTGGAAGGCCTTGATGTAAACGACAAAGATTATCCCTCCTTGTATCTTTCTTCAAAAAGAGCCGAATATCTAGAGCGTGCTATGTATGTGTGTCCTTATTGTGGCCTTTCTGAATTTGAAAGCTCCGGCAATCATATACATTGTAAAAAATGCTTCAAAAAAATACACTACGGAAAAGATAAAAAATTAGAAGGGGTAGGCTTTGAGTTTCCTTTTAAATTCGTTGGGGAATGGTACGAAGCTCAAAAGGACTTTATAAACAACCTGGATGTTAATCAGTATGTAGTTGACCCTTTGTATATAGATAAAGCAAACTTGTCAGAAGTAATAATACGCAAGAAAAAGAATCTTTTACGACAAGATGCTTCCTTAGCTCTATACGGAGACAGAATTATCATTGACAAAGAAAAAGCTGATAGTCTAACGCTTCCTTTCAGTGAACTTTCTTCTGTGGCAGTCTTAGGGCGTAACAAGGTAAATATATACCATGGAGAGAAAGTCTATCAGATAAAAGGCGACAAAAGGTTTAATGGTTTAAAATACGTCAACATTTACTATCGTTATAAGAATATGAGAGAGGAAAAGGATAATGGAAAATTTTTGGGACTATAGTGTCTGGGGCACTGTAAATGTAATTGCTGTACTACTTACAAGTATGCTCGTTGCCAATATACTAAAGAAGTCAATTGGCTTCTTGCGAGCATCTCTCATACCCACCTCCGTACTGGGTGGCGGTGTTTTGATTTTAGTTGCTTGGTGCTACAAACTCATTACAGATGATGTTATGTTTGATACAGCCTTTTTCGGCGGTACAGGAACAAAAACTTTAGAAATGCTTACATATCATTGTCTGGCGTTGGGCTTCATAGCTTCAGCGCTGAAAACTTCACAGGCTAAACTTACAAAAGACAGAGTAGAAGAAATCATAAATACAGGTGTTACCACCGTGTCCACATATTTACTTCAAGCAGTAGTGGGTTTTGGTATAACCTTAGTCGCAACTTACTTTATCACAGATTTCTTTGCTGCTGCCGGTGTCCTTTTACCTTTTGGCTACGGTCAAGGAACCGGACAAGCTCTCAATTACGGAGGAATATACGAGACGGATTTTGGTTTCGTCGGGGGGAAAAGCTTCGGTCTTACCATAGCTGCACTAGGATTTATCAGTGCCAGCATCGGTGGTGTCATCCATCTGAACCTACTTAAAAAAAGAGGCCTTATCAAAATTGAAAATTTAGCCAGGAACCATCGTGTTGCTGAAACCATCGAGGGGGATGATGAAATTCCTATGCAGGAGAGCATCGACAAGATGACCGTTCAAATTGCCCTGATTGTAGTGTGCTACTTCGCAACCTACTTCATAATGTTTAATTTGGGAAATCTTCTCTCCGGCATGAAATCTCTGGTCTACGGCTTCAACTTCCTTATCGGTGTCCTCGTGGCTACCTTAGGAAAAGCCATCCTTAACCTGTTAAAGAAAAGCGGCATTGTAAAAAAGGAATACACAAATAATTTCTTACTTACTCGCGCTTGCAACTTCTTCTTCGATATGATGGTTATATCCGGTATTGCAGCCATTCGCCTGACAGTTTTGGAAGACTACTGGGGAATCATTCTCATCCTGGGTGTCGTAGGCGCTTTTATTACATACTGTTACAATCATTTCGTAGCCAAAAGCCTTTTTAAAGACTATGCGGAAGAGCAGTTTTTGATGATGTACGGTATGCTTACAGGCACTGCCAGTACGGGCATCATTCTCCTTCGTGAAATGGATGGTGAGTTTAAGACTCCGGCCTCGGATAACATGGTTTATCAAAACTTCCCTGCCATAGTCCTGGGCTTCCCTATAATGTTCCTGGCAACTCTGGCTCCTGTAAAACCCATACTGTGTTTAATCATCCTGGCGGTTTTCTTTGTTGCACTGAATACACTTCTTTTCCGCAAGCAGATATTCAGGAGAAGCAAATAATCTATATGCAAAATACTTTCTTGCCGGAGTCTTGTACAGCGCCATTGCCAAAATACAAGCCAAAACCGCGCCTACTGCGAACTGCCCTATATTGAAAGGGATTCCCAAGACTCCGGATAGCATATTTCCTGCAAACACTCCGTCTACTATTGCATATCCTATGACCATTTCCACTCCCGCGATTATCATTCCAATAATCTCTCCAAGCGATAAGTTTCCAATTATTATGTGCTTCTTTTCTTTCTTCAGCGAAGCCTCGATGAAAGCGCCCATTATATACGCCATAAGTGCCTTTATGACTAAAGTCCATGGTGCATATGCGGCATATCCACCCATAACATCGGCAAGTGCTGAACCAAATCCGGAAGCTAATGCCCCACCTTTTTTGCCAAGAAGGAGAACGGATAGAAAAATCATGGCGTCTCCCAAATGAACGTACCCTTGGGTAAACGGACTTGGTATCCTTATGCTGAAAGTCGCTACAAGTATCAGACATATCATCATTGCCGTCATTACTATATTCTGTGTTTTTTCATTTCTCGTCATGTTACCAAACCTCTTATTGCGTTTTATTGTTATTAATACTATAATACTACTGAAATGTATCTATAAAAATATGCAATAATATTTATTTTTGTATATACAGTTTGGAGGAAATATACATATGAAGCTTCTTTTACCAGACTTAGATGACACTTTGTCCACACCATTATATATACAATTATATCAGGAATTAAAAACAGCCATTATGGAAGAGGGTGTCGCTCAGGGCGATAAGCTCCCTTCACTTCGTACAATGGCCAAAAATCTTGGTATAAGCATCACTACTGTTCAGTTGTCTTATAACCAACTTTTAGTTGAGGGATATGTTGTCAACAAACCTCAATCCGGGTATTTTGTTGCCCAAAACCTTCCTTCCAAGGTAGTCCAAAAATCTGCCCCTTGGAACTTAAAGCAAGAAGACACGTCACCATTCAAAAACAACCCTGTTTTTTTGCACGACATCCAATGTTTTGATTTTAATAAATGGAAAAAATGCAGCTCAACAGTCTTCAACGATTATTCTCATCTTCTGCTCTTTGAGAGCGACCCTCAAGGAGAAGCTGCTCTACGCCATGAAATTTCCAAATACTTGTTTTCTTCCCGAGGAGTGGTCTGCACTCCGGCCCAAATTGTAATCGGTGCCGGCACCCAACAAATAACAAGCCAGTTATGCATCATTTTATCTAAGATTAATATAAATCACGTTTCTCTGGAAAGTCCGGGATACCTTCCGGTGCAAAGTACATTCCTTGACAGAGGATTTGCCCTTTCTCACATACCTGTGGAATCAGACGGAATCGACATATCAAAACTTCCTGCAAACATACCGTCAGCAGTATATGTAAGTCCTTCTAATCAATTTCCCACCGGCGCTGTGATGCCTATAGGCAGACGCTATCAGCTTCTGGATTGGGCACGGCAAAACAACAGCATAATAATAGAGGATGACTATGACAGCGAGCTAAGATATTTTGGCAGACCCATGCCATCTTTGCAAAGTCTTGACCATAATGAATGTGTAGTTTACTTGGGGTCATTTTCTTCTACACTTTTTCCTGCAATCAAAATTTCATACATGGTTTTGCCTTCATCACTGGCAGATATTTTTAGTAGTATCAAAAATCAATACGCTCAAACTTGTTCCAAGGCGGAACAACTGACTCTGGCATTGTTTATGGAAAAGGGATATTATTATACTGGCATCCGAAAATTACGCAATTTATATTCCCAAAAATTACAGAAAGCCATTCAATGCTTTGCCAAGTACGGTTGCAGCAAAATAACCACCACCGATACTCAGTCAGGAATCAACCTTACTATAGGCGTTCATTCAAAAAAAAGTGCCGATGAACTCTGCGCTCTGGCAAAGTCCATCGGACTGCAAATGATCCCTCTTTCGCACCTTTCACATCAGGAAACCAGTGCTTTAATATTTTATTATAATCAAATCCCACTGCAAGATATGGACCCTCTCCTTAAACAGTTGTCTATGCTTTGGGAACTTGATTAATTATGTTCCGCCATTAACCGAGAGTGTGCTTGAATTAACTGAATTCAGCCCTTATAAATGTAATCTCACCCTCCAAATCCACAAGAATTGCTCCTACATTATCTTGTTTTTTCAAAAATTCTTCTGCATCTGCTTTGCCAAGGGCCAAAGCAGATGTGCTCAGCGCATCACATAGGGCGGAATTTCCTTTGTCTGAAATGACTGTCACAGATAACAAGTCTGTATCTACGGGATATCCTGACACTGTGTCT
Source organism: Candidatus Fimisoma sp. (assembly GCA_045592265.1). GTDB lineage: Bacteria > Bacillota > Clostridia > Peptostreptococcales > Anaerovoracaceae > Fimisoma. Next base: position 13,717 of record JAZNUK010000033.1, on the reverse strand, counting down.
AAAACATGGTGATACCGAATCCCTTCTATCTCAAAGTACCTCTCATAAGTACCGGAAGTAACAACAGTTTTATCAGCACAGGATATGGTACCAAGAAGTTCTCCTCTTCCGGATTCAGGGGCTGCTATACCTACTGAAAAATCAACACCTTCTCCGTGATTATCCAGCTTTTCTCCCTTTTGTCCTACTACCACGATATTGCCTCCAAGATCCACAATGGCGCTTGTTACCCCTGCTTCTTCAAGGTATTCGGCTACTCTGTCGGCAATATAGCCTTTTGCGATTCCCCCAAGGTCAATTTGAGCCTCACTATCTAAAAGCCTCACGCGATTGCCTTCTATAGCTATATTCTCATAGCCTACATGACTGACTGCTTCTTTCAATATATTGTCATCGGGAAGGTTTCCCGTCTTTTTTCCCTGTTCATCTTCCCCGTGAAAATCCCACAGGTCTGACACCCTGCCAATTGTGATGTCGAATTTGCCTTCAGCCAGCTCACTCATAGCAACCGATTGCTTTATAATGTCAAGAGTCGCAGGTTCCACTTCCACCCACTGACCTTGAGAGTTATTGATTTTGTAAACGTCACTGCCTTCTATGGTTTTGCTGAGAATTTTCTCGTATTCATCGCATAATCCGAAAGCTTCCGTTATCACCATATTTGCCTTTTGGGCCTGTTCTTCCGAATCAAGCTTTTCAATCCCCTTCATAGAATAAATAGTTACGGTGCACACCGTATCAAGATGAAAGCTTGTCTTACTTATTCCCGGGTTATTATTTTGTCCTTGGGCATTACAGCCTAGTTGTGGTATAATAAGTGTTATCATTAAGATTAACACTGTTAAAAATTTTTTCATGTAAGTATCCCGTTATTATCCTTTCTTGCTAGGAGTTTGTTATGATAAAAAAAGCGGATGTGGCTCTTTTCTTTGTAATTTTAACATTTGGTCTTCTCATCTCTTGGTTCTCCCTTACAGGCAGTAATCAAGGAGAAAAAGTAATTGTAACCGTAGAGGGTGCTCTCTATGGTACTTATTCTTTGTCACAAGACCAAGAAATAGAAATTATCGATGAAAACCACATAAACCATATTACCATAAAAGACGGTGCTGTTTCAATGTCATATTCTAACTGTGCCAATCAGGTCTGTATCAATACGGGAGCCATTTCTCAGACCAAAGACTCCATAGTTTGCCTACCCAACAAGGTAATGATAGAAATAGATGGAAAGGACGGTGACGCAGATGTCATCTCCGGCTAAAAACAATGATAATCGCAACTATGCTCTTAGAACGAAACATTTGGCATTGAGTGCTATCCTCACCTCAATTGCCATGATTTTTTCATACATCGAGGCTATTATACCGCTTCCTGTGCCCATACCCGGTATCAAGCTGGGGCTTGCCAATCTTGTAATAATAGTCGCTATTTACAGGTTAGGCTTTAAATACGCCTTTACCATTAACTGCTTGAGAATCCTTACTTCGGGACTTCTGTTTACCGGTCTTTTCGGCATGATGTATTCTTTGGCAGGTGGCATCCTCAGTATTGTAATCATGTATCTTCTTTACAAAACAAACCTATTCAGCATGGTAGGGGTAAGTATGGCAGGAGGCGTTGCTCACAACCTGGGACAACTTATGACTGCCTGTGCCATTATGTCCAACATCAAGCTCATGTCTTACTTCCCGGTTCTTCTTTTTGCAGGGATGATAAGCGGAATACTCATAGGTATTGCAGCACACATAATATGCGGTAAGTTACCTCATCTGAAAGTATAAAAGCAGAAAGAAATCGCAAAAGAAAATACAAAAAAGAATATAAAACAAAATATAAAATTAGAAAGAGCGTCAATAGATATGAAAATCTCAAGAATATGGAAAATATATTTCAGCGCCACCGGTACCACAAAAAAAGTAGTAGATGAACTGGCATCTGCTCTGGAAAAGAAGCTTGGTACTAAAGGAAAGAACTGTAACCCCATGGAACTTTTAAGTTATGATTTTACATTGCCTCAAGGGAGAACTTCCTTTGCAGATATCTCTGATGACGATTTAGTTATCTTCGGTGTACCTACTTATGCAGGCAGAGTTCCCAACGTACTGCTTAAGTATCTAAATACCATAATAGGCAACGGGGCAATGGCAGTGCCTGTTGTTACATTCGGCAACAGAAATTTTGATAATTCCCTTATGGAACTAAGAGATGTTCTGGAAAATGCCGGTTTCCACACAGTGGCTGCCGCCGCCCTTTCTTGCGAACACTCCTTTTCCTATATTCTTGGCGCAGGTCGTCCTGATGAGCAAGATTTTGATGAAATTCATCTTTTTGCCGAAAAACTTGCCGATAGTCTGACAAACCTTCTCCATATACCGACCCCAGTATCAGTTCCGGGCATACCGGGCAGCTATGGTGGGTATTATCAGCCACAAGATAGAAATGGTATTCACATTGACATACGAAAAGTTGTGCCAAAAGTAAAAGATACTTGCATCAACTGTGGCTTATGTTCTCGTATTTGCCCCATGGGCTCTATTTCTCCAAATAATATACGCCAATTCACCGGCATCTGCATCAAATGCGGTGCTTGCTATAAAAAATGTCCTGTATCTGCAAGATATTTTGATGATCCGGGCTATATATACCATAAAGAAGAACTGGAAGAACTATACCAAAGAAGGGCGAAAAATATGTTTTTTATTTCTCTCTAAAATATGCGAAGATTTCCCTTCCCGTACCGTATTTATCTACCCATGGGTTCTCTCTTGACAACCTGTCCCCTAAAGTGTTATACCATCCCTCAAAAGTGAAACCTTCCTGAGGATAGGCAAAAAACATCTGACCTTCTTCAGGGCTAAACTTAACGCCTATAAAGCCACCATTTCCGGCTTCAACAACTAAATCTCTTCCTTTTAAATATTTGAGCGGATTGTCGGTGCAGTCGTAAGCTTCCAGCTTTTCATCCTTTGACACATCTAGCCTTGCCAAATTTTTTCCTCTGAAATCAACTCTTTCCATCTCACATTCTCCTACTTGTTTTTTATTTATTTTATCACAAATTATATAACTATGCGACATAATATAAGGTTTGAAATATATATCAAAAAGCCCCCCGAAAAACTCATTTCGGGAGACTTTTATTTTTACTAGAAAGGTAAGCTCTTATTGTAAGCTTCTTCTTTTTATGCTTCTGCTGCTTCAGCAGTAGCAGCCGGTTTTCTCTTTGCTCTCATGTTGATGATTGCGCCTGTAGGACATTCTTTTGCGCAAAGCCCGCAATTCTTGCACTTCTCAGGATCGATGAATGCGTGATTATCCTCAACCTTGATTGCTTCAAACTTACAAACCTTTTCGCACTTCTTACAAGCAATACATCCATTAGAGCATGCTTTTCTTGTCTTAGCGCCTGAATCTTTGGAATTGCACTGAACGATAACCTTGTTCTTTGCAGGAGCAATTCTGATAACGTGATTAGGACACTGCTTTGCACAGATTCCGCAACCTACACAAAGTTCTCTGTCTACAACAGCAACACCGTTGCAAACTCTGATAGCACCGTAAGGGCAAGCTGCTTCACAGTCACCAAGTCCAAGGCATCCGTGAGCGCAAGCATTAAGACCGCCGAAAAGCTGCTTTGCAGCGGAACAGGTGCTAAGTCCTTGATATTCCATGATTGTTTTGGCAGCATCCTTGTTGCCGTTACACATAACTACCGCAACCTGAGGTTCTGCAGAGCCTGCATCAACACCTAAGATTTCTGCCAACTTAGCTGCCACGTCTGCACCACCTACAGGACACTTTGAAGCTCCGATTGAAGGATCTTCTGCCAATGCTGATGCATAGTCGTCACAACCTGCATATCCGCAAGCACCACAGTTAGCACCCGGAAGCTCTGCTCTCAGATTAGCAACTGTTTCATCTACAGGCACATAGAATACTTTTGAAGCAATAGTCAGGACACCGGCCAAGACAAAACCAATCGCAACTACGATCAGTACAGGTATCAATATACTCATAATTCTTCGCCTCCTTATCCTATACTAAGCCGCCGAATCCCATGAAACTCAGGGAAAGGAAAGCAGCTGTAACCAATGTGATAGGTACTCCCTGGAAAGCCTTAGGAATTGCAGTGTTTCCTTCCAGCTTGCTTCTCATGCCTGAGAATATAATCATAGCAAGCAAGAAACCGATTCCGGCTCCGGCGGAGTTAACCAGTGATTCTAAATATCCGTATCCCTCATCAATATTTGAGATACATACGCCCAGTACTGCACAGTTGGTTGTAATCAAAGGAAGATATACACCCAAAGCCTTGTGAAGTGATGGAATATATTTCTTCAAAGCCATTTCTACAAACTGTACTAAAGCAGCGATAATAAGAATGAAGGCTATTGTCTGTAAGTAACCTATTTCAAACTTGTTTAAAAGCTGCATAACAGGCCATGTTGCTGCAGTTGCCAAAACCATTACGAAAATAACCGCAACACCCATGCCTACAGCAGAGTCCAACTTCTTTGAAACGCCCAAGAATGGACAAATACCCAAGAACTGAGCCAAAACATAGTTATTTACTAAAATTATACCTAATAATATAGTACCGAATTCCATTATGCTTCAACTCCTTTCTTATCTAATTCTGCAATGCACTTTTCCTGTTGACAAATGGAAGCCATTGCACATCCGTGACAACCAAAGTCACCCTTAACGCCTTTTCCTTTGGTGAGGAAGTTAACAATTGCTATCAGGCATGCATATACGAAGAATCCACCCGGTGCCAGTGCAATGATTAACATTGGATGTGCATTGAGCCAAGGAATTGCAAATCCCAAAATTGTTCCTGCACCGATCACTTCTCTAATTGCACCCATTGCTCCAAGAGCCAAGGTGAAACCAATACCCATTCCTATACCGTCCAGTGCAGAGTCGAAAGCGTTGTTCTTTGATGCAAACATTTCGGCTCTTCCCAGAATGATACAGTTTACTACGATTAGAGGGATAAATAATCCCAGTGAAGCGTAAAGTGAAGGAACAAAAGCCTGAAGTACAAACTGTACTAAAGTTACGAATCCCGCTATTACTACGATGTAGCAAGGTATTCTCACCTTGTCCGGAATGATCTTTGCCAGCAAGGAAATTACTATATTGGAGCAGATTAATACCGCCATAGCGGAAACACCCATACCCAGACCATTAAGCGCAGAGCTTGTAGTAGCCAAGGTAGGACAAGTACCCAACAGGAGTACCAAAACAGGGTTTTCTTTAATAATACCCTTGGTTAAAATAGCTAATTTGCTTGTTTTCTTTTCCATTATTTAGCACCTCCCACTATTTCTTGCTGTTGGAGAGCTGCATATACACCTGCGTGTACGGCATTGGATGAAATTGTTGCACCGCTTACATGGGTGACATTCTTATCACCTTTTGCAGTTATATCTGTAGCCTCTGTGAGACCTGCATACTGCTCCAAATACCCTGCGTCATGTGCCTTAGTTCCAAGACCCGGAGTGTCACCATGAGCGGTAACCTTAACCCCTGTGATAGCACCGGTGTCATCTATTCCAATCATTTCTGTCAACAATCCGCCAAATGACTTGGTCTTAACGGTAACTACCATTCCTGCACCGTTTTCAGCTATATAACATTCAGTAACGAAAATCTTTCCTTCCTCTACCACTGCTAAATCTCCATCAAATTCTTTGAAGCCCTTTGCAGCAGGAAGAAGCTCAGCTCTTGCCTCGTTAGCAGTTTTAATTGCATTTTCTTCGATTATAGGCGCTGTAATTGAGTTTACAAATGCCAACAGTCCCGTAACTACCAGACAGATAGCTACAAGAACAACTATAGGTGCAACATATTCTTTGTATGTATTACTTTTCATTTTTCTTTGCACCTCCATACATTCTTTTCTGACAGAAGTCATTGATAAGTGGTGTCAGACAGTTCATAAGCAATATGGAGAAGGAAACGCCTTCCGGATATGAACCCCAAATTCTGATTACCATTGTAATAAGACCGCATCCAATACCGAATATAACTTTACCCATAGGCAGTAGCGGAGTGGTTACATAGTCAGTTGCCATGAATATAGCACCAAGCATAACACCTCCTGCCAGGATGTGGAATACTGCCATTTCCATAGCATCACCCGTGCCTGCTACACTGTAATAAACAAAGGCAAATACGAATACCGTTCCGATGAAAGTGAACGGAATAATTGGGCTGATAACCTTCTTCCAGATTAAGAAAAGGCCTCCTAAAATCAGCGCTACAGCACTTACTTCACCCATGGAACCGCCTACAAAGCCAAGGAACAAGCTCATGTTTGAAGGAAGTTCTGCTCCGCCTTCAGCCAGAATACCAAGCGGAGTTGCAGTTGAAGTAGTATCTGCTGCCATCCTTGGTACAGTCCAGGTTGTCATTTCTGTTGCAAATGAAATAAACAGAACGATTCTTGCTGTGATAGCAGGGTTTACGATATTTTTACCGATTCCGCCAAATAACTGCTTAACAATTACGATTGCCACGAAAGAACCGAGTATTGCAATCCAGTAAGGTAAGCCTGATGGCAGATTGAAAGCGATAAGCATACCTGTTAAGGCAGCACTTAAGTCGCCTATTGTCTGAGTTTTCTTCATCAGCTTGTTGTATGCCCATTCAAAGAATACGGCAGAAACCATACAAACTATGGTTAGTGTGATTACTCTGAGTCCAAAAACCACGGTACTAACTACCAATGCAGGACACAGAGCTGCCATTACCATAAGCATAATTCTGGTAGTGTCAACATTGCTCACGATATGAGGCGCTGATGATACGATTAAATTGCTATAAGTCTTCTTTTCCATTATTTAATTCCAGCCTCCTTTACTACAGCTTTTCCAAGCTTATTAGTGAAGCCCAGAGGTCTTCTGGCAGGACAAACATATGAACAGCTTCCGCATTCCATACACTGCATAACCTTAAGATCACTCAGTGCTTGTGCGTCTCTTCTGTCATAAGCGTCAGCCAGTGCAGTAGGAATCAGCTTGAACGGACACGCCTGATGACATCTTCCGCAGTTAATGCAAGCTGTCTCTTCCTTTACTAATGCTTGCGCCTTTGAGAAGGCAAGAATAGCATTATTGTTTTTTACGATAGGCATTTCGTCGGAGAAAATTGCTCTTCCCATCATAGGGCCGCCCATCAGAATCTTTCTAGGTTCTTCCTTGTACCCGCCGCAGAATCCGATTACATCGTTTATCATTGTTCCGATAGGTGCGATTACATTCTTAGGATAAGTTACCGCGTCTCCGTCAATGGTCATTCTCTTTGAGATTAATGGCATACCTGTTCTGAAGTACTGTCCTACAAAAGCAAATGTAGTTACGTTGGAAAGTATGATTCCAAGGTCTGCCGGCAATACACCTGCATCCATCTTCTTTCCTGTAATTTCGTAAACCAGAACTCTTTCTGCTCCCTTAGGATATCTTGCCTGAAGCTTAAAAGTCTTGATGTTGGTAATACCCTTATCAGCTAACACCTTGTTAATATGTGCAATAGCATCAGGCTTGTTTTCTTCAATACCGATAAAGCCTTCGTCAAGTCCGATGTACTTCATTACAAGCTGCATACCGCTGATTAAATCTTCGGTATCTTCCAACATAAGTCTGTGGTCGGAAGTGATGAAAGGTTCACATTCTGCTGCATTAACAATTAGAGTATGAACATCATCAATGTTTCTTGGGTTAAATTTAATGTGTGTTGGGAAGGATGCTCCGCCGAGGCCTACTAATCCGCTTTCTCTGATTGCTTTTACAAATCCAGCCAAATCTTCGACTTCAGGGACTTTGATTCCCTCATAAATTTCCTGCTTCTTGTCCGTTTCGATAACAACGAGAGTATCAACGCCGCCAACTGCGGATCTTTGTTCTTCTATCCCTATTACCGTACCGGAAACACTGGAGTGAATCGGTGCACTGACGAAAGCGTCAACATCACCGATAAGCTGTCCTACTTTTACGTAGTCGCCTTTCTTAACCAATGGTTTGCAAGGTGCTCCAATATGCTGAGACATGGAAATTTTTACGACATCCGGAATAGGCATTACTTCTGTTGCACAACCGGCAGTGTGCTTGTAATGACTCACATGGATGCTCTGTAAATGTTTGTGACTCATTTGTTGAGACCTTCCTTTCTAAAAATTATACATAATCATACCCATATATTATACACTACTATGATACAAAAATCATCAAAAATTTTGTACAAATATAGCTAAAGTTGTTGGAAAATGAAGAAAAAACGGTCTCTTTTTCCAAGAGATCCGTTTTTGCCATCTTCTGCTATTAATATATATGCCCCTTCTTTTGTCCCGATGCTAAAGTTTTCCAACATCTATCGTATAATTTTCTGATAATCCTATTACTTTTTCTCCCGATTCTTTTCTTTTTTTTACATATGCAAGGACTTCTTCGTCTAGGATTTCTCCCGGACATGCGATTGGTATTCCAGGCGGATAGGGAATGATTGATGTAGCACAAATTCTTCCGGCCGCCTCATCCAAAGTGATTCTTTCTTTTGCGGAAGGCATTCCGTGCCATTTGAGCCTCTTGGTTAATGCCGGCGGGTGTCGGCTTTTTCCTTCCTCCGTCACCCCCCTGTCTTGTGCAATTTCTCGCAACGCTTCAAGCAACCTTTGATAATCTTCCCTTACATTGCCGATTCCCGTCATGCACATGATAACATTTCCGGCTACAAGCTCTATGAAAATTCCTTTTTCCATGAGAAGTTCTTCCAACTGATTGCCGTCACATCCATAGGCTGACATGTCGATGTTAAGTTTGGTTGGGTCAAGATTGTCGGCTTTCATAATAACAAGACCGGGAATTTTTTCCGCCTCCCCATAGAACCACCTGAGGTTTTCCGCCCACCGCTCCATCAACCGGCTACCTTCCTCTGCAATTATATCTGCGTTTATGTCAAGAGTTGCCATGAGTGGATAAGACGGGCTGGAACTCTCCACCACCTGTAGCTTATCTTCCAACGTCCCCAAATCCACTCTATCACTGCAAACATTAAGAATCGCCGTTTGCGTGAAAGATGCCAGTGTCTTATGGGTGCTGTTTATGACTATATCCGCCCCTGAGTCCTCCGCTGATTTTGGGAAGTTTACACCGGGCACATGACGGAAAAATTTCAGATGGGCACCATGAGCCTGATCCACTATGAGAATCTTACCTCTCTTATGGACTTCCTCAGCAATGGCGCCTATGTCACTGCAAATGCCGTAGTAATTAGGGCTAGGCAATATAACGGCAGAGGCCTTTGGATTCTCATCCATCACCCGCTTTATTTCCTCCGTGGTAACCTCTCCCAAAATACCATAACCTTCCACCTCTGTAGGAAATGCGTAAGCGGGGGAAATGTCACCTAAAGTCAGAGCATTAAAAACAGATTTGTGGCAGTTTCTAGCCATAACAAGTTTGCCCCCCTTTGGCACGGTAGCAAGAATTGCCGCTAAAATTCCGCCTGAGCTTCCGTTAATTAAGAGATAGGATTTTTGGCTTTCATATAATCTTTCATACTTTTTCATAGTTTCAAGGATAATGCTCTCAGCTTGAAACAAGTTATCCGCTCCGGGGATCTCCGTGATATCCATATCCATCATCCTACTGAGAAAAGCACCATATCCTCTTTCCTCATAAAACCTTTTACCTTTATGCCCCGGCATATGAAAAGATACGGGGCACCCGGCCCCGTGATCTTCCAGAAATTCTCTTATCGTTTTCTTCAACTTCTCGTTTTCCTTTCTAATCGTCAAAGTCCTGTGCTGTTGCTTTATCAAATATGGCTACAACTTCTTTTTCAGGTTCTTTGTCTAGCAAAGTAGCCACTACTGCTGCAACAAAACCAGCTGCGAATCCCGGAATAATTTCGTAAATTCCCGTCGTAGACATGAATGCCAGCCACAACACATCTACAATAGCTCCTGTCGCAACACCGGCTATAGCACCTTTATATGTAAAACGTCTCCAGAACAGGGAAAGGATTATAGTAGGACCAAAGGCTGAACCGAATCCTGCCCATGCGTTTTCCACCAAGTTCATAATTGTCTGGGCTCCTTCTGCCTTGCTGGATGCAATAAAGAAAGCGATAATTGATACTAAAAGAACGACTATACGACCTACCCAGAGTATTTCTTTTTCGCCGGCTTCTTTTCTGATAATCGGCTTGTATATATCCGATGTGAATGAGCTTGACGCAACTAAAAGCTGTGAATCAGCTGTCGACATGGAGGCGGCAATGATTGCTGCCATAAGAATTCCCGCTACAAATGCCGGAAACAGTCTCCTTGCAAAGACAATAAATACCGTTTTTTGTGCCCCTACTGTCAGTAGTTCTTCTGCCAATAACATTCTGCCGAAATATGCTATGATACAAGTAGCGCCCAATGAGAGAATTACCCAAATAATCGCAACGGTTGCACTCTTCTTAATCATGGAAGGTTTTTCTATGGACATGAATCTTACAAGAATGTGTGGCATACCGAAGTATCCCAGACCCCAAGCAAGACCGCTTACGACTTCTTTCCAGTCCGCTTCAAATATTCCCGAACCAAAGTCGCACACCGTCTGCTGACCACTCGCTCCATCTACATATGTATAAACTGTTGACAAAGCAGAAGTGTCCAGATTCTGTGTTGCTACTATAACTATAGGCACCGCCATAACGGCAATTAACATGAGAATTCCTTGGAAAAAGTCTGTCCAGCAAACTGCCTTAAATCCCCCGAAGAAAGTACACGCCAGCATCGCCAAGGCAAATATAATCATGGCTGTCTGAGTGCTGAGAGATGGGAATACAGTTGTGAAAATAGATGCTCCGGCCACAAACCCCGATGCAACATAAACAGTAAAACATACAAAGAAAATTATTGCACATATAATCTGCAACGTATAACTCTTCGCCAGAAATCTATTGCTGAGATACTGAGGCAGAGTTATCGCATCCCCTGCCGCCTTGGAAAATTGTCTAAGTCTCTTTGCTACAAAAATCCAGTTAGCCGCAGTTCCTATCGCCAATCCTATTCCTATCCACATTTGGCCAAAGCCAAAAGCCATTATGCTTCCCGGCAAACCCATAAGAAGCCATGCAGACATATCAGAGGCCTGCGCTGACATGGCTGTAACCCATGGACCCATGGCTCTGCCCCCTATAAAGAATTCCTTCTCCCCGTTACTATGTCTGTCTTTGAGGAAGAAATAAACTCCAATTCCGACTATTGCTACAAAATACAGTGCAAAAGCTAATACTTCTCCGTTAAACATCTTTATCCTCCTTTAAAGTTCAAGACCTCTTCCAAGATTTCTCATGAAGTCCTGAACATTTGTTACTATTCCTTTGGCCGACAAGCTTCCCCTGTCTCCCAGCTTATTTGCCGCAAACTCCGATGTGTCCACCATATAGAAGTTTACCGGTCTTATTGTGCCGTCTTTAAGAACTCTATAGGTAGGTGTCATATTCCCGGTGGCTATAGTGTGAAGCACTGTTGCCATCCCTATGACTGTAGTTGCCTTTCTTACATGACTGCGGATTGTATCCTGCCCCACATAAGCGTGCTCATAAACTTCCGGCAACGGGCCGTCATCTCTGATGGAGCCGTTGAGTACAAAAGGCACCTTGTGTTTTACGCAATTATATATTATGCCATTGTCAATTCCTTCTTCTTCAATAAATTTAGGGATTGAACCATGCGTATTAATGGCGTTTATGGTGTCCAGATGATTGTAATGTCCCATCCAGTGAAGTTTCTGGTTTTTTATATCGCATCCAAGCGCCGTCCCAAGATATGCCGCTTCAAGGTCGTGCGTAGCAAGGGCATTGCCTGCCAAAAGTGCCTGACAATAGCCATTTGCAATAAGTTCTCCCATCACTCTGCGGGCTTCCACATCGAAGCTGCAAGCGGGACCGAGAACCCACACTATATAGCCGTTATGTTCCTTTTCATACCGAAGCAACTCTACCAAATCCTCATAGTCTCTAGTGAAGGAAGTTTCTCTGCTTCTGCTCTGCCTGAATGCGAAAGTATTTTTTGCCTCATCTTCCTCTTCTCTTAGCCAACATTCATCATGGACATAAATCCCCTCCGAAGCATCTTCACTTCTTCCCACAACTACCAAGTCTCCTTCTTGTATGTTTCTGAATTCAACTACCTTTATCTTTTCTCCGTCCCAAACCGGAACCGCATCCATCCTGCTGTCTTCAGCCAAATGCCATTTCCCTCCTACTTTGAAATATTCAGGGAATATGGATGTGGCATGAAAGTTTTTAGGGGCCGCCTTAGCATGGGGAGCAAGTTCCAACCTAGCATCCGGTGCCTTTGTAAATTTATCTTGTGTGAAATCGGGCTCAATATATTTGGCCAATTTAAAACTCATTTTCCTCTCCTTCTTTCAGCTTCATATTTATCATGGGCTATTATCACCCTCTACTTCTTCAATCTTTTTCTCAAGAGTTTTGTTAATTAAATTCTCTCTAATACTTCACTATTGTAGCACATATAAAACTAGAACGAAACACAGAATATAGTTTATACTTTTTCTAAAAATTAAACATAATATTTTAGCTATATGTGTTGATTTCTAAAAGTTTTATTAGTATACTTTATTTTAGACTATTAAATATATATTTCTTAATAACTAAAATATTTTTTGTAGGTGGATTATGAAAAAGAAAAATTCAAGAAACACTAAAGGCAAAATAGTTTCAGCCGCATGGCAGCTTTTTTATCAACAAGGCTACGATGATACCACCATTGAAGAGATTGTGGAGGTATCCGGCACGTCAAAAGGGTCATTTTACCACTACTTTGAAGGCAAAGATGCCCTCTTGAGTTCCCTTTCTTACCTGTTTGATGAAAAGTACGAAGAGCTCTTGGAAACCATGGATGTATCTTTGTCTCCTATAGACAAGCTCATATACCTTAACCAAGAACTCTTTATGATGATTGAAAATACCGTTTCCGTAGATCTTCTCTGCCAATTGTTTTCATCCCAGTTAATCACCAAGGGAGAGCGCCATTTGCTTGATACCAATAGGACATACTATAAGCTTCTCCGGCAGATAGCCATAGAAGGGCAACAAGAGGGTTGCTTCAAACCCGAATTGTCAATTAACGATATAACAAAGGCCTACGCTATGTTTGAGCGCGGCCTCATGTACGACTGGTGCATTTGCAACGGTAATTATTCTTTATGTCAATATTCGGCAACTATGTTGCCCCTGTTTTTGAAGAGTTTTTGCAAATAGTGGAGGATTTAAATTTGTCGAGAGCCCCGGATAGTTGATATTCCCGCGGCAGCCTATATTCCCAAAACATGCCATATCCTCAGAGCAACCTATATCCTCAAGACAGGTCATATCACCAAGACAGGTCATATCCTCAAGACAGGTCATATCACCAAAATTTTCGCAGGTTTTCTCTGTATCGCCGGTTATCCGACTTCCTACAGAGAATTTTTTCTCTGCGGAGGCTTTATTTTATTCCCCTGCAGGGAATATGACTGCCTTAGCGTTCTTTTATAATAGGAATCTCGACTGAACTGTACCCCATATAGTAGACAACACTAAGTCCCTAAAGAGACTTTTTGTTTCTGCAATATAGGGGTATTTTTAGTTGTGATTTGTTATATGTCTATCTCCAATAGGGGAGAATAGCCTGTTGTTATGTATTCATAAT
>JAZNUK010000032.1:0-18138 GCA_045592265.1 Candidatus Fimisoma sp. | reverse complement strand
TTCCCTTACTGTCCGCATTGTAATTTACCGCCCTGTCTTTAGCAATGCCATAGCGAGCAGCCGTTTCCACCGCATCGATATTGGCTCCGATAAAAAGAAATTCCCATCCGTATTTCTCTTTCTGACGTTCAATCATCTTTTTCACCTTTTCACTGCTGTAACGATGACTTGCGTTTTCCTGACCATCGGTTGTAATAACAAACATGGTATGCTCCGGAACGTCTTCGGGACGCGAATACTTATGAATGTTCCCGATGTGATGAATTGCATCGCCAAGAGCATCAATAAGCGCCGTACATCCCCTAACGGTGTAGTCACTGTCCGTCATCTTAGGTATGTCACAAAGTTTCACTCGGTCATGAAGAACTTCACTCTTGTCATCGAAAAGTACAGTAGAAACATAACAACCGCCTTCCTGCTTCTTTTGCTTTTCAATCATCGAGTTGAAACCTCCGATGGTGTCACTTTCAAGACCTGCCATTGAGCCGCTTCTGTCCAAAATAAATACAAGTTCAGTAATGTTATTTTTCATAATAAAAAACCTCTCTTTCATTTGATGTCATCATTGTACACCAATAAAAGAGAGGGTAGGTCGCATGGCAAGCGACAAATATAGCCATAACGATTTCACTCAGCGCTTATCATTGCAAGTTAACAGTCAAGCCAAAATATTACAACCTCACGCTCCAAGCAAACTCTGATCAAAGGCAAACAATGCCTTGTTTATTTCAAAAATATTGTAATTGCCACGACTTATAAAATATTCGATTATAATATCAAATTTATTGCTATGGGATAGTGCAAATCCCGCCTTTTTGAGCATATCCTCGGTTTCGTCAATAGTGAGTTCCAAGGCAACAGCAAAGGCTATTGCAGTTGGCTTACTGGGCTTATAATGCACATCACTGCGAATTTTGGAAAACAACTTGCGGTCTATATTGGCCTTTTTATAACACTCCGCATCGGTCATCCCCTTTTCATCAATCTTGCGAAGAAGCATTTGCGAAAAACTTTCATCAATCTGCTTCAGTTTCGAATCAAGATCTTCTTCCCCAAACAGTGTCTTGCGTTCACATATTCCTTCTGAGGCAACTGCCGCCCCCATTGACCTGTTCATACGTCTACTTTCGCAGTAGTAGTCCGTATGCGCTTCCACATAATTGTCGTCTATGTATTCCGCAATATCCGAAAACAGTTTCTCTCCGATTTTGTAAGTCCCCTTATCAAAGATAACGATATAAACCGTCATATCATTCTCAAGCAAGAAGCCGCTGATTACATCGATAGCAACCTTTAATGCCTGATCCTTGGGATATCCGTACACGCCCGAAGATATAAGCGGAAAGGCCACCGTTTCACAGTTGTGTTCTAAAGCCAGAGCCAAAGACTCACGATAGCATGATTTAAGCAATGGCTCTTCCCCGTGCTTTCCATCCCTATATATGGGTCCAACAGTATGTATCACATACTTTGCAGGCAGATTATATCCCCCCGTAATCTTTGCCTTACCGGTTTTGCAACCGCCAAGAGTTTTACACTCGGCAAGCAACTCAGGTCCTGCCCCACGATGAATCGCACCATCAACTCCACCGCCGCCTAAAAGTGATTCATTGGCAGCATTAACAATGGCATCTACCGTCATTTTTGTTATATCTTGTCTGATAATTTGTAGTGGCATAGTAATCTTCCTTCAACTTTTAAATTTTTGCATTCTCTGTTTTTTCTATAACTAGAATTGCCATTCCTCTTCCTTAAAGCCCACCAGCACCTTTTCATCGCCAATCAACAATGGGCGTTTCACCAACATTCCGTCGGTTGCCAGGAGTTTCAGCATTTCTTCTTCCGTCATCTGAGGAAGCTTGTTTTTCAAATCCAATGATTTATACAGCAACCCGCTGGTGTTGAAAAACCTCTTCAGAGGCAGCCCGCTTTTCTTGTGCCACTGTGTCAACTCCTCCAAAGTGGGATTTTCTGATTTAATATCCCTCATTTCATATTCAACACCGTTTTCTTCCAACCACTTCTTTGCCTTTTGGCAAGTTGTACACTTTGGATAACATATAAATTTAAGCATATTCATCTCCTTAATTGCTACAATGTCAGGGCTATTTCCTCTTCTTCCTCTTTTTCCGCTTCTTCTTTCTCCGCTTTTTCTGTCTCCCCTTCTTCTTGTTCCTCTTCCGGGGCTACTTCCAACTCTTTAGCTTCTGCCTCGTCTGGCCCTTCTTCACCTGCGGAAGTTTGAATCGGTTCATCCGCAGCAATAATTATTTCATCCTCTTCAACATCATTCATAACGAAGTCCTCTTCCTCAAGCAATCCGTCTCTCTTGCAGTTTTCCTTCAGGGCCTCCATTTCCACGGTAAGGTCTAACGCATGATCCTCAAAGAGATTCTCGTGTAACTTTGCCATTGCAGTTTTAATATCCTCAAGAGACTTTATAACACCTTGGCTCATCTCTTCTGCCGGCAATCCGCTTTCCTCCAAAGATGAGTACTTGGACAAAATTTTCTTCATTGTCGGCATATAATAGCTGAACACCTGTCTGATTTTAGGTATATTGTCCGGTTGTTCTCTTATGGTTTTCAAGATTTTATCTATAATCTTGCATACTTCCTCTCCGATACCGCTTACCTCTTTGTTCTTAATTTTCATGAGAGTTCTTCTCATGTCCATCAGTTCGGCTCTTCCCTTGGACAAAGCCTTGGCAAGCTGTGCTGCCGCTGCTTCGTTGGCCTTCTCCTCATCGGTCTTCCTACTGAAGATTATCACCAAGACTACAATCACAAGCGCTAATGCCAGCAATATTCCTACCACTACCAAAACAAGGGTAGAAAATGCAGGGAAAAAATTCTTCAACATGAGAAATAATCCAATGGACAGTAGAATCCCTATTATTCCTCCAACTCCGTATGAACTGTTATTCATATTAAGCTCCCTCCTTCATTTCTTTTTCTTCTTCTATTTCTATCACTTTTTTTGTCATTAGGCTTCCAAATCCAATGCAATGGCCATTCTGTTCTTCCACAAAGGTATTGCACTTCTGACAGCCGTATCTATTTTCTCTCTCATAAGAGAAGTATTATTCTGAACCATTTTAATTTGCGGCACCATCTGCATGGTTATTGTACGGGTAAGTTCCAAATCGTGCAAGCGCTTCTCGAAAAGTTTACCGGCTTCCGAAGAAGACTCTTCTGCCCCCGCCCTTTCAAGTTTCAATTTCCCCGCATTTATGTACATTGTCAACTCCTTAATGTATGTTAAATTTGCTTTGGCCAACTTTTCATACATAATAAGGTCTTTCGTTATCCCCTTTTGATCCACCTCAAGCTGAGACAACAGCTTATCAATTTTCATCTCCGCACCATAGTATTCATCTTTGGTCTTATATTCTTTTAAGTTTTCCGTAACCTGCTCTAGGCGCTGTGCCACTTGCGCCAAATCAGTCTCCTTTGCTTGTTTCAAAGCCGTGTCGGAAAAAGTTGCTACCTTTTTTTGGCATGCCGTTCCGTACCGAACCACAACAGCATAATCTGTTAAATCAATTTTCTCCGAAAATTCTTCAACCTGTTTTTCCTGCTTCGGAGTTAGAAGCTGCTCCTCAGGTATACATTGTTTATTTTCCTTATCCATCAATGGTTCTCCCTTCTTTCTATCCTAAATATACCCTTTTCAAATGAGCCTGAAGCTTCCGGTCCACACCTTCCGTTTCAGGCTCAATAAATCCTTCTATAGTTTTAAAATACTATTTTTTGTCATTGGCATCAAATGGATCTCCGCACTCAGGGCAGAATTTAGGAACGCTCTGTCCTTCTGCCGGTGTCCATCCGCATTTGTCACATTTAAAACCTGCTCCGCCTTCCGGTTTAGCAGCTCCGCAGTTCTGGCAGAATTTGCCTTGATTTACCGCTCCGCAAGAACAAGTCCATCCTGCTGGCTGAGCCGGCTGACCTTGCATTGCTCCCTGCTGCTGTGCTTCCTGCTGTGCCATCTGGAACAGTCCCTGCATATTGGCACCGCCTATATTCTGAGCCATACCCATGCCCATGAATCCCATAGCCGCACCGGCTTCATTGGCAGCTGCAGTCTGCATAGCTTGAGCCTGAGCGCCCATCATATGACCCATAGCCATTCTTGTATCTCTACCCATGGCGGTACTTCTCTGGTATTCAACAATTCTTGCTTCGTCTTCTTCCGTTGCATTAACACTTGACACACCAAACTCTACGATTTCAATACCTCTTCTGTCTCTCCATTTTGAAGAAAGAAGATTATTTAATTCATCCGCAAGCTGCATAGCATATCCCGGAATTGCCGCATAATAAATATTATTCTGCGAAATCTTAAACATTGCCGGCTGTAAAGCTGTCAAAAGCTCTGTCTTTAACTGGCTATCGATTTCATCACGGGTAAATACATTTTCAACGTTGGCACATACATTGGTATAGAACAGCATTGGATTTGTAATCCTATATGAATACTCTCCGTGACAACGAATTTTAATATCCAAAGGGAAGCCTATAGCTGTATCCATTATTCTGAACGGAATCGGGGAAGGCGTTCCATACTTGTTTCCCATAATTTCCTTTGTGTTGAAATAGTACACTCTCTGGTCTTTTGCCGCTTCTCCTCCGAAAGCAAAACGCTTGCCGATTTCCTCAAAGCTCTTCTTAATTTCAGCTTTTAAATCACCATAGAAAATGCTTGGTTCTGTTCCGGTATCATAAACAAATTCTCCCGGTTCGGCACAGATATCCACTACCTTACCGCTTTCAACAATTATCATGCACTGACCGTCGTTTACATTGATGATTGAACCATTACTGATAATATTATCCTGGCCTCTCTTATTTGAAGACTTGCCACCGGTTCTTTTTTCTCCTTTTGCCACTAAAACGTCAGCATCCAAACTTTCACAGTAAAAATAGTCGCGCCATGAATCTCCTAAAACTCCGCTTAATGCACCTATTCCGGCTTTTAATAATCCCATAATTGCTCCTTTCGATTATTCCTCATAAAACTTATCAATAACTTTATTTTCTTTAAAAACTTCCTCCGCGGCCACCATGTACTCTTCCCGATGAAGATTTATGGGAAGAACCATTGGAATCGGATTTCGGTTTTTCCGTCTTTGTCACGGTACTGTACAAGTACATATCTCTGGAAACTTCCAAATTCATGCTGTTTTTCTTCATGTAATTTGCAGCATAATCCTGTTTTACCGCCGTTCTCATTTTCGCCAGCTTAATTATCATCATCAAAAATGCTACGATGAGAGGAAGGATTGCTGCCACCGCTATAACCATTATCACATATTCAATAGGATTCTTGTCGTATGGTTCTCCGTTAGCCGCCATCTCCAACAATTCGCCGGCATGTACAGCATAGAGTTTCATCGCTTCATAGTAATCATCTTCTGCCAGCTCAGGCACAACTTTACCTTCAAGATATATCAGCCCATTGTCGGTGAAGGCAGTTCTGCCGTAGTTATATGTAGTGAAGTGATATTGTCTTGTGTCTGAACAGATGTACAGCATAATACCATCGTCGCCTTCTCCGCCGCCGTATCCTTTGTAATCATAAATGTCATCGGCTGCATCCTGGGCTGTTTCTGCTGACAAGTAAACTTCAGTGTAAATGGCTACTTCAAAATTGTACTTCTGCCTGAGGACTTCAAGTCTCTGAGTGATATCTTCAAATTCTTCCTCTGTCAGATATCCGGCTTCGTCCACTAAAGGAGGGTTTTCAAATTCCGCCGCCATTACAGGAGATGCCAGAGCAAAACATAGCAAGATCATCAAAATCAATGAAATAAATTTTTTCATAATCGTCTCCCCCTCCCTATATCAACATGAAAAACGCCAAGATTCCGGTTACAACATATCCGATAGCCGCAACCTTACCAAAGTATTTCCACTTCTTGCCCTTGTCAATAGGATACGTTCCGACAACCTTACCAGTCTGACCGTTAATGGCAAAATGATAATTATTACCCTTATACTTAATGTTGAGCATCCACACAGGAAGCAAAGAATATCTTATTTTTCCGTTGGAAAAACTTATTCTCGTATTTTCAGGTACAACGCACCCATATCCGCCGGTGGTCTCTCTAAAGGCTTCCATCGTTGAATTTTCTACTCTCTCATTGGCACGCACGATACTTTCTTCTGCAGACACATCATATTTGTCTGCCAAATATCCGGAAAGATATGCTCCGTTAAACTCTGCCGCCTCATCGTATTCATAAGGTTCTACCGCTTCCATATAGGTGTCATCCGCTTTCTTGGACCCATCCACAGGAATGTTTGCAAAGCCTATGGTTCCCTTTCTAAAGAGCTTGTAATACTCGGTTTTGGTGTAGTTATAATTGGAATCGCTCCAAGTGGAAACTCTCTGTGCGTTGTATGTTACCGCCGCATCACAATCACAGTCAAACATCCAAAACGGCACATAAACTCCCGCCATCTCTTCAATTTTTTTCTTACTCTTAAACTCATTAGGCAAAAACGGAGCATTTTTAAAATCTGCCTCAAATGCATTCATGGCTCCCTTCTTGTCAACCTTGAAAGGAATTATGTAATCAGGTCTAAGAGTCCCCTCAAACTGACCTTTAACTATGGTGGAATTGCCGCAATAAGGGCACACCGTTGAGCCTAAAGTATCATCCCCGGTAATCTCCGCTCCACATGAAGGGCAAGAATAATTGGCTAAATTAATCTCACTGTTGTCTTCATACGTCCTTGGTGTATAGCTGTCCCAATCATATTTTGAGCCGCTTCCCGCCTGACCTTGGCTATCCGCCACCTGCTCCATTGTCTCAAGAGGAAAACTGTTTCCACATGATTGGCAGTTAAGGCTGTCACCCAGGTAAGTCAGCGAAGCACCGCAGCATGGACATTTGTAATCTTTAATTGCATCCATATCCCATAACCTCCTATATTTAGTTTTACTATATTTAATTTTACTGTACCAAATCCTATATTATCCGTCTGCTTCATCACTTTGTGATACACTTCTATTTTATACTAATATTGGGGCTCAGTAAACAAAAAAATCCATCTCCTGTCTTAATATTCCAAAATATATCTTAACGTGGGCGGGGCTCTTGAGATGCTGTCCGAGACGTAGAAAGAGACGGCAACATCAATACTATGACAATACCAAGACCAATGCACAATAGCTCTGCAAAAGCCAGCGAATGGATGGAAGCTACTGCTGCTGCAGATTGAACGACACCTTGTGCAATTTTGCCGGTTACATTATTGGTAAACATGGGAACAAACACCGCAACACCAAAGGGTGCCGCCAAATCACGGAATAAGCCGTAGGTCCCTGTTCCTGCTCCTGCCTCCTCAGGTGCCAGTCCGGAAAGAACCACTTTCATAAATATGGTTACATTGGCACCAAGTCCAAATCCCAATATTCCAAGGGACAATCCCAACATGACCACAGAAGTGTTTTCGGAAAATGTCAGCATCAGAGCTGAACCAACTCCCGTCAAAGACAGAGACACCACCAATACTCTCTTTGGAGCCAATCTATCCGCCAAAGGGCCCAGTATAACGGCTCCCAGCGACATTCCCAGATACATTATGGAAATGGCATAACCTGAAATAACAGCATTTTCCGGCCGGGTGTAATTTACAAAGACTATGACATTTGTCATATTAGCCTGCATGAGTCCCTGAGTTAAAAACAGTGCGGCAACCGACAACACAAATGGTTTTCTCCCCATGAACCTCCCCGAAAGAATGGGATTCATGGCTTTTTTCTCTGCATTGATTAGTCCGATTAAAAACAGCACTCCACCTAGGAGAACTCCAAAAAAGGGTACGGAAGTCCATCCCAGGTTTTGTCCGAAAGACGGTATACACAAAACCATGCTGAAAAACAGTAGAATCATCACGCTTCCTGCAAAGTCAAAATTCTCCGGCGGCTTTCCCGTAGCTATGGATTTTTCTGTTATGAAAAAACATATTACAAAAATAATGACACATATTGTAACGCACACCCACATCATTATCCTCCAATCAAAAGCATCTATTATAAGGCTTCCGATGGTAGGCCCAAATATCACTGCTCCACTTGAAATCAGCATATATAAGGAAAAGCCTCTCGCCATTTTTTCCTTTGGAAATTCCGTAACGATATATGCCATGATGACAGGCGCAATGGCGGCAGTACCTGCACCCACTATGAAGCGTGCTATCATCATAAAAACCAAGGATGATGCCATTGCCGTAAGAACATTACCCAGTGTAAATACAGCCAGCCCTGCAATCAGGGTAGTTCTTCTTCCCACTCCATCTCCCAGCTTTCCTAAAATGGGGGCAAAGGCCGCCGTAGATATTGCCATGGACAGGGCTGTCCATGTAGTGTTGTTGTAATCTATCCCTATATCATTAACAAAAGCAGGCCCTAAAACAGCCGTAAAGCCTCCTATTATTCCCACAAGAAAAGCTGCCATGCCATATGGCAGGAATCCCTTAATATATGTCTTTTCTCTTAAATCTCCCATAATTCTTCATGTTTCTCACTTTCTGCACATTGATGTTGTATTTGTTATTTATCGTTTGGCATTTATTATTTCCTTTTTTCAAAACCTTATTTATTACCCAACAAAGAAAATATTTAAAATGACCTTTATAAAAATAACTTTCGCCGTGAAACATAATAATAAAGAGCCACTTGAAAAAGCAGCTCCTTTTACTAAAAATTATCCTCTGCCTGAAAAAGGCAGCAAATACTATATTTGCAAAGGTGGAAGATGTCTTCAGCCTGTAGATGAAATTCTCTGACCGAAGACTGCGGCTCTCTCCCGTATGCCCTCTGACTCCATTATTTCTCCCGGTGCATTGGCAGTTTCAATAAGGGCGAATTCGCCGGGGAGAATAAAATTCTTGTTCATATTTACGGCGCTTATTATCTGCTGAGCCACAATATCGCCTCCGCTGTAACCGGACACCACAATGGCATAAACTTTCTTTTTACTAAAGTCATTGGCTCTGAAAACCGCCGTAAGACGATTTATAAATGCCATAATATTGGCACTTACCGCATCGTTGTAGTTAGGACAAATCAGCATCAAAATGTCACATTTCAGTATGGCCGGATATACCTTATCCACCATGACTCCCCCATAAAAACATCCGGAGTTTTCGCCGAAATGAAGGCATTCTTCATACCTGCATCCCCGGCAATCCACCACCTGACCATTCCTTATGGAAATCTCTTCAATAGCAGATTCTCCTCTCAGTTCTTCTTTTACCATTTCCCATAGTTTTAAACTGTTGGAAGTGGTTTTGTTGCTGGCATGAATGGCGAGAATCTGCGGCTTATCTGTTTTTTTGTGTTCATATTCCGCAATCTTGTCTATCAGGAGTCTGCAGCTTTTAATGTATGCCTCTTCTCTTGTTACTTGCCAAAGGTCTGCCAATACTCTAAAGTTATTCAAACTGGCAGTTGCCTCAGTTAAAGGCTTCCCCGGAAAAGTACAACCCGCCATGTTAGCGGCAAAAACTATCCTTCTGCCCATATCCTTAGTATACATCTCTCCCTTGCCGTCTACAATGACCCCTCCAACGGCACCGCTGAGATACTCCTTGCCGGCAAAGCTGTTGAGAATTCTTAAAAGGCCCGACGCTTCCAGGTTAACACCTGTTTCGTCCAGCTCCACCGCGAAGAGAATCCGGCTATTCTTCAGCCGACCTTTTATTCCTGCATCCTCAAAGGCGCAGCCATTCTCTATAATCCGGAATGAAAACTGCTCACCACATTCATTGCGGTAAAGCTCCCCTTCGAGATATTCGCTAAGATCTTCACCGAGATCCTCGGTGAAATTCCCGCCGAAATCCTCAGTGAGCGCCTCTCTTAGAACTTTCTCCATTCTGCCTGTTAACAAGTCCGCTTTAATTTTCACAAGGTAAAAATTCACCTTTCTCTTTGCCTCCATCTTCACATCCCTCATTCCGATGTTTAAACAAACAAATCTCTTTTATATCAAATTAAAAAGATTTCTATATGCTTTCTCTATTCTCAAATACAAAGCTTCCGGCAAAGGCAAGTCTTCAATCTCAACTTTTTCTCCTTGGATTCTGTTACATAGTCCGAAAAAAGCACCTTCTTTAAGATGACCCAGATATACGGAACTGTAATGCCACTGCCCGGTCAACGTAAGAAGCAAAGAAACCGCTCCGGAAGAAATTGCAGGAGCAAAATAAGGTTTAAAGCCCAGCTCTCTTACTTTTAGATTTGCTTCCACAGTCAGCTTAGTCAGCTCCAAAGAAATATCCGTATCATAATTTTCGATGCTGTTAGCTATGACAAGATCCTCTCCGTGAGGCCCAAAAGCCCTTCCCTCTGTAATATATGAAGCAAACCTTTCATCTTTGCCGGCAAAATACTCCGCTCTTTTGTTCATGACTCCAAGACCGTAGCCTCTCACCTGCCCCGGCAAAAGGTCTGACGCTAAAAGCACTTCCTTGCAAAGTGGATCCACCGGATCTGATACTACTGCAAAAATTCCCTTAAAGTTTG
This sequence comes from Candidatus Fimisoma sp., assembly GCA_045592265.1. Classification (GTDB taxonomy): domain Bacteria; phylum Bacillota; class Clostridia; order Peptostreptococcales; family Anaerovoracaceae; genus Fimisoma. Next base: position 7,602 of record JAZNUK010000032.1, on the reverse strand, counting down.
CCTCCTTTGCAAGTTGACCGTAATAACGAGCCAGCTTCCTATTTGCCTCATATTGCATCATGCGAACATCCCCCTGCTGGCCCACAGGAGGAACCCCTCTGCTGGCACAGAATACAAACATATCGCAATTAAACAATTCTTCCTCTTTGAGAATTTTCACCTTAGGCAATGGACTCTGATCAAAAGGGACTCCCACTTGGTTCATTTCCATTTCATAGCGACTCATGACCCTTTCATCCACATCATATATTCCTATTGTGTCGATTGTTTCTCTCCCCATAATTTTAAGTCCTAGGAGGAGAGTGGCCCCAACGTCGCCAAGAGCCAAAACATTAACTCTGTTTCCTTTTTCTTTTACTGCCACAGCTGTCCTTAGAGGGTCCGCGGCAGGATTCAATTCCAATACGCTTCTTTTTTTATCTATCATATGAACATTTTCCTCATTCTCACAAGTCTTTCAATATCCCTTTCAACATAGATTGAAGGGGCTGCATTTTCGTCTAAAGTTATGTGTTCTCCCACTTCAGGGTTCCTTGGCACCACTATGACTTCCCCTAACCTTTTGATGGTTAACTTCTGTTCAAATTCTTTTTGGTATTCCTCTTCAATGGTTCGTAATATATCTCGGGCATTTTCAAGACATGCCATAGAATAATCATAAATGCTCTTTGGCGGAATTTCCCCCAGGAAAGACGGAACCGCATAAGGCATAAGGAGATTCAATGCGGGAATCTCATCTTCTCCTGATACCCATGTTTCCTTATCCTTCATACTATCTCCGCCAATATATGGGTACATGGCGCTTTCATCTATCCAACATTTAAGATTAGGTAAGAAGTACGCACTGTCCACAGTTCTTCCCTTAATTGTCATAAGGTCTCTGCCTCGCCCTGTCTGTACTCCCACTACCGTTTCTACAACCTCAACATGGTTTTCCTTTAAAATAGGGTCAATTTCTTTCATCCTATAACCTTTGTGAAGCAAATCGTCTACCAGTATAACGGGTCTTGCGAAAGACTTTATGGTGCGAATCTGATCTTCCAAGGCGGAATAGAAACTTCTCTCTTCTATGGAAAAACCCGACAAGTCAGGAGTAAAGTATTTCTCTGTATGTAGCGCCTTTGTCACGCTGTTTGGCACCGCCACCCCTTCAAGGACTTTGCCGAAAGGCACCACCATACACCTGCCGTATTTTTTATCTTTGTATGGCACAGGAGAAACACCGTTTAATCTCGTTATAAGGTCTATCATCTTATAGTGCATCATACCTGAATTGTATGACATTATAACTTCTCCCGGATAAATGCCGGTGAGGATTTCCAAGAGTCTGTTGTGAGCCGCTTCCACTGCATTTAATACCTGAGGATTTTTATTCAACGGATTCTTAATTATGGTATCCACATTTTTAAAGATTACCACAGGTGAACGCATATCTACAGCATATATAGGTCTGCTTCCCTGAGCAGCAATATTTATGAAACCTTGCTTTTCTACGGTCCTTACCGTTCGTCCTTTTAAGCCTGTCTCATCCCAAGGGTGGTATACTACATATGTGTAATCTCTCGCCAGCAGTTCAGAAAGCATTTCCATCAGGATAATCTGATCCAGATTGCTTATGCTACTTTTTTCATGGTAATAGATACCCCCGATAACGGCAATGGCACCCGCTGCCTTGCTCCTTATATATGCGGCAATATCCTGGTCCTTAAAAGTTGTAAGCAAATCTATGGAATCCAATCTGGTTACAGTTGCAATTGCCACAACTTTATTGTTCATGGAGCCGTCACGGATGGCAACTATCTTCACTTTCTGACGATTCATCTGAGAAATAATATTTTTCATATCATATCCCTGACGAGTCAACTCATCTGTCATATCTTCAAATATGATTTCTTCGCCGTCTTTAAAAGGTTCAAGCCTCATATCCCTCGCCTGCAAAATATGTTTATATGCCGGCTCTCTCAAGTATAGATTGTTGGCATAGATATAGTTTTGTGCCACCGGATCTATAAGATTGGATATATCTCTTCCCAAGTCTATGTTTTCTCTAATCCTTGTGGAACTTATGTCTTCGTAGTGCTCTTCCAAATGAAGATTTATCACCTGCCCCGTAATAGGGTATTTTTTCTCTCCGCTTGCCCCATCTTGTCTTTCATCTGAAAAGCGCTTAAAGACAAGATGATTCATTGAATGTATGGAATTTTCCGTAGGCTCTGCCCTGTAGCATGAGGCATTTTCAATAACATCACTTCCTGCCACGAAGTAAAGATCCTTACCTTTAAAAATTTCTTTCAGTCTTTTCAAATCCTGCGGGTTGGCAATATTCACGGGAATGTGATCGGGAAAAACATATATGTTCTCTTCATCTGCTACAGACATGCTTAAAATTCTGCGACGCTGCAATCTTGGCTGAGTCTTCTTTGACCAACTGAATTCATCTAGCGCCAAATATACCTCATAGCCCATATCGCGAATCTCGGTGGCGATGGCCTTGTGGCTTAGGCTAAAAGGATCGAAGGTGCCCGGGAAAAAGGCAATCTTTTGAGATTCAGCCATGTCAAAACTTCCCTTCTCCAGCTCGTAAAGGGATATAAAACGATAAATCTGGTTGAGAACTGCTGCGTTATTGTAAAACTCCAAATTGGACTCATGACGAGTCTCATAAAGGGACAATAGCTTTTTGCCACACCTGCAAAATATATTATATTTCTCTTCCATGGAAATTTTCGGAGACCCAAAAATCCTCATTCCGATAATCCACAAGGCTTCTCCGCTTATGGTTTCATTGTAGTTGGCAAAGCCGCGCACAAGAAGTCCTACAAGGTTATTTTTTCTCTCTTTGAAGGCTTCTCTGCTCTCCTGTTTTCCAAAGAGTCCACTGTAAATATTGTAATTTTCCAGCACCACTCCAAAGGTGTTAAGTACTGCTGCCGCTACCTGTCCGTTGGTTGCCTCCAGCAATTTTTCAAGATCAGCTATAAGTTCGTCAAGCTCCCGTGGCGGCAAATGAAGCATTATTACCCCCAGATATTCAGGAATGTACTTGGAGAATTGATAGTCCCCTATTTCAAGACCTTTTCCAAGTTCCACGGCAATTTCATTTCTCTGTTCCAACGGCATTTTGTTTATCATTGACAGAAGGCTTTCCCCTGCCCGTTTTCTCACTACCACCGTTTCGCTTACCTTTATTAGATTTCCCAGATGTGTTGCCACATGAAGAGCTCTGCCTTCCTTTTCCTCTTCTAAAGACTGTAGCATCAGCTGTATATTTGCCACTTTTATCGCCCACGGTGTGCTTGCCTTCAAGTTATCCAGATACATTTCCGAAAGAGCTTCCTTTGGTAAATGTAAATTAGGATTAAAACCGAGGCATGCTTTGAGACCTCTTCTGTAATTGCCCGGGGTAGTCCGCCTTCTAAAATGGTATCTAACTCCTACCGCTGCAACCCGAAGGCCTTGATCATCTTCGTTCATAATCCGCTTGGCAAAATCGAGAAAAACTTTTCGTTGCTCATCACTACACTGAGTAATATGTATATTCATGGCCGTTTGAAGTAGAGATGACTTCTCTCTATACCCTAAGTCATCCTTCATATACCACTTTAAGAGACTATCGAGGAATTCTTTTCTTATTTCTTCTGCACAATTATCAATAAGCGCTGCAACTACGCTTTTCAAACTGTTGGTAATCCACTTTTTATGTTGGTCTGTCAGCTTATAATCAGGTACCAGAATAGCATTCAAGGTATCTTCCCAAAGGGAAAGGTTTGTTACTTCTTTCTTTGGAAGAGCCACTCCTTCAGGCAACTCCTTTTTATAATCATCGTTGAATGCCGCAACTATCTTTCCTACAATTTCTGCTGCTTGATTTCTGATATCGCTTTCTCTATGAACCAAAAGTTCTCTCAAGAACCGCAGTGTCATAAGCTTTTGTTTTTCAGTCATGTATGTAGAATACTCACCCAGAATGGATATATATGTTCTGAGATTCTTCCATTGTTTTTCGCTACGCACCGTTTCCAGAAGGTCAGCAAAGTCTTCCTCCCGATAGAATTTATTCATCAGGCGTATGTTGTGTTCCACAGCCAAATGCTTAAATTCTTCCACCACCTGTTTCCCGGTCATAAGGGAAACATCTGCAGCAGTTTTCGGCTCCCCTGTTTTAGGCAACCTCTGCGGAACTTGGGGCAGATCAACATCCACGCCCACCTTTATCATGTATTCTTCAAAATCTTTCAGCTTGTTATATACCTTGTGGTATCTGTGCTCTTTGGCTTTGTCCACATTGTCCAGCTTTCCCAAAATAACATGGAAAGACTCCTCCAAGGTATAAAACTTCACCTCTTCTTTTCCCTCTTCATTTCGCTTACTTTTAACCCTAAAGTCTGCATATATGAGAAGAAGGGACTCCACCGAAAGATTTTCAAGTTCCAAATCCCAAGTAGAGTGGTTTGCGGCAATGTACCCTATCATAGGCATCTCAAAGCGATTGAAGCACATGTCTGTATAATAATAGTGAAGATACGGAATCCTTTTTTCTTCACTTTTTTTACATCCGTATTTACCAATATCATGGCCTGCAGCCGCTCCCGAAATCAGGCCCAAATCAACGGGAATCTTCAGTTGATTCAGTTGTCTGGCGGCATGCATGGCAACATAATGAACCCCCGCAATATGGCCCAGGGTGTTATATGGCGTAATCTCCGTACCTATACGCATAAATTCGTATACATGATTCTTTTCTATGAGGCGTATAAGGCGCAGATATTCTCTATTATACCCGCCTTCTGCAATTTCCTCTGAGTCAAGGAAACACATTTCCACGGTAGGATCAAAGGCTAGGGTCTTTCTTTCATACTTGTAGAGAAGGCTTAGAAGTTTCAGCAAAAAATTCCTGCCCTTTTGTATGTTGGCACTGTCCTTTTCTTTTTTCTGCTTTTCAGGAAAAAGCTGTCCAAGAACATGGTTGTATGCATTTGAAAGCCATCCTTCTTCCGGCTCTTCTCCAAAGGTTGCCAGTATTGGCTTTACATTTTCAGCCACCTTCACAGCCGAAAATCTTCCCCTCTCATCTACTGACTCCATAACCTTTTCAAAAATCGCCCTGTCACCTTTCAGAATTTCCTGTAGGTCTGTAAACACCGTATTTTTTCTCATACCCTGCTCCTTGCAATTGTATTGGTCTATAGTATATCACAGGGAGCAAAAATTAGAAAGTCTGCAAAATAGCTCACTTGCCACCTTGCAGACTGACGATTACTTTATTTTCAAATACTTTCTTTTTCCTCTTTCCTCTCTTACGATTTCATAGATGCCTGAGGTGGAAATCTGTCTTTGCGCGAGGGCATCTTTGACCTCACCGATTGCAGAATTTCTCAGATATAACCCTGTGCTGCACGAACGCATCAGTTCTGTAGGCAGTTTTCTCAAGGTTCCTCTGATTCCCGCTTCTGCCAGTACATCTTGAGCATAAGCTGCTTTGTAAAAGGAGGAAAAGGAAATCATATACTCTTTTTCCATTCTTTAGCCGCCTCCTTGCTGTACATTGAAATGCTTTTCATTGGTATGTACATAATTTACGAGAGCTATCATTGAAAGCAAACTTCGAAATTCAATCCTCGGTCCCGGTTCACAAGAACAGACGATTTCTAAGGCTCATTCTCAGAGTTTGAGGGAGAAACTTTGTCTCCCAAAGGTTCGCAAAGCTTTCTCCATGTCAAACTCTTTGCTCATTTCGCCTTGAAATCCTAGCTGTCTTGCTCAATGGACCGATTACTGACTTTCGAGATTGCTTTTAAACATTACATATAGCATTTGAAATCCATGTTAATATTGAGAAAACCTTTGAACAGGGCAACTGGAATTTCAAAGCGAAATGCGACAAGAGTCTTGGCTTACAAAAGAACTTTGCGAACTTTCAGCGCAGCTGAGGAGACAAAGGCTTTTGCCCAAGACTCCGAGCATGAGCTAATGAAATTCCTTGCACTGTGAACCGGGTTTGCGAGATATTGACATGGATTTCAAATAAATATTCGTATTTTTAAAACAGCTTCTTGAAAAACCTTGAAACCAGTTCTGTAAAGGAGGCTTTTTCGACAGCACTCTTGGCTACAAGAGGATATTCACCCACCTTTTCGTCTCCGTTATATACAGCAAGTTTTGCCACCTCTTCTCCCTTTTTCAGCGGAAGATTCACCTTTTCTCCAAGCTTAACCTTGCTTGAAATTCCTTCTCCTGCACCTTTCTCTACCAACACTGTTATGCGCCTGTCAGTAACGGCTTTAACCGTCTGCGGTGTTCCGTTTTCCACCTTGATTGTTTCCATTACTTCGCCCTTTTCTGCTATGACACAGGTTTCGTAATTGGCAAATCCATAGTCCAACAGCTTACTTATCTCTGCATTTCTTTTCTGGGAAGTTTCGCAACCGAGGGCCACTGCAATAAAGTGGGTATCTCCTCTTGTTGCCGAAGCCGAGAGACAATATCCTGCATCGGCAGTAAATCCGGTTTTAATTCCATTACATCCTTCGTAATGTTTAATAAGCTTATTTGTGTTGGTCAACCCAAATTCTTTTTCTTTACCCGGTAGTCCTACTGTTATGGTGCTCTGCCATGTGGTAAACCACTGATGGGTTTTCTCGTGCTTATATAATTCCTTTGACATTATTGCTATATCATATGCGCTGGAATAATGATCTGCCACAGGCAGCCCATTGGTATTGACAAAATGACTGTCGTTCATACCTAATTCTTTTGCCTTTTCATTCATTCTCTCAACGAAGATTTCTTCGCTTCCGGCAACATATTCAGCCAGTGCCACACATCCGTCGTTGGCACTTGCCATAGCAACTCCCATGAGAAGTTCCTCCACCGTATGTTTTTCGCCAAACTCCATATACATCTGGCTTCCCCCCATAGAAGCGGCCCTTTCGGAAATTGTCACTTCATCTTCAAGGGTAATCTTACCCGTGTCAACTGCTTCCATAACCAGCAACATAGTCATTACTTTTGTCACAGATGCCAAAGGTAATTCTTCATGGCAATTTTGCTGAAACAGCACCTCTCCTGTATCTGCATCTATCAGTATGGCACCTTTGGCTTCCACTTGAAACGGGGCCTTTTGTTGATCTTGTACCGGAGAATCATTGACAGTCTCCAATTCTATAGGCTCCTGTTTAGGCAGGTTTTTATCTATCGCAATAAACGTACCCAGAATCAACGCACATCCCATTACAGTGATTAATGATTTTTTCCATAACCGGGAATTCTGCCATAACTTCATAAAAAACGCCGTCCTTTCACATATGGTCTTTTAAATATATGCGAAAAGTCCGGCGTTATTCTCAACTATGCGGTTTTATCCGATGCTATTTTAGCATCTCATCAATAGCACCATTAACATCGTCTGGACTAGATATGCTTTGACTAACAAGATAATTAGAAATTACTATGGGGGAACCTGAATCATGTAACATACACGAAAGTTCAATATGGCAATACACACTATCAAACTTTGAACAATCTATACCTGCTAAAAAGCCTATATTTCCTTCAATGACTACCTCTGAGCCTTTACCAACATACATTGGCAAACAATCTGTA